>JBHIWE010000197.1:0-8290 GCA_041987645.1 Acidovorax sp. | reverse complement strand
ATGCCAGCGCCAGAGCAACTGCATCTCCGGCTCGGCGCCCTCCAGCCACCGGCTGTGGCGCAGCGTGCCGTCGGCCAGCAGCGCGGTGAAGTGCTCATAGGCGCAGGTGGCGGCCAGCGCATGCAGCGGGTGCGGCGCCTTCTTCTGCAGCAGGGCGATGCGGTCCCGCGCCCAGTGCTGCCAGCGGTTGACCAGGCCCTGCTTTTCCAGCTGCGCGTTGTAGAGCCCGTGGATGTGGCGGTGCGTGGCCTCCTGCCCGACGAAGCCGCGCATCTGCTCGTGCAATTCCTCGCGCAGCGCGGCGTGCTCGGGGCCTTGCGGCAGCAGCGGCATGGCGTTGCGCACCGAGTCGATGAAGAACTGCTCGCCCACCGGAAAGCTCATCGACAGCGCGTTGAAGAACTGCGTGTGGAAGGCCTTGCCGCCGTGCCAGTGGCGGCCGAAGCCATTTTCGAGGTGCACGGCCAGCTTGCGGATGGGCAGCGGGCTGGCGCGGCGGGCGCCGGCCTTGGTGTCCTGATCGGCGCTGCGGGCGGTTGCGGTGCTTGCGTTCATGGCGGTCTCCTGGTGCGGGTCGGCGCCGTCTTGCGACCCGGTCCGTTTATGAGCATTATTCATATTTGCGGCGCCGCCCGCTACTCGCCTAAAGCTCATGTTTTTAGAGGCCCGCCCATGAAGAAGACCGACGCCCCGAAACCCAGGCCCGCCCTGCGCCGCCAGCCCACTCAGGAGCGCGCGCTGCAGACCATCGAGACGATTTTCGGTGCCACGGCTCAGATCGTGGAGCAGCAGGGCGAGGCCGCCGTGACCACCAACCGCATCGCCGAGGTGGCCGGCTTTTCCATCGGCACGCTCTACCAGTACTTCCCGTCGAAGGAGGCCATCCTGCTGGCCATGGTGGAGCGCGAGCGCAACCGCGTGCAGCAGGAGATCCAGCAGCTGCTGGATGCGGCCGTGGCCGAGCGGCGCGAGGTGCGTGCGGTGCTGCGCGACATGGTGGGCCTGCTGGTGTCCGCCTTCGGCACCGGGCGTTCGCTGGCCGGGCGGCAGATGGTGCGCCTGGGCTGGCGCATCGACCATCACGACCGCATCACGGCCGCGCTGCGCGAAGGGGCCGAGCGCAACGCGCTGGCGCTGTCGCGGCTCGTGGAGGAGGGCGGCAACGCCTCGGTGCGCCTGCCCACGCCGGCCATGATGTTCGTGGCCACGCGCGCGGTGATGGGCGCCATCCGCAGCGCCGCGCTGGAGAATTCGCCGCTCCTGGGCACGCCGGTGTTCGAGGAGGAACTGGTGCGCATGGTCTGGGGCTTGCTGCGCGCCGATGGCGATGCGCCCCCGGTGGCGGCGTGATGAGGCATGAAACGGTCTGCAGCCCTTGCGAATCAAGCACTATGTGCTATTCAAACCATAGCGTACTGACTGATTGGGCCGGAAATGGCCCGGTTGGCCGCGCAGCACATCGTGCAGCGCTGCCCGGGGCCGGTGCCCGAGCGCTCGGCGTGCAAGCTGGGGTCCCGGCTGATCGAGCGGCAGCCCATGGCCGACGGGGCGCCAGCAGGCCGCAAGTGAAAATGGCTTGCGGTCCGGGTAGATCAAGCGCCTTAAGCTATCTTTTGAATAGCAAATGCTCGGCGGCTGTACCGCAGTGGCGGCGCAGCCGGATCAGCGGGTCTTCTCGGCCTTCTTCTCGCGCGGCACGCGGCCCATGAGATAGAACTCCGGGTTCGGAGCCATGCCCGCGAAGCTCGCCATGCGGTTGGAGAGGCCGAAGAAGGCCGTGATCGCGGCGATGTCCCAGGCGTCCTCGTCGTCGAAGCCGTGGGCGTGCAGGGCCTCGAAGTCTGCGTCGTCGATCTCGTGGCTGCGCTGGCAGACCTTCATCGCGAAGTCCAGCATGGCGCGCTGGCGCGGGGTGATGTCGGCCTTGCGGTGGTTCACCGCCACCTGGTCGGCCACAAAGGGCTTCTTCTCATAGAGGCGCAGCAGCGCCCCGTGCGCCACCACGCAGTAGAGGCACTGGTTGGCCGCACTCGTGGCGGTGACGATCATCTCGCGGTCGCCTTTGGTCAGTGCGCCTTCCTCCTTGAGCATCAGCGCGTCGTGGTATGCGAAGAAGGCGCGCCACTCGGCAGGCCGCCGCGCGAAGGCCAGGAACACGTTGGGGATGAAGCCGGCCTTGTCCTGCACTTCGATGATGCGTGCGCGGATGTCGTCCGGCAGGGCGTTCAGGTCGGGGAAGGGGTAGCGGCTCATGGGCGGGCGTCTCCGGTCGTGTCGTGGTCGTCGTGGCAAGCCCTGGCGGGCCTGCGGCAACGGTAGCACGCGTGGCGGCCGGGGCCCTCCGGGATATCGTGAACACGCTCTCAGGGATGCCAGTGGCTCGCCCGCGTGGCCGACGTGGCCGGGTTCGCGGCGCTGCCGGCCAGCGCGTAGGAAAGCCGCGTGGCGGTGGCGACCACGGTCTGTGCCAGCGCCTGCAGGCGTGTCTCCGTGAGGCGGGAGGCCGGCCCCGAGATGCACACCGACCCCATCAGCCGCCAGTGCATGCCGAAGACGGGTGCCGACACCGTGGCCACGCCCTGTTCGCGCTCGCTGATCGACCAGTGGTAGCCACGCTGCCGGATGGCCTCGTACTGTGTGCCGGGCTCCCCCGAGAACGCGAGGATGACGCGCCCCGGTGAGCCCTTGTCGAGCGGCAGGCCTTCGCCCATGCGGGCGTGGTGGCGCAATGCCTGCGGGCCTTCCACCCGCACGATGCAGGTGCGCAGGTCGCCCTCGCGCACGTAGAAGGCCGCGCTTTCGCCGGTGAGCCGTGTCAGCTCGCGCAGCTCCGGCTCCATGACGTTCTGCACGTCGAAGCCGGCCTGGTAGCGGGCTCCCAGCCAGCCGGTGGCCGGGCCCAGCCGCCAGTCGCCGTCTTCACGCTGCACCAGATAGCCCGACTGCGCCAGCGTGCGCGCCAGCCGCAGCACGGTGGTCTTGTGCAGGCCGCAGCGCCGGCTGAGTTCGGCCAGCGGCAGGTGCGATTCGCCGAGGCCGAAGGCGTCCAGCAGCTGCAGCGCGCGGGTCACGGCGATCACGCCGCCGTCCGCGGCTTTGGCGCCCTTCTCATCGGCGGAAGCGGACAGGACGCTGGATGAGGGCTTGGATGGGTGGTTGCTCATGGTGGAATGTGTTTCGCTGTGCGCAACTGCATTGTATGGGTTGAAACGTTTCCTTAGAGTCGCGCCCAATGCCTGGAACAAGGCTGGGCAGTTCGACAACACGGAGACAAACCATGCAACACGCTATTTCGCTGCGCCGCCGCATCCTGGGCGCCCACCTGTGCATCGTCCTGCTGGGGCTGGGAGGCTGGGGTTTCGCTGCCAGTGCCGCCCATGCGCAGACGGCCTATCCCGCTAAGCCCATCCGCCTCATCGTTCCGTTCCCGCCCGGCGGCGGCACGGACATGCTCGCCCGGGCGGTCGCGCAGAAGCTGACCGAGCAGCACAAGTGGAACGTGGTCGTGGACAACCGCCCTGGCGCCGGGGGCAACCTGGGCGTGGATGCGGCTGCCAAGTCCGCGCCGGACGGCTACACGCTGGTGATGGGCCAGACCGGCAACCTGGCCATCAACCCGTCGCTCTACGCCAAGCTGCCTTACGACCCGCTCAAGGACCTGGTGCCCGTTGCGCTGGTGTCGTCCGCGCCCATCGTGATGGCAGCTCCCGCCAACACGCCCTTCAAGACCTTCGCCGACGTGGTGGCCGCAGCCAAGGGCAAGCCCGATGCCCTCACGCTGGGGTATTCCGGCAACGGCACGGTGGCCCACCTGGCCGGCGAGCTGGCCGAGAAGGCCGCCGGCATCAAGCTGCGCCACGTGCCCTACAAGGGCGCCTCGCAGGCCATGACCGACCTGGTGGGCGGGCAGATCGACTTGTACATGTCCGCCGTGCCCACGCTGCTGGGCCAAGTGCGCAACGGCAAGCTCAAGGCCATCGCCATCACCTCGCTCAAGCGCTCGGCCCAGCTGCCAGACACGCCCACGCTGGCCGAGTCCGGTTACAAGAATTTCGAGGCCGCTTCCTGGTACGGCATCCTGGCCCCGGCCGGCACGCCCGCGCCCATCGTGCAGACGCTCAACCAGGCCATCAACCAGGCGCTGGCCCAACCTGACGTGGTCGAGAAGCTTCGTTCCGAAGGCGGCGAGGTGCTGGGCGGAACGCCGGAGAAGTTCAGCGCGCTGCTCAAGGCCGAGGTGCCCCGCTGGGCCCGGATCGTCAAGGAATCCGGCGCCAGCCTGGACTGATCCGGCGGCCAGACCTGCGCCCTGACGTATGACGACGCCCGTCATGGACTGCGACGACCGTCCCCCCACGCCTGTGCGCTTTTCCGCCGGCACGGCCGCGCCGCGCACGGCGCTGCCGGGGGGCGCCTGCGACGGCCATGTCCACCTCTACGACGGCCGCTTCCCGGCCGACCGCGCAGCCCGTCTGCGGCCGCCGGACGCGGGCGTGGATGACCTGCGGGCGCTGCAGCAGCGCATCGGCACCTCGCGCGTGGTGCTGGTCACGCCATCCACCTACGGCACCGACAACCGCTGCCTGCTCGAAGGGCTGGCAGCGCTGGGCGTGGAGGCGCGCGGCGTGGCAGTGATCGGCGGCCACGAAAGCGATGCCGAACTGCTGCGACTGCACGAGGCCGGCGTGCGCGGCGTGCGGCTCAACCTGTCGCTGGGCGTGGCGGGCTCGGTGGATTCGATCCTGCCGCTGACCCAGCGCATCGCGCCGCTCGGCTGGCACCTGCAATTGCTGATGGCACCGGACCTGTTGTGGGAACAGGCGGAAGTGCTTAGCCAGTTGCCCGTGCCGCTGGTGTTCGACCATTTCGGCCGCATACCGCCTGCGCTCGCCGGCCGTCATCCCGCCCATGCGCTACTGCTGGAGCTGCTGCAGGACCGGCGCGCGTGGATCAAGCTGTCCGGCGGCTACATCGTGAGCGAGCGGCACGCGGTGGACGACCCGGCGCTGGACGTGCTGGCTGCCGGCTACCTGCGCGCGGCGCCGGATCGCGTGCTCTGGGGCAGCGACTGGCCCCACGCCACGGCCACGGCGGGCCTGCAGCCGCTGCCCGACGACGCGCTGCAGGTGGACCGCTTGGCCGACTGGGTGCGCCAGACCGGCGATGCCGCCGCCACGCTGCAGCGCGTGCTGGTGGACAACCCGGCCGCGCTCTACGGCTTCGCACCCGTGCCGGGCACGTCCTGAATTCCATTTCATACAAGCAGAAAGAGAGACAAGCCATGACCAACCCCCTGCATCCATCGACGCCCGGATCCGCAGCCCCCGGCATCGGCCGGCGCGGCCTGATCGCTTCGGCAGGCGCGCTGCTGCTGGGCTCTCTGGCGGCAGCTCCCGTGCTCGCGCAGTCTGACTGGCCTGGGGGCAGGACCATCACCTGGGTCGTCCCGTACCCGCCCGGCGGCAGCACTGATGTGCTGGGCCGCACCGTGGCCCAGCGCCTGGGGGCGGCCCTGGGCACCACCGTAATCGTGGACAACCGGGCCGGCGCCACCGGCACCATCGGCGCCGCCTTCGTGGCCAAGGCCGCGCCCGATGGCACCACGCTGCTCGGCACCTCGATCGGCCCGCAGGCCATCGCGCCGCACCTCATGGGCAAACTGCCTTACGACCCCATCGCCGGTTTCGAGCCGGTGGTGACCATCGGCACCATCCCGCACATCCTGGTGGTGGGCGCGGAACAGCCCTTCAAGACCGTGGCCGACCTCGTGGCAGCGGCCAAGGCGCAGCCCGGGCAGTTGGCCTACGCATCCGGCGGCAACGGCACCATCCTGCAGATGCAGGGCGAATTGCTGCAGCAGCAGACCGGCGCACGCTTCATCCATGTGCCCTACAAGGGCGACACGCCCGCCCTGCAGGACACGCTGGCCGGCCAGGTGCAATTCATGTTCGCCCCGGTGGCCGCGGCGCTGCCCCATGTGCAGGCCGGCAAGCTGCGCGCGCTGGCCGTCACCTCGGCACAGCGGCTCAAGGCGTTGCCCGCCGTGTCCACCATGGGCGAGCTCGGCATGAAGGACTTCGTCGTCGAGCAGTGGCAGGCCGTTTTCGCCCCCGCCAAGACACCTGCGCCCGTGGTCCAGCGCCTGAACCAGGAGATCAACAAGGCCCTCAACGACCCGGCCGTGGCGGCCCTGGCCGACAAGCTGGGCGTGACGCTCGTCGGCGGCACGCCCCAGCAGTTGGGCGAGCTGCAGAAGGCCGACTCGGCCAAGTGGGCCAAGGTCATCAAGGACGGAAACATCAAGGCGGAATAGCGCGCGCTGTCCATTCCCTTTTTCTCAACCCAGCGAACATCACCATGAGCCAACTTCCCGAAATCATCCGTGACATCGACCGCGTGGCCGCGGACGTCGTCGCCCGTGCCTCGACCTACCAGGCCGCCATCCTGGCCGACGTGGCCGGCCGCCGCGGCACCATGCATGCCCGCGTGTCTCCCGTCCATCAGGACATGAAGGTCGCCGGCCCCGCCTTCACCGTCGAGGTGCGCCCCGGCGACAACCTCATGATCCATGCTGCCATGGCACTGGCCCAGCCGGGCGACGTGCTGGTGATCGACGGCAAGGGCGACCAGACCGCCGCGCTGATGGGCACGCTGATGCTCAGCGCCTGCAAGAAGCGCGGCCTGGCCGGCGTGATCGTGGATGGCGCGATCCGCGACAAGCTGGAAATCCTGGAGCTCGACTTCCCGGTGTTCAGCGCGGGCTTCAACCCCGCCGGGCCCACCAAGTTCGTGCCCGGCCGCATCAATCACCCCATCTCCGCCGGCGGCGCCGTGGTGAACCCGGGCGACCTGGTGGTGGGCGACGCCGACGGCGTGGTCGTGATCGAGCGCGCCAAGGCCCCCGCCATGATGGCCCTGGCCGACAAGAAGGTGGCCGACGAGGCCGCACGCATCGAGGCCATCGCCCGCGGCGACACGGCGTCGAAGTGGCTGCCGGCCGCACTGCGCGCCGCCGGCGTGCTCAAGGAAGGGGAAACGCTGTGAGCGCCCGTACCATCGTCATCACCGGTGCCGACCTGGCGCAAGAGGCCCTGGATCTGCTCGAGGGTTTCCAGATCGTCTATGCCGGCAAGACGCCCACCGAGGACGACCTCGTTGCGCTGTGCCGCCAGCATGACCCGGTAGCCATGATCGTGCGCTACGGCAAGGTGGGCGCGGCCGTGATGGACGCGGCGCCGTCGCTCAAGGTGATCTCCAAGCACGGCAGCGGCACCGACACCATCGACAAGGTCGCGGCGAAAGCGCGCGGCATCGAGGTGGTGGCCGCCGTAGGCGCCAACGCCGCTGCGGTCGCCGAGCAGGCGCTGGCGCTGCTGCTGGCCTGCGCCAAGTCGGTGGTGGAGCTGGATGCGCGCATGCATGACGGCCACTGGGACAAGGCCACGCACAAGAGCCTGGAACTGGGCGGCCGCACGGTGGGCCTGGTGGGCTTGGGCGCCATCGGCCTGCGCTTCGCCAAGATGGCCGATGCGCTCGGCATGCGCGTGATCGGCTTCGACCCGTTCGCGAAGAACCTGCCGGACTATGTGCAGAGCGTGGCGCTTGACGCGATCTGGCGCGAGTCGGACGCGATTTCGCTGCACTGCCCGCTGACCGACGAAAACCGCGGCATTCTGAACGCCGCCACGCTGGCGCAGTGCAAGCGCGGCGTGATCGTGGTGAACACCGCGCGCGGCGGCTTGATCGACGAGGCGGCGCTGCTGGAAGCCGTGCGGTCCCGCCATGTGATGGCGGCGGGCCTGGACAGCTTCGCCGTGGAGCCGATGACGGCCGGCCACCCGTTCCAGGGCGAGAAGCATTTCGTCCTCTCCCCGCACATCGGGGGCGTGACCAGCGATGCCTACGTGAACATGGGCGTAGGCGCGGCGAAGAACCTGCTGGCAGTGCTGGAGCGCGCTTCGGCCCTGGCGGGTTGACCGGCGAAAGACAGGCAGTACAGCAGGGCGCGCTGCAAGTGCGTGCCCGATCCGGGGCCGGTCCTCTGTCCGGCCCCCGAGCAGAACGAGAACACGAAGAGGCGGCCTTGCGCAGCCCTGGACCGGAGACATCCATGCATTCAACATCCCATCCGAGAGGGCCTGCAGCGCTCGCCGTACAAGCGCTGGCTGCCGTCACTTTGGTAATCGGCGCCGCCAGCCCGAAGGCGGTGCAGGCCCAGCCGCAAGGCACCTGGCCCGACAAACCCATCAAGCTTGTCGTACCGTATCCGGCAGGGGGCAATGCCGACAAC
>JBHIWE010000196.1:0-8303 GCA_041987645.1 Acidovorax sp. | reverse complement strand
GCAAGGAGATGGAAGGCCGCGCCTGGACGCCGGTGGACCCGATCGAGGGCGTCATCACCTGCAACATCGGCGACATGCTGATGCGCTGGAGCGACGACCAGCTGCCCAGCAACTTCCACCGCGTGCGCAACCCGCTGCCGCACGAATACCAGGGCGCGCGCTACAGCCTGGCGTTTTTCGCGCAGGCCAATGAAGACGCGGTGATCCAAGGCCCGGCGAAGAAGCACGCGCCGATCAACGGGGCTGAATACCTGCGCCAGCGCATCAGCGCCAACTTCTCCAACCGGTACTAGCCAAAATGGCCTGCAGCGCTTGATTCATCAGCGCTTGCAGCTATTCATTTGATAGCTATCCGCTGCGTGCGGGTCGCCAGGGGCGCAGCCAGCCCAGCCCGTCGCTGGTGGCGTGCGGCGCCGTGCCGCGCGCGGGGCGGTATTCGCAGCCGATCCAGCCGTCGTAACCCAGGCTGTCGAGCAGCCGGAAGAGATAGGGGTAGTTCAGCTCGCCCACGTCGGGCTCGTGCCGCTCGGGCACGCCCGCGATCTGCAGGTGGCCGATGCGGCCGGTGGGCAGGTACTGGCGGATCTTCGCCGCCAGATCGCCCTCGACGATCTGGCAGTGGTAGAGGTCCATCTGCACCTGCACGTTGGCGGCACCCATCTCGGCGATGAGCGCATGGGCGGCGTCCTGGCGGTTCAGGAAGAAGCCCGGCATGTCGCGGCCGTTGATGGGCTCGATCAGGATGCGGATGCCGTGCGGCGCAGCCTGCGCGGCGGCATGGCGGATGTTGGCGATATAGGTGGCGCGCACGGCGGCCGGGTCGGCGCCTTGCGGAACGAGGCCCGCCATCACGTGGATGCGCGGGCACCGCAGCGCCTGCGCGTATTCGATGGCCTGGGCGATGCCGGTGCGGAATTCGGCCTCGCGCCCGGGCAGGCAGGCGATGCCGCGCTCGCCCGCCTCCCAGTCGCCGGGCGGGGCGTTGAACAGCACCTGCTGCAGGCCCAGGGGGCTGAGGCGACGGGCCAGTTCCTGGGCCGGCCAGGCGTAGGGGAACAGGTATTCGACCGCCTCGAAACCGTCGCGGGCGGCGGCGGCGAAGCGGTCGAGGAAGTCCAGCTCGGTGTAGAGCAGCGAGAGGTTGGCGGCGAAGCGGGGCATGGTGGCTCCGATTGTTGCAGGCCGCAGGCCTGCAGGCTTAGAACGTGAACACGTTCTAAGCCCTCACGCTTCCGGCGCGTCGTCCAGCAACTGCTCCAGCCGCCTCGGGTAGTTGTTCAGAAAGTCGCGCGTCACCTCGAAATGCTCGGTGTCCTCAAAGGCCACTTCGCTCACGCCCGTGCCGTCGAACAGGATGATCTTCGCGTGCGGGTACGACAGCAGGATCGGCGAGTGCGTGGCGATGACGAGCTGCGAGTGGTCCTCGACCAGCTGGTGGATGGCGCACAGCGCCGCCAGCTGGCGGTTGGGCGATAGCGCGGCCTCGGGTTCGTCGAGGAAGTAGATGCCGTCGCCGCGCAGCTTCTGCGTCAGCACGCTCATGAACGATTCGCCGTGCGACTGGGCGTGCAGTTTCCGGTGGCCGTAGCCGTTGTGGCCGGGCATGTCGTCCATGTAGGTCGCCACGTTGAAGAAGCTCTCGGCCCGCAGGAAGTAGCCGTCTTTCGGAATGGGCGCGGCGCGGGCCAGCCGCAGGTCGCCGTGCAGCGGCGAGACGGAAGCTTGCTGGAACGTCGTCTGCAGCCGCACGGATTTTGTGCCGCCTTCCTGCCCGAATCCCAGGCCCACGGCCAGCGCTTCCAGCACGGTGGATTTGCCCGCGCCGTTCTCTCCGACGAAGAAGGTGACGTTGGGATGGAAGTCGATCTGGTCTATTTGCGCGACGGCCGGGATGCTGTAGGGGTAGGTGCTCTCGTCGATGTCGGCGTCGGGCCGGAAGCTGGCGCGCAGCAGGTGGGGTCTTGTGCGGCGGGGCATTTGCGTTCCCTAGGCCTGGGCGCCCAGCGGCTTGACCAGGAACAGCGAGCGGACCTCATAGCCCAGCTCTTCATACACATGCAGCGCATGGGTGTTGAACGCCCAGACGTTCAGACGCACTTCGACGCCTCCCCCCTGCGCCACCCAGTCCTGGGCCCGCTGCATCAATTCCCTGCCGATGCCCCGGCCCCGCTGGCTGGCGGTGATGCCCACGCTGCCCACGCGGCCGAAGCGCATGGGCTTCAGCAGCGTGTGGGATTCCGAGACGATGCTGACGGTGACGAAGCCGACCAGCCCGCCCCGGGACTCGGCGACGAAGGTCGTGGCGTCTTCCCGGCCGATGCTGCTGCGCCAGTGCGCTGCGTCCCGGTGCGGTTCGCCCGGGCCTGCGAAGATGCCGGGAAAGGCCTCGTGGTGGACCGCGTTCACTTCCTCGCCGAGCGCGCAGATCGCGTGGAGGTCGGTTTCGGTGGCTTCGCGGTAGGTGGGCATGCGGAAATTGTAGGGTTGCGCCATGGCGCCGGGCCCGGGCCCGCGCGCCCTCACTCCCCCTGCGATCCCCGCCGTGCCCAGCCGGTGGTGTGCTTTTCCAGCACGCTGAAGAGCTCGTACATCACCATCGCCATGGCGCCCACCACCATCAGGCCCGCGAAGGCCAGGCCCATCTGCATCGACGAGCCCGCGGAGATCAGCAGGTAGCCGATGCCCTCGTTGGCGGCGGTCATCTCGCTCACCGTGGTGCCCACGAACGCGAGCGTGATGGCGACCTTCAGCGAGCCGTAGAAGTAGGGCAGCGAGCGCGGCAGACCGACCTTCATCAGCACGTCCCAGCGCTTGGCGCCCAGCACGCGCAGCACGTCTTCCAGTTCGGGCTCCAGCGTGGCCAGGCCCGTGGCGATGTTCACCATGATCGGGAAGAAGCTGATCAGGAAGGCCGTGAGGATGGCCGGGCCCGCACCGATGCCGAACCACACCACCAGGATGGGCACGAACGCGGCCTTCGGGAGCGCGTTGAACGCGGTCATCAGCGGATAGACGGCCGCATACGCTAGCCGCGAGGAGCCGATCAGAAAGCCCAGCAGCACGCCCACCACGATGGCGATGCCGAAGCCTGCCATGGTCACCCAGAAGGTGCGCCAGGCGTGTCCAGCGATGATCCACTTGAATTCGACCAGCTGGCTCCAGATGGCGCCGGGGCTGGGAAAGATGAATTCCGAGATGCCCAGGCCCGAGCAGATGACCTGCCAGAGCACGATCACGGCGAACAGCAGCACCCAGGGCGACCAGCGCTCGATGCGTCGGCGGTGCGCGGCGTTCTTCATGATGCTCGTCATTGCGTGATCTCCCCGCCGGCCTTGCGCAGCGCCCCGATGTGGCCGCGCAGCTCCAGCACGATGTCGGTGAATTCCTTGGTGTAGGTCAGTTCCAGCTCGCGCGGGCGCGGCAGGTCGATGTCGCGCCTGACGACGAAGCGGCCCGGGCTCTTGCTCATCACATAGACGGTGTCGGCCAGGAACACGCTTTCGCGCAGGTCGTGCGTGACGAGGATGACGTTGAACCGCTGCTCGGCCTGCAGGTCGCGCAGGATGCACCAGAGCTCTTCGCGCGTGAACGCGTCGAGCGCGCCGAAGGGTTCGTCGAGCAGCAGCATCTTGGGCTCATGGATGAGCGCGCGGCAGATGCTCGCGCGCTGCTGCATGCCGCCCGAGAGCTGCCAGGGGAACTGGTCTTCGTAGCCGCCCAGGCCTACCTTCTGCAGCAGGGCGCGGGCGCGGGCCTCGTATTCCTTGCGGCGGGCCTTGAACTGGCTGCGATGGGGCTCCACGATCTCCAGCGGCAGCAGCACGTTGTCCACCGTCGTGCGCCAGGGCAGCAGCGAGGGCGCCTGGAAGGCCATGCCCGAGATCTTCAGCGGTCCGGTGACGGGTTGGCCGTCGATGCGGATCTTGCCGATGGAAGGCATGCGCAGGCCGGTGGCCAGCTTCATGAAGGTGGACTTGCCGCAGCCCGAGGGGCCGACGATGGCGATGAACTCGCCCTGCCGCACCTGCAGGTCGATGGCTTCGACGGCGAAGTGGTTCTGTGCGAGCAGCTCGTCGTTGTAGGCGAGCCAGACATCACGGAAGTCCACGAAATAGGGAGCTTCGGCCTGCATGGGTGTGGTGTAGGGAATATGCCGCCGGCGCAGGTCGATCCAGTGCCTTAAGCTATTGAAATGAGAGCGACCAGCCGCAGCCCCGCGCGGGAGCCAGGCCGGCGCGCCCCAGGCGTCGTTACTTGCGCGGCAGGATGTTCAGCTCGGCGGCCGTCGGCAGGAAGCTGCCGTTCCATACCGTTTCGGGGTTGACCCGTGTCTTGGTGGAGTAGGCGTCCGACACCTGCGAAGCCATCAGCGAAAGCCGCTGCGGCTTGAGCTGGCCGAAGCCTTCGGCGCGGGCGTCTGGGCTGTTGACCACGGTGTCGATGGCCAGTTGCAGGCGGCGCGTCTCGAGCTGCGTGTTGATGATGCCGTCGCGTTCCTTCACATAGGCGATGGCGGCGGCAGGATTGGCGATGACCTCTTTGGCGCCGCGCGTGAAGGCCTTGAGGAAGGCCTTGATGGCTTGCGGGTTCTCCGTGACCAGCTTGGGGTTGACGATGATGACGTTGCCATAGAGCTTCACGCCGAAATCGGCATAGGGCATGACCACCACGTCGCTGGCCTTGGCGCCACGCGCCTCCAGGCTCAGCAGCGAGGTGAAGGTGAAGCCGGTGATGGCATCGACGTCGCCGCGCATCAGCATGGTTTCCCGCAGCGGTGGGTCCATGGCCGTCCACTGCACGGCGCCCACGCCGTTGGCCTTGACGAAGATCGGGAAGGCCCGGCGGCCTGCATCGAACACCGGAGCGCCCAACTTCTTGCCCGTGAGGTCGGCGGGCTTGGCGATCCCGCTCTTCTTGAGTGCCATGACGGCAGCGGGCGTGTTGTTGTAGACCACCATCACCGCGATGGGGCCGTTCTTGGCGTCAGGGTTGTTGGCGTGGAATTCCATCAGCGAGGCCATGTCCGCGAAGCCGATGTCGTAACTGCCCGAGGCCACGCGCTGCACAGCGCTGCCGGAGCCATTGCCGGCATCCACCGTGACGTTGAGGCCTGCATCCTTGAAGTAGCCCTTGGCGGCGGGCAGCAGGAAGAAGGCCGAAGGGCCTTCGAAGCGCCAGTCGAGCTGGAACTTGATGGGCGTCAGCGTCTGGGCGGATGCGGGCAGCGCGAATGCGCTGGCCGTGGCCAGGGCCAGCGCGGCTTGCAGCAGGGAACGTTTCTTCATGCGGGACTCCGTTGGGTCAAGGAAAGCGTGGGCCGTCGCGGGCTACAGGGCGGGCTTCGCGCGCTTGTAGGCCAAGATTTGCAAGATTGATGCCCGCCATTTGTATACAAATTCAAGTCGATGCGGCGTGCGCAAGCAAGGGGCGCCCCGTTGTGGTGCCTGCGCTGGCGCGCGGTGCCCGTCTGCTGTGGCCGCCGCTGCCTCCCGCTTGCGAAGCCCTCATCTTGCCAGCGAGACCAGCTGCCACAGGGCGAAGCCTGTCAGCATCGCTGCGCTGACCCGATGGGTCGCCCGCTGCCAGCGCGGATCGAAGCGTCCACGCAGCCGGCCCACCAGCGCGCTGAGCAGCAGCCACCAGAGCGCCGATCCGGCCAGCACGCCTGCCACCATCATGCCTGGCGATGACACGGCCGAGCGGCCTGCCAGCGCGCCGAAGAGGGCCACGAAGGACAGAATCGTCGCGGGGTTGGACAGGGTCAAGGCCCAGGTGCCGAGAAAGCTG
This sequence comes from Acidovorax sp., assembly GCA_041987645.1. Classification (GTDB taxonomy): domain Bacteria; phylum Pseudomonadota; class Gammaproteobacteria; order Burkholderiales; family Burkholderiaceae_C; genus Paracidovorax. The sequence continues at coordinate 2,516 of JBHIWE010000196.1, read as the reverse complement.
TGCAGTACGCCCTGCGAGGGTGCTGCAGCGGCCGCCTTCGTGCCGGCGGGCGCATGCATCAGCTGCCAGGCCGTCCACAGCAGGAAGCCGGTGCCGCACAGCGTGAGCGGCACGCGCAGGCTGACCAGCGACTGCGTCAGCCAGTGCACGCCATAAGCGCCGATGGCCCCATAGACGGCATCCGCCGCGGCGGCTCCCATCCCGGCGGCCAGGCCGGCGCGCGGCCCTTGGTCCAGGCTGCGCTGGATGACCAGCAGGCCTATGGGGCCAACGGGCACGGCGATCGACAGGCCGATCAGCAGCGACGAAGCGAAGAGGTGCAGAGGCTCGGAAGAATCCATGCCTTTGATCGTAGGCCGCGTGCCGCCGATCCCGAAGCGGATTTTTACGGCATGGCTGGCCTGGCGAAAGAATCTTTATGGACAATCGGCCACATGACCGAAAGCCTGCATCTGGACGACAAGGCCTGGAAGCTGATCGAGGCGCTGCAGGCCGACGGCCGTGCGCCGCTCAAGACCCTGGCCCAGGCCAGCGGCCTGTCGATCGCCGCGACGGCGGAACGCCTCAAGCGGCTGCAGGCCAGCGGCGTGGTGCGCGGCGTGCATGCCGATCTCGACCCCGCCCTGCTGGGTCTGCCGGTGCAGGCCGTCGTCGGCATCACGGTGGCGCAGCCGCACAAGCAGGCCCTGCTGAAGGCGCTGCGTGGCCGCCCCGAGGTGGTGGAGTGCCACCATGTGACCGGTGCCGACTCCTATCTGATGACCGTCGCCGTGGCCGGCATGGCCGCTCTGGAAGACTTTCTCAGCGATATCAACCGCTGGGGCGAGACGCGCACCTCCATCGTCATGTCCACGCCCATTGCGCGGCGTGGCCCGCGCCGGCCTGCCCAATGAAAAACGCCGCGCTGGGCGCGGCGTTTGCAGGGTAGGCGCAGGCGGGTGGTCAGCCGGCCTTGGCTGCCTTGGCGGCGGCTGCATTGGCCGCGGCCAATGCCGTCATGTTGACCACGCGGCGCACGGTGGACGACGGCGTCAGCACATGGGCCGATGCCTTGGCACCCAGCAGGATCGGACCGATGGTCGTGCCGTGGCTGCCGGTGGTCTTGAGCACGTTGAACAGGATGTTCGCGGCGTCGAGGTTGGGGCAGATCAGCACGTTGGCCGCGCCGGTGAGCGTGGATTCGAGCAGCGCGTTCTTGCGCACGCTTTCCGACAGGGCCGTGTCGCCGTGCATTTCGCCGTCGCATTCGATGTGCGGCGCGGCCTGCGCGAAAAGGTCGCGCGCGGCGCGCATCTTGCGGGCCGAGGGGCGCGTGGACGAGCCGTAGTTGGAGTGCGACAGGAAGGCCACCTTGGGCGGCAGGCCGAAGCGCTGCACCTCGTCGGCCGCCATCTGGGCGATGCCGGCCAGCAGCTCGGCGTCGGGCTCTTCGTTGATGTAGGTGTCGGCGATGAACAGCGTGTGCTGGTCGAGCATGAGCGCGTTCACGGTGGCGAAGCCGGGCACGCCTTCCTTCAGGCCGATGACCTGGCGGATGTGGTCCAGATGGCTGTCGAAGCGGCCCACCAGGCCGCACAGCAGCGCGTCGGCATCGCCCAGGTGCACCATCAGCGCGCCGATCAGCGTGTTGGAGCGGCGCACGGCGGCCTTGGCGGTCTCGGGCGTCACGCCGTCGCGGCCCATCAGGCGATGGTAGGCCTCCCAGTACTGGCGGAAGCGCGGATCGTCCTCGGGGTCGCAGATCTCCACGTCGCGGCCCGGCTGGATGCGCAGGCCGGCCTTCTTGATGCGCATCTCGATCACGGCGGGGCGGCCGATCAGGATGGGCTTGGCCAGTCCGTCATCGACGGCCACCTGCGCGGCACGCAGGACGCGGTCGTCCTCGCCCTCGGCATAGGCCACGCGCTGGGGCGCGGCCTTGGCGGCGGCGAACACGGGGCGCATGAACATGCTGGTCTGATAGACGAAGCGGGTCAGGCTTTCGCGGTAGGCGGCGTAGTCCTCGATGGGGCGCGTGGCCACGCCCGATTCCTGCGCGGCCTTGGCGACGGCCGGCGCGATGCGCAGGATCAGGCGCGCATCGAAGGGCGTGGGGATCAGGTAGTCGGGGCCGAACGAGAGTTCCTGGCCGGCGTAGGCGGCGGCCACTTCGTCGCTCATCTCGGCCTTGGCCAGGTCGGCGATCTCGCGCACGCAGGCGAGCTTCATGGCTTCGGTGATCTTCGTGGCGCCGCAATCGAGCGCGCCGCGGAAGATGTAGGGGAAGCACAGCACGTTGTTCACTTGGTTCGGGTAGTCCGAACGGCCGGTGGCGATGATGCAGTCGGGGCGGATGGCCTTGGCGAGTTCGGGGCGGATCTCGGGCTCGGGGTTGGCCAGCGCCAGGATGATGGGCTTGTCGGCCATGGTTTTGACCATGTCGGCCGTCAGCACGCCGGGGGCGGAGCAGCCCAGGAACACGTCGGCGCCGTTCACCACGTCGGCCAGGGTGCGGGCCTCGGTCTTCTGCGCGTAGC
>JBHIWE010000195.1:0-8415 GCA_041987645.1 Acidovorax sp. | reverse complement strand
TTCGCACCGGCCTTTCCCATGGAAGGCCTGCACAACATGGTCGAGAAGGTGCCGCCCGTGGTGCGCCAGCCCACCAAGGAAGGCGCCATCTACACGCTGAACCTGCTGTCGGCCACGGGCACGGGCATCCTGCTGTCGGCCATCGTGGGCGGCCTGGTCATGAAGTACAACCCCGTGCAACTGGTCAGCCAGTTCGTGCGCACCCTCTGGCTGGTGCGTTATTCGCTCATCACCATCGTGCTGATGCTGGCGCTGGGCACGCTGACGCGCTACTCGGGCACCGACACCACGCTGGGCCTGGCCTTCGCCAACACCGGCGTGTTCTACCCCTTCTTCGGCACGCTGATGGGCTGGCTGGGCGTGGCGCTCACGGGTTCGGACACGGCATCGAACGTGCTGTTCGGCGGCATGCAGAAGGTGGCGGCCGAGCAGCTCGGCCTGTCGCCCAACCTCATGGGCGCGGCCAACAGCTCCGGCGGCGTGATGGGCAAGATGATCGACGCCCAGTCCATCGTCGTCGCCTCCACCGCCACGCGCTGGTTCAACCACGAAGGCGACATCCTGCGCTACGTGTTCTTCCACTCCATCGCCCTGGCCTGCCTGGTGGGCCTCTACGTGACCATGCAGGCTTACGTCTGGCCGTTCACGCTGATGGTGGTGCATTGAGCTTCAGCCACCATGCCGTGCATGCTTTCTGGCTCCCGCGCTTGATGTATCAGCGCAGCATGCTATGAAAAGCAGAGCAATGTGAGCCTTGCGGGCGCCTTCGGGCGCCCGTTGTCATGGGGGGCTGCTGCGGCGCGTGACCCACCACGCCGAGGCGACGATCAGCAGCCCGCCGGCCCAGCCCGCGGCCGTCATGCGCTCGCCCATCCACAGCACGGCGATCAGCGCGCCCCAGAGCGGTTCGCTGCCCATGAGCAGCGCCACGCGCGAGGGGCTGGTGCGCGTGGCTGCATGGTTCTGCACGAAGAAGGCGAAGAGCGTGCAGCACAGCACCAGGAAGGCCATGGCCGCCCAGAAGGGCACGCTGCGCGGCAACGCGGGCCAGGTGGTGCCGTGGGTGGCCAGCATCAGCAGGGCCGAGCCCGCCGTCATCACGCCCATCTGCACGGCGGTGAGCGTGAGCGCCGGCAGACCGTGCCGCAGCCCCTGGCGCCGCGTGAGGCAGACCATCACGCCGCGCAGCAGCGCCGCCAGCACCATCAGCCCGTCGCCCGCGCTGAGGCCTGCCGACGCCCGGCCGTGCTGGAACGCCAGCAGCCCCGCGCCCAGCAGCGACAGACCCGCCGCCGCCAGCACCGTGCGGCTGGGCCGCACGCCCAGCAACCCCCATTCACACAGCGGCGTGAAGGCCACGCAGAGGCTGATCAGAAACGCCGCGTTCGACGCCGTGGTGAGCGACACGCCGAAGGTCTCGCACACCAGGATCGCCAGCAGGTTGATGCCCAGCAGCGTGGCCCCGGCCAGCGCCGCGCGCCACGGGTGCGCCGCGCGCAGGCCCCGCAGCGCCGGCAGCAGCAGCACGAAGGTCAGCCCGAAGCGCAGCACCAGGAACTGCAGCACCGGCACCTGCGCCGTGGCGAGCTTGGCGGCGCTGTAGCTGCCGCCCCAGATCACGGCCACCAGCAGCAGCAGCGCCTCGACCCGGCCGAAGGAGGGCGAGGACGAGGTCGTGCGGCGGACCGCAGCGTCCGTGCAGGCCAGTGGGGGCAGAGTGGGGCGGTCGGCCAGTGGGGAAGGCTGCATGGTGCGTGTTCAGGAGAATGTGAAACCAATGCCCGGATGGTCGTTGCGCTCCCCCGCCTTGACTAGACTGGCCTGCAGAACAGGAGCTGTACCGCGTGAGAACAGACGATTTCCAGGACGTGATGCATGAACTCGTCGCCTTCGCGCGCGTGGCGGAGGCGGGCAGCTTCTCGGCAGCGGCGCGGCGGCACGGGCTCACCCCCTCAGCCGTGAGCCGGCAGGTGGCGCGGCTGGAGGGTGCGCTGGGCGTGTCGCTCCTGCAGCGCAGCACGCGCCAGCTGCGCCTGACCGAGGCGGGCCTGGCCGTGCTCGAACGCGGCCGCGAGATGGTGGCCGCCGCCCAGGCCAGCCTGCGCGTGGCGCAGGGCCATGTGGGCACGCCGCAGGGGCTGATCCGCCTGAGCGCACCCAAGGCTTTCGCGCGCCATGTGCTCCAGGCGCCGGTGCTGGAATTCCTGCGCGCCTACCCGGAGGTGGACGTGCATTTGATGGTGGTGGACCGTCCCGTGGACGCGCTGCGCGAAGGCGTGGATCTGGTCGTGCGCCTGACCGATGATCCGCCGCCCGGCATGGCCGCTCGGGCCCTCATGCCGGTACAGCAATGGGCGCTCGCCAGCCCCGCCTATCTGGCCGCCAGCGCGGCCACGGCAGGGCGCGTCCGCACTCCGCAGGACTTGATGGCCCACAGCTGCCTGCCGCTGGGCGAGCAGGCGGGCGATGCCCGCTGGCGCTTCGTGCGCCAGGTCATCGGAAAAGAGGATGAGGCCGTGGAAGTTGCCGTGTCGGGCCGCTGCGCCGTCAACCACAGCGAGATGCGCCTGGCCGCCATCGAGGCGGGCCTGGGCGTGGGCTGTGTGCCGGATTTCGTCGCGCGCGATGCGCTCGCGGCCGGTCGGGTGGTGCGCCTGCTGCCGGACTGGACGGTGGACACGCTCTACCAGGGCACGGCGTATCTGCTCTTTCCCGCAGCGCGGCACATGCCGCCGAAGCTGCGGGCGCTCATCGACCACCTGGCCGCCGCGCTGGCGCCGGCCGGGCGTTGAGCCGGCGCCGAACAGGCGCGCTCAGCCCTGGCGCTTGAGGTCCGGGTCGCTCGGCCCGTTGGTGTCCGACATCAGCTCCGCCGGCGGCTTCAGGTCGCCCTCGTCGGCGCCGTCGGCCTCCCAGGTGCCGCCCTGGCGGGCGGTGTTGCCGCGCGGGTGGCCCATGTCGGTGCCGTCGTCGAAGTTCAGCGGGCCGTCCTGCGGCATGTCGTCGAAGGCATGGGCGGACACGTCCTCGATCGAGTCGGCCACATCGTCTTCCGCGCTCAGGCGGTCGTTGATGTCATCTCCCTCGGGCAGCTCGGCATTCGGGTCGGCCGACGAGTCCATGCCGGGTTCGTCGGTATCGGTGGGAACGGGGGTACGCATGGCGGGGGCCTCCTGGGTGTGTGTCGTGCGGCGGATCGGGCAGAGCCGCCGTGGCCTTCCAGTTTGCCCCTCCCGCAGAACGCAGCCCGTGGGCGCACGGCCTCCCGAGCGGTAGGAACGGGCCGGCAGGGCGGCGGCCTCGATTGATGCGCGTCAAGGATGCGCGGCCCGAGAGGGGGCGCGGGATGGAATCTCGCGATATTCCTCTGCTGTGCATGGAGGAAACCGCCTATAAGCAAAGGGCCTCGGGCGACCGATGGAGATAAGCATTGCTGAATCGAGCAGGGCAGTCAGGCGGGCCAGGAGCCGCCAGCCGCTTCGCAGCGATACTTCTGAAGGAGGAGAAATGTCGGCAGCACAAGGACACTCGCACCCCTATACCGACCCCCTGGCACCTTTCTTCGAGCACTCGGTCGGCGCCGCCGGCCTGGAGCGGGTGCTGCAGGCGGTGCGCCGCCATCTGTCGATGGATGTGGTCTTCGTCGCTCGCTTGCGCGAGACCGACCGGGTGGTGGACTACCTCGATGCCGAACCCGGTTGCCCGCTGCGCGCCGGCCAGGTGATCCCGCTCTCGCAGGGCTATTGCAGGAAGGTGTTCCAGGGCGAACTGCCCGCCTTCATCCCCGATACCTCGCTCATCCCGGCCGCCATGGCCATCCCCGAAACCCTGGCCGTCCCGATCGGCGCGCATCTCAGCGTGCCGATCGTCCTCGGCAATCGGCGGCTCTTCGGCACCCTGTGCTGCTTCAGCTACCAGCCTATTCCCACGCTGACCGAGCGCGACATGGACGTGCTGCGCGCCTTCGCCGAATTCCTGGGGTTTCATTTCGACGCGGCGGCCCGCAGCGAAGAGCAGCAGGCCATGATCGCCCACGACATCCGCATGGCCATGGCTGCCGACAGCCTGCGCATCGTCTTCCAGCCTGTCTATGGCATCGCGCAGCGCCGCATCCACGGCTTCGAATGCCTGGCGCGCTTCGACACCGAGCCCCGCCGTCCGCCCGACCAGTGGTTCCGCGCCGCCCACGGCGTGGGCCTGGGCATGGAGCTGGAACTGCACGCCATCCACAAGGCGCTGGGCGCGCTTGCGGCTTTCCCGCACGACGTGCGGCTCAACGTGAACTGCTCGCCCGAACTCATCATCTCGGGCACCCTGCAGCCGCTGCTGGATGACGGCACCGACTTCTCCCGCGTGGTGCTCGAAGTCACCGAACACGCCATCGTGAATGACTACGCCGCCCTCGCCCAGGCGCTCAGGCCCTTCCGCGCCCTGGGCGCGAGCCTGGCGGTGGACGACGCGGGTGCCGGCTACGCCAGCATGCGCCACATCCTCAACCTGCAGCCCGAAGTCATCAAGCTCGACATGAGCATCACCCAGTCCATCGACCGCGACAGCCACCGCCGCGCGCTTGCCAAGGGGCTCATCAGCTTCGCGCACGAGATCGGCAGCCAGCTCGTCGCCGAAGGCGTGGAGCAGGCCGCCGAGCTGGAAGTGCTGGGCCAGCTCGGCGTGGACTTCGCCCAGGGCTACTACCTGGCCCGGCCGATGGCGCTCGACGAGGCGGTCTTGCGGGCGCGGGACCACTGAGCACCGAGGCCGGGCGCCCGGGACAGCAAAAAAAAGCCTCTTCCCCGCGAGAGGAAGAGGCTGCTGGGCGGCCGGCCGTGCCGGCTGCGGCAGATCAGAACGGAATGTCGTCGTCCATGTCGTCGAAGCCCGAGGCCGCGCGGGGCGGCTGGGCGACGGGGGCCGGGGCGGGGCGGGGTGCCGGGCGCGGAGCCGCGGCCTGCGGGGCGGGGCGGCGGGCCGGTGCTGCGTTGCCGCCGCCATTGCCACCGCCGTAGCCGCCGCCGTTGTCGCCGGCATCGCCGTAGCCGCCGTCGTCATAGCCGCCACCCTGGCCGCCCTGGCCGCCGCCCATGCCCTGGCGGCTGCCCAGCATCTGCATGGTGTCGGCGCGGATTTCGGTGGTGTACTTTTCCTGGCCCGCCTGGTCGGTCCACTTGCGGGTGCGCAGGCTGCCTTCGACATAGACCTGGGAGCCCTTGCGCAGGTACTGGCCCACGATCTCGGCCAGGCGGCCGTTGAAGACGATGCGGTGCCACTCGGTGGCTTCCTTGTTCTCGCCGGTGTTCTTGTCGCGCCAGCGGTCGGTGGTGGCGATGGTGACGTTGGCGACCTGGTCGCCGCTGGGGAAGGTGCGGATCTCGGGGTCGCGCCCGAGGTTGCCGACGATGATGACTTTGTTGACGGATGCCATGGAGTTGAAGGGCCTGTAGAGAATGTTGGGGGAAGGCACTACGGCCTGCGCGGCCTGTGCGGGCCGCGAAGAAGAGGGGCGATTGTGCCCCAAGCCGTCCCCGGATGGGTGTGCCGGGCAGCATTGCGGCGTGGGTGCCACAATGGCCGAACAGCGCCCGTGCACACGCCGCACCTGCGTACCCGGAGCCCCGGCCAGTGGCCCTGCGCCTTTTTCCGATCCTTCCGCCCGTTTCTCCTCCCCCGCCAGCGTCCCGCCATGCAACGAGAACCCAACTTCCTCGACAACCTGCGCGCGGAGCTTCGCGACGGCCGCCGCTGGCTGGATCGCAGCATCGTGCTGGCCTATGCGGTGGCGGCGGGCCTGTCCGTGGTGGCATTCACGATGCTGGCCGAAGGGGCTTTCGACCTCTTCATGAAGGTCTATGACTGGCAGGGCGGCTGGCTCGTGCTGCTGTGGACGCCGGCCCTCACTGCCTTCGTGGTGTGGGCCACGCGCCGCTGGGCGGCCAGTGCTGCGGGCTCGGGCATTCCGCAGGTGGCGGCCGCGCTGCAGACCGGCCTGACCGAGAAGGACCGGGGCCGCTTCGTGTCGTTGTGGCTGTCGTTCGCCAAGGCGGTGCTCACGTCCCTGGGCTTTCTCGCGGGCCTGTCCACCGGCCGCGAGGGGCCCGCGGTGCAGGTGGCCGCCGGGGTGATGCACCATGGCCGCCGCTGGTTCGGCCCGCGTTCGGGGATCACGCCCTATGGCCTGCTGGTGGCGGGCGGCGCGGCCGGGATCGCCGCCGCGTTCAATGCGCCGCTGGCCGGGGTGGTGTTCGCCATCGAGGAACTCACGCGCAAGTTCGAGTCGCGCAGCAGCGGCCTCATCATCGCGGCCATCGTGCTGGCCGGCCTGATGGGCGTGTCGGTGTTCGGCAACCTGAGCTATTTCGGCCGCATCCTGGTCAACCGCCTGGGTTGGGACGCGTTCCTGCCGGGCCTGGCCGTGTCGCTGGCCTGCGGCGTGCTGGGCGGGCTCTTCGCCAAGCTGCTGGCCGATTCGCTGACCGGCGCGCCCAACCGCTTCAACCGCTGGCGCGCGCGTTGGCCGGTGCGCTTCGCCGCCGTCGCCGGCCTGGCGGTGGCGGTGATCGGTCTGGTGACCGGCGGTGCCACCTTCGGCGCGGGCTCCGAGGCCGTCAAGCACATGCTGGCGGGCGAGGCCGACGTGCCGGCGTTCTACGTCACGCTCAAGTTCATTGCCACCTGGCTCACGGCCTGGGCTGGCGTGCCCGGCGGCATCTTCGCGCCGTCGCTCTCGATCGGCGCGGGCGTGGGCCACAACGTGGCGGTGCTGATGGGCGGCGGCGACATCGCCCCGGCGCTCATCGCCATGGGCATGGCCGCCTTCCTGGCGGCGGTGACGCAGGCGCCGCTCACGTCCTTCATCATCGTGATGGAGATGGTGGACGGCCAGGCTTTGGTGCTGAGCCTGATGTCTGCGGCCATGCTGGCCAGCCTGATCTCGCGCATGCTGGCGCGGCCTTTGTACGAGACGCTGGCCGCCGCCATGCTGAGCGCGGCGCAGCTGCCGAATACCTTCCCTGAGGAGGGGGAGCGGGACGATGCGGAGCCGGCCAAGCCAGCGCCCCGGCCTGAGGTGGAGCCCCAGGAACGCCCGCCGGAAGCCCGCTGAGCGCCGCAGGGCGCCGGCCGCCCTCAGCGAGGGTGCTGCGCGGCCGGCACCGGCCGCATGCCCCAGGCCAGGGCCAGCCAGGCCAGGCACAACGCGCCCGTCACCGCGAACAGGCTGGGCGCGCCGCCGAAGCGCAGCAGCGTGCCGCCCAGCGCGCCGCCCGCGAACAGGCCCAGCGACTGCAGCGTGTTGTAGGTGCCCAGGGCGGCGCCGCGCACTTCGGGCGGCGCGGTGCGCGACACCAAGCTGGGCTGGCTGGCCTCCAGCGCATTGAAGCCGCAGAAGAAGAGGAACAGCAGCCCGCCCAGCGCCCACAGCGGGGCGGGCGCGCCCGCCGCCGCCGCCCAGCCCAGCCCGGCCTGCACCAGCAGCACCAGGCCGATGGCGCCCAGCAGCGCGGCGCGCAGGCGGCCGGCGCGCTCCATCGCGAAGAGCCCGCCCATCAGCACGAACGAGGCCACCACGGCGGGCAGGTAGAGGTGCCAGTGCTCGGCCTTGGGCAGACCGGCCTGCACCAGCAGCGCGGGCACGGCCACCCACATCGACAGTTGCACCGTGTGCAATACGAACACGCCCAGGTTCAGGCGCAGCAGGTCCGGGTGGGCGAAGACGCGGGCCAGCCCGCCGCGCGGCGAGGCGGTGTGGCGCGCGGGCTCGGGCGGCACCACCCACAGCACGGTGGCGATGCCGGCCAGCGCCAGCGCGCAGGTCAGCCCGAACAGGCCGCCCAGGCCGAAGCGGGCGGCCAGCGGCGGCGCGGCCACCAGCGCCACGGCGAACATCAGGCCGATGCTGCCGCCCACCAGCGCCATGGCCTTGGTGCGCACGCCGTCGCGGGTCTGGTCGGCCAGCAAGGCGGTAACGGCGGCCGACACCGCGCCCGCGCCTTGCAGCGCGCGGCCCCAGAGCAGGCCGGTGAGCGAATCGGCCAGCGCCGCCACCAGGCTGCCGGCGGCGAACACCAGCAGGCCCAGCACGATCACGCGCTTGCGGCCGAAGCGGTCGGAGGCCAGGCCCAGCGGCAGCTGCAGCACGGCCTGGGTGAGCCCGTAGATGCCCATGGCCAGCCCGACCAGGGCGGGGTCGTCGCCGCCGGGGTATTTGCGCGCTTCCAGCGCGAACACCGGCAGCACGAGAAAGAGCCCCAGCATGCGCAGCGCGAAGATCAGCGCCAGGCTCAGGCTGGAGCGGCGCTCCAGCGGGGTCATGGTGGTGGCTGCGGCGGAAGGCGTGGAGGCCGCCGGGGAAGAGGGCGTGGAAGAGTCCTGCACGGTGGTGGGTGCGCCTATCTTGGCGAGGATCGTGGGATGCCCCCC
>JBHIWE010000194.1:0-8441 GCA_041987645.1 Acidovorax sp. | reverse complement strand
CCGCCCAGCGGGCCTTCGACCATGATCTGCAGCGGGCTGGCGATGTGCTCGGGCTTGCCGAATTCACCGCCCCAGAGCTTGGAGACGGTGAAGCCCGTCATGCCCGCCTTGGGCTTGGAGCCCCGGCCCGTGGCGCCCTCGTCGCGGATCTCGCCGCCCGCGCCGGTCGATGCGCCCGGGAAGGGCGAGATCGCCGTGGGGTGGTTGTGAGTTTCCACCTTCATCAGCACGTGGTTCAGGGCGCTACTCTTTTCATAGCTGCTCACACCCGCCGTACCTGCGCTGGCGGGCATCTTGGCGATGAAGCGCTCGACCTGGGAGCCCTCCATGACCGAGGCGTTGTCCGAATACGCCACCACCGTGTGCTGTGGCGCCAGCTGGTGGGTGTTGCGAATCATGGCGAAGAGGCTCTTGTCCTGTGCCTGGCCATCGATGGTGAACTGCGCGTTGAAGATCTTGTGGCGGCAGTGCTCGCTGTTGGCCTGCGCGAACATCATCAGTTCGACGTCGGTCGGGTTGCGCGCCAGGCCCTTGAAGGCGTTGACCAGATAGTCGATCTCGTCGTCGGCCAGCGCCAGGCCCCACTGCGTGTTAGCGGCTTCGAGCGCGGCGCGGCCGCCGCCCAGCACATCGACGAACTCCATGGGCGCGGCGGGCAGCTCGGTGAAGAGCGCGGCGGCGCCGCCGAGATCGGGCACCACCGATTCGGTCATGCGGTCGTGCAGCAGCGCGGCGATCTGCTGCATCTGCTCGGCCGACAGCTCGGGCGTGCCGCCCAGCAGGCCGGACTTCAGCTCCAGGCGGTATTCGGTCACGCGCTCGACGCGGCGGATCGCCAGCCCGCAGTTGCGGGCGATGTCGGTGGCCTTGGAGGCCCAGGGCGACACGGTGCCCAGGCGCGGGGTCACGATGATGGTCGGGCCGTCAGCCGGGCCGCCATAGGCGTCGCCATAGGCGAGCAACGCGGCCAGGCGGTCGCGCTCGGCCGGCGTGGGCGCGGTGTCGGTGGCCACCAGATGCACGAAACGCGCTGCAATGCCGGTGATCTTGGGGTGGATGGCCTGGAGGGCGGGCTGCAGTTGCTGGGCGCGGAAGGTGCTGAGAGCGTTGCCGCCCTCCAGCTGGGTCATGTGCAAGGTCACGGTGGCGGCCTGTGTGATGGGGAAGGGGTGCAAGAAAGCGTCGGTCGGCGGCCGCTGAATGGGGCCGGTGGGCCGGATGCCTTCGGAAAACCCGGCATTTTAGCGGTGCCGCGAGGACGAAGACCGCGCCAGCGGCAAGTGCGGAGGCCGGGTGGGATAATTGCACCCATGAGCATCACCATCAAAGACGCTGCCGGCATCGCCGGCATGCGCGAGGCCTGCCGCCTGGCCTCCGAAGTGCTGGACTACATCACGCCCCACATCCGCCCCGGCATCACCACGGCCGAGATCGATCGCCTGGGTGCGGAATGCATGGCCAGCCAAGGCACGGTGTCGGCCACCGTCGGCTACCAGCCGCCCGGCTACCCACCCTACCCGGGCCACCTCTGCACCTCGGTGAACCACGTGGTCTGCCACGGCATCCCGAACGACAAGCCGCTCAAGAAAGGCGACATCGTCAACGTCGATGTCACCGTCATCACGAAGGACGGCTGGTTCGGCGACAACAGCCGCATGTACCTGATCGGCGAATGCTCCATCGCCGCCAAGCGGCTGTGCAGCCTGACCTTCGAAGCCATGTGGCTGGGCATCCAGCAGGTCAAGCCCGGCGCACGCCTGGGCGACGTGGGCCACGCGATCCAGAAGTTCGCCGAAGGCCACGGCCTGTCCGTGGTGCGCGAGTTCTGCGGGCACGGCATCGGTCAGAAGTTCCACGAAGAGCCGCAGGTGCTGCACTACGGCCGCCCCGGCACGCTTGAAGAGCTGGTGCCCGGCATGATCTTCACCATCGAGCCCATGCTGAATGCCGGCCGCCGCGAGATCAAGGAACTGGGCAACGACGGCTGGACCATCATCACCAAGGACCGCAGCCTCTCCGCGCAGTGGGAACACACCGTGCTGGTGACCGAGACCGGCTACGAAGTGATGACGCTGTCGGCCGGCTCGCCGCCGCTGCCCAGCTTCGTCACGGCGACCAAGACCTGATCCGGCCGCCCGGGGCCCACGGCTCACGGCACGGGCGGGCTCGTATGGAATTTGCTTGACCGCCTGACCGAGCACACCCCTCACCTTCTGCATGCCCATGCCCGCCCCAGCCGCACCCAAGACCGCCCCGTCGCCCGCCGCCGACCTGCCCCAGCTGCGGGACGCCTATCGCCAGGACAAGGCGGCCCTGCTCGCCACGTTGCGCGAGGGCGGCAGCACCACGACGCGCAACATCCGCGGATTGCTGCACAAGCTCTCCTCCCTGGCGGACGGCCTGCTGGAACGCCTCTGGCTGCGCGCGGGACTGCCGCACGAAGTGGCGCTGGTGGCCGTGGGCGGCTACGGGCGCGCGCAGCTCTTTCCCGCGTCCGACGTGGATGTGCTGGTGCTGCTGCCCGACAACCTGTGCCCGGACCGCAGCGAAGGCGACCACGGCTGCGCCGAGGCACGCGAGCTGCGCGCCGCGCTGGAATCCTTCATCGGCAGCTGCTGGGATGCGGGCCTGGAGATCGGCTCCAGCGTGCGCACTGTGGCCGAATGCCTGAGCGAAGCGGCCGGCGACGTGACGGTGCAGACCTCGCTACTGGAATCTCGCCTCATCTGCGGCCACGCGGCCCTCTTCACCGAATTCCGCCGCCGTTACCTGGCGCAGATGGACCCGGCCGCCTTCCTCGTCGCCAAGACGCTGGAGATGCAGCAGCGCCACACCAAGTACGAGAACACCCCCTACGCACTGGAGCCCAACTGCAAGGAATCGCCCGGGGGCCTGCGCGACCTGCAGATGATCACCTGGGTGGCCCGCGCAGCCGGCCTGGGCAGCACCTGGCGCGAACTCGCCGCCAGCGGCCTGGCCACGCCCTTCGAGGTGCGCCAGATCGAGCGCAACGAGGCGATGCTGTTTCTGATCCGCGCCCGGCTTCACGTGCTGGCTGGCCGGCATGAAGACCGGCTGGTGTTCGACCTGCAGACCGCCGTGGCCGAATCCTTCGGCTACCGCACCACATCGCCCGACGGCAAGCGCCTGGCCATGCGCGCCAGCGAGACGCTGATGCGGCGCTACTACTGGGCGGCCAAGGCCGTGTCGCAGCTCAGTCAGATCCTGCTGCTCAACATCGAGGAGCGGCTCTCGCCCTCCACGCACGAACTGCGCCCCATCAACGAGCGCTTCTACGAGAAGGCCGGGCTGATCGAAGTGGCGAGCGACGATCTCTACCAGCGCGAGCCGCACGCCATCCTCGAGACCTTCCTGCTCTACGAGACCACCGGCGGCCTGAAGGATCTTTCCGTGCGAACCCTGCGCGCGCTCTACAACGCGCGCGGCGTGATGGACGGGCGCTTCCGCCGCGACCCGATCAACCGCGCCACCTTCATGCAGATCATGAAGCAGCCGGCCGGCATCACGCATGCCATGCGGTTGATGAACCAGACCTCGGTGCTGGGCCGCTACCTCTGGCCGTTCCGCCGCATCGTGGGACAGATGCAGCACGACCTGTTCCACGTCTACACGGTGGATCAGCACATCCTGATGGTGCTGCGCAACGTGCGCCGCTTCTTCATGCCCGAGCACGCGCACGAATACCCGTTCTGCTCGCAGCTCGCGGGCGGCTGGGACAAGCCCTGGCTGCTTTACCTGTCCGCGCTGTTCCACGACATCGGCAAGGGCCGCGGAGGCGACCATTCGCAGATCGGCGCGGAAGAGCTTCGCCACTTCTGCCGTCTGCACGACGTGTACAAGGCCGATGCCGAACTCGTCGAGTTCCTGGTGCGCGAACACCTGGCCATGAGCCAGGTCGCGCAAAAACAGGATCTCTCCGACCCCGACGTGATCGCCGCCTTCGCGCAGCGCGTGGGCAACGAGCGCAATCTCACCGCGCTCTACCTGCTGACGGTGGCCGACATCCGCGGCACCAGCCCCAAGGTGTGGAACGCCTGGAAGGGCAAGCTGCTGGAAGACCTTTACCGCGCCACGCTGCGCACCCTGGGCGGCCGCGCGCCCGATGCCGCCGCCGAAGTGGAGGCCCGCAAGCGCGAGGCACTGGTGCTGCTCGCGCTCAGCGCCCAGCCGGCCGACGGCCACCTCAAGCTCTGGGACACGCTGGACGTGAGCTACTTCATGCGCCACGAGGCCGCCGACATCGCCTGGCACACGCGGCATCTGTCGCGGCTGGTAGGCTCCGAGCAGCCCGTAGTGCGCGCCCGCCAGTCGCTGGTGGGCGAAGGGCTGCAGGTGATGGTCTATGCGGCCGACCAGCCCGACCTGTTCGCACGCATCTGCGGATATTTCGACCGCGCGGGCTTCAGCATCCTCGATGCGCGTGTACACACGGCGCGCAACGGCTTCGCGCTGGACACCTTCCAGGTCGTCGCATCGACCCAGGCGGGCCACTACCGCGAACTCACCCACATGGTCGAAAGCGATCTGCTGCGCACCCTCGCCGATGGCGGCGCACTGCCCGAGCCGGCACGCAAGCGCGTCTCGCGGCGGGTCAAGAGCTTTCCGGTCGCACCACGCGTGACCCTGCGGCCCGACGACAAGGCCCAACGCTGGCTGATCTCGATCTCCGCCAGCGACCGGGCCGGCCTCCTCTACCTCGTGGCGCGGGTGCTATCGAGGCACCAACTGAGCGTGCAGCTCGCCAAGATCAGCACGCTGGGCGAGCGGGTGGAAGACACCTTCCTGGTACAAGGCAGCGAGCTGCAGAGCAACGCAGGGCAGATCCGCATCGAGACCGAGCTGCTGCAGGCGCTGTCGGACGGCTGAGGCCGCGCTGGTCACCGTTTGCTATTCATTCAATAGCACAATGCGCTCATCGAACAAGGGCCAGGGCCCTATTCGGGACTGATTGCGCTCAATCGTCCTCGGCCGCGTCGATCTCGGGGAATAGCACCTCGGTGTAGCCGAAGCGGCTGAAGTCACGCACCCGCATCGGGTAGAGCTTGCCGATCAGGTGGTCGCACTCGTGCTGCACCACCCGCGCATGGAAGCCCTCGGCCACGCGGTCGATCGGCTGGCCTTCCGGGTCGAAGCCGGTGTAGCGGATGCGCGACCAGCGCGGCACCACGCCGCGCAGGCCGGGCACGGAAAGACAGCCTTCCCAGTCTTCTTCCTCTGCATCGCCCAGCGGCGTGATGACCGGGTTGACCAGCGTGGTCTGCGGCACCAGCGGGCGGTCCGGGTAACGCGGGTTGCGCTGCTCCGAACCGAAGATCACCACCTGCAGATCGACGCCGATCTGCGGCGCCGCCAGGCCCGCACCGTTCACCGCCCGCATGGTTTCGCGCAGGTCTCGCACCAGGGTGTGCAACTCGTCGGTGCCGAATGCGGTCACGGGCTGTGCGACGCGCAGGAGGCGCGGATCGCCCATTTTCAAAATCGTGTGGATGGTCATGGGGCAGAAGGCGAAGTGAACGAAACGGAACGCAACGCAAAGCCGGTCGCGACGAAACAGCGCGGCAGCATAAGGCAACGCGGCGCAGCGCGTGGGGTGTGCTCTTACAAGGGCGGCCAACGGCGTGGCGCAGGCACAATCCGGCCATGCCCGTTCCGCCCGCCTCGCCCGAAGAGCCGCCACGACCCCCGCCCCCCGTGCATGCCCCTCTGCCGCTGCCGGTGCGCTGGTTGCTGCTGGCCTTCGCCGCGTGCAGCCTGACCCTGGGCGTGATCGGCATCTTCGTGCCCGGCCTGCCCACCACCGTCTTCGTGCTGATGGCCGGCTGGGCCGCCGCGCGCAGTTCGCCGCGCCTGCACGCCTGGCTCTGGCGGCATCCGCTCTTCGGATCGATGCTGCGCAACTGGGCCAACGGCGGCTGCGTGAGCCGCCGTGCCAAGTGGAGCGCCACGGCGCTGATGGGCCTGTGCGCCGTGGTGCTGGCCTTCAGCACCGCGCCCCGCTGGGTGGCGGTGGGCGCCAGCGCCTGCATGGCCTGCGTGCTCGCCTGGCTGTGGTGCCGGCCCGAACCCACGGCTTGAAGTGATTGCAGATCGACGAAATCGCGATCGGTCGTTTTTTTGTGTATATAATCTAAGTCTTGTTCCTCGATAGCTCAGTCGGTAGAGCGCCGGACTGTTAATCCGTAGGTCCCTGGTTCGAGCCCAGGTCGAGGAGCCAAGATTCATTCAAGTTGCACCGCGCAATCGCATGCGGCGCAACAGCGTTAGTTGTCAGTCATACCGAACATTCCTCGATAGCTCAGTCGGTAGAGCGCCGGACTGTTAATCCGTAGGTCCCTGGTTCGAGCCCAGGTCGAGGAGCCAACACGGGAAGCGTCGCAAGACCTCCCCTCGAAGCCCGACATGCACCGCATGCCGGGCTTTTTCTTTGGCCGCGACTCATCCACGCCGTCGTTGCATGCCGTCGAGACAGCACCTGCGCTCGGGCACGCGAACCAGCCCCTCCATGCTTCACATGCCCGCCGAGCGGCCCCTGGCCGTGCTACGCAGGCAGATCGTGACGAGCCCCAACCATTTGCCAGCCACGCCCCTGCGCACGGAACCCGTCACCGCTCAGGCGATGATTCCCTGGACGGATCCTCGAGGTGCCCGCATGAATCGGAGGGGCGCCGCCCCAGCTCTACGCGATGAACGGCGCAACCCCGCGTCGCCGCAAACATCTCGGCGAGTGGCTGAGGGAGCGGCGACGTTCCGCCGGCGCTCGTCGCCACGTTGGTACGGAGACCGACCGCGCTGCAGGGCGATGCCAGTGCGGCGAATGCGAAGATCACCCTTTTGCCCTGTTCTCCCGAGCCGCCTACCCATGCACGCAGCCCATCCGCATCCATCGTCCATCACGACCAAGCCAACGCCCGGCCCGACTTCCGGCAACCGCCGCCACTGGCTGCAGCAGGCCGCAGCCTGCGCCGCCGCCAGTGCCCTGCCCGCCTGGGCCGCCGCGCCCGAAGGGCATGTGACGGCCGCCGTGTGGCCCCGCGCGCTGGCCGTGCCGGGCGGGGTGGCGCGCCTGTCGCTGGGCCCGGCGGCCGAACGGCCCATGGCGCATGCGGACGGCGTTCCCGTTCTGGTGCTGGGTGATGCCATCGAATGGACGGCCATCGTGGGCATCCCGCTCTCGGCGCCGGTGGGCACGGCGCGCATCGCCGTGCGCAAGGCCGGTTCGCCGGAATATGCGCTGGAATACGCCGTGGCGCCGCACGCGTACCGCGAACAGCGCCTGACGGTAGCGCCGCGCACCGTCGATCTCTCGCCCGAGGACAACGCCCGCTACGAACGCGAGCGCGATCACCAGCGGCAGGTGATGGCGGCCTTCTCCACCCCGCTGCCGCGCGCGCAGGATCTGCGCATGCAGGTGCCCGTGCCTGGCCGCCGCTCCAGCTCGTTCGGTCTGCGGCGCGTGTTCAACGGCCAGGCGCGCAACCCGCACAGCGGCATGGACATCGCCGCGCCCGTGGGCACGCCCGTGGTGGCGCCGCTGCCGGGCAGGGTGATCGACACGGGCGACTATTTCTTCAATGGCGGCACGGTGTGGCTGGACCACGGCGGCGGCCTGCTGACCATGGTCTGCCACCTGAGCGGCATCGACGTGCGCGTGGGCGACGTGGTGGCCACCGGCCAGCCCTATTGCCGCGTGGGCGCCACCGGCCGCGTCACCGGCCCGCATCTTCACTGGGGCGTGATGCTCAACCGCACCATGGTCAATCCGGCGCTTTTCCTGCCGGCTTAGGACGACTCACGGCCCCGTCGTGGCGTCGTGGCGTCGTGGCGTCGTTGCCGCATCTTGTCGCACGACCCGCGCCACCTTCGATGGGGCGCCGCGCCGGAACCGGTGCGCTGCGTTGTTGCGCAACACCTGAAGGCTGTGCGCCGGCTCCGACGTCATCGCCGGCTGGGTCGCGGTCCATCCGCGCTCAGCGCAGCGCGCCCATGAAGCCGGTGATGATGACCGCGTTGAAGAAGTCGATGAACAGCGAGCCCACCAGCGGAATCACGAAGAAGGCCTTGACCGAAGGCCCGTTCGCCGCCGTGAAGGCCTGCATGTTGGCCATGGCGATGGGGGTCGCGCCCAGTCCGAAGCCGCAATGCCCGGCGGAGATCACGGCCGCGTCGTAGTCGCGACCCATGACGCGGAAGGTGATGAAGTAGGCGAAGGCGAACATCAGCGCCGTCTGCACGATCAGGATGACCAGCAGCGGCCCTGCAACCTCGGCCATCTCCCAAAGCCGCATGGACATCAGCGCCATCGCCAGGAAGAACGCCAGCGCCACGTTGCCCACCCGCTCGAACTCCCGCTCCGGCAGCGTTCCATGGCGCCAGTCGATCAGGTTGCGCAGCAGCGCGGCGACCAGCATCGGGCCCAGATA
>JBHIWE010000193.1:0-8603 GCA_041987645.1 Acidovorax sp. | reverse complement strand
CACCGTGGCGCCGCGCTCGCGCAGCTTGCGGCACAGGTAGGCGAAGTCGGAGTCGCTGGTGACCAGGCAGAAGGTGTCGGCTCGCTGGTCGAAGAGGGCTTCGACCGCGTCCAGCGCCAGCGCAATGTCGGCCGTGTTCTTGCCGGCGGCGTACTGGTACTGCAGGCAGGGGGTGAATGCCAGGCGCACCAGCGCTTCCTGCCACTTGTTGGCTAGGGTGGTGTGGTTGCCGTAGCCCCGCCGCAGCACCACGCGGCCGAACTGGGCGACGACGCGCAAGGCGTACTCCAGGATCTCCGGCGTGGTGTTGTCGCAGTCCACCAGGACGGCGACGCGCGAGTCTGTGCCTGAATCGATTGATGCCATCGATTTCCCTCCCTGCTCTTTGCGTTAGATGATATTCGGCGGGGGTGACTGGAACCTCAGCGAAATCCCATGCGCCAGTTGGCATTGCCCTCGTCTGCATCGCCGGCTGGTGATCCGCCGCGCCATGCAGTTGCCCGACATTGGCAATCTCAACACCAAGCCCGCGCCTACGCCCGCGCCCCGGCGGGCTGCACGATTTCGTTCAAGTCGTTGACGATGAAGACGATCGAGAGCTCAGTCGATTCTTGGGCGAACTGAAGCCGTCGTCGCTGGGCAACTGTGATGACGAAAGCAATGTCCGGACGATCGGCTCAGCGCAAGACGCCATGCTCGCCGGGTGCATGGCTGAACTGCAGGCTGACCCGACCGAGCATGGGCCATGCTGAGGTTGAGGCCCTTTGGGTGGGCTTCGATGCGGAATGAGTCTACGGCGAAGCTGGTACCAGAACCGCATCTGGTTCATGCAGCTTTGTGTGCCACCGCAGGCTGCCATGAGCACCGACCCCGACAAGGCCGCCCAGATGCACCGCCGGGGCCGCGTCATCCTCGCGCGGTACCCTGAGCATGCAGACCGACCGAGCTTGCAGGCGGCACGGCGCCAACTGATCGAAAAAAACCCTGGCGAATTACCCTGAACAGCCTAGGTCGGATGCTCGGCGCTAGCTTTGCGTCTGATCCGCTTTTGCCTTGACACGCTTTGCGGGGCCAGTAGTAGACCGCCGATCTTGCTCATCCTCGGTCAAGTCGATGCCGAGGTAAGCCTCCAGCGCAAGCCTCAGAACATCCGAGCGGGATGGGATCGCGCCAAGTGCTTCGCGCAGCTCAATGCGTTTCTCATCAATGGCGCGTTCGAGTCGCTCACTGATGCGGACATTGAGTTGAGTGCGGGCAGGGGCTGACATCTTGGCTTGATTGTAGTTTTCTAGATTGCGTGCCTGATAGGACGCTTGACGTCTAGCGATATGGCGGTACACTTCAGGTGTCTAGCAATACGCTGAGTAGACGAAGGGGCCGACATGACTGATGAATATCTGACTACTGACGAGCTTGCCGCGAGGATCAAGTACGACGCGAGAACCATTCGTGAGCGGCTCAAGGACAGCGTCCTGCTGGAGGGCGTGCACTACATACGGCCGTTCGGCGGAAGGAAGATTCTCTATGTCTGGGCGCAGATCGCTCGCGACATGGGCAAGTCCAGTCAGACGAACGTCGGCATCCCTATGGCGAATGGTGGGGTTCTCCATGGGTAGCATCCGCACGCTAACTGGCCGTGGAACGCTGTTCATGGATTTCAGATTCCAAGGCAAGCGATGCCGTGAGTACACGGTGCTGCCCGATACGCCCAGTAACCGCAAGCGTCTGGAAAAGGCGCTCGCCAAGATTGAAGCGGACATCGCGGCAGGCGCCTTCGACTACGCGGCAACCTTCCCCGCAAGTCGCTCGGCGGCAATGCCCGCGTCGCCGGCGGCAGCCGTCACCACGCCAGGGCCGGCTCTGCCCGAGGGTGCGCCGGCAGGCGTCGAGGCGCCGACTTTCAAGGACTTCACCTCAACTTGGAAGGCCGAGCACCAAGTCGAATGGCGCCGCTCCCACATGAAGGTGCTCGACTCGACCCTGGACGGCCACCTGCTCCCAGAGTTCGGCACCCGCCACGTGGCGAGCATCACCAAGGCCGACGTGCTGGCCTTCCGGGCCAAGCTCGCCGACAAACCCGGCCGCACAGGCGCAAAGCTCAGCAACAAGCGCATCAACAACATCCTCGGAGTGCTGCGCCAGATCATGGCCGAGGCGGCGGACCGCTACGACTTCATCTCGCCGTGCGCGAATGTGAAGGCGCTCAAGATCCGCAAGTCCGACGTCCAGCCGTTCACGCTGGATGAGGTGCAGCGCATGCTGGCCGTCGTACGCGCTGACTGGCGGGACTACTTCCTGGTGCGCTTCTTCACCGGCATGCGCACCGGCGAGGCCCATGGCCTCAAGTGGAAGTACGTCGACTTCGACCGGCGAATCATCCTCATCCGCGAGACGTTCGTGCTGGGCGAGGACGAGTACACCAAGACGGACAGTTCGCAGCGCGACATCCAGATGTCGCATCCCGTCTTCGAGGCCTTGAAGCGTCAACAGGAAGCCACCGGCAAGCGCGACTACGTCTTTTGCAACCGTGCTGGTCAACCCATCGACAACAAGAACTTCAGCGACCGCGTCTATTACCCCTTGCTGCGTCACCTGGGCCTGGAGCGGCGCCGGCCCTACCAGATGCGCCACACGGCAGCGACGCTGTGGCTGGCATCGGGCGAAGCGCCTGAGTGGATCGCGCGCCAACTGGGCCACGCCAACACGCAGATGCTGTTCCAGGTCTACAGCCGCTACGTGCCCAACCTGACGCGCCGCGACGGCTCGGCCATGGACCGCCTGCTGGCCAGTCGGTTCGCCAGCGGGAACGTGGCCTCTGCGTCCGGCCATGAGTCTGCCAACGACGACGCGAGCCGCGCGCAACCGCCGCCTGTGACGCAGCGCCAAGCCGCCTGAGCCCAAGCGCTCGTTGGCGCCAGGCCGTCGGCCTGATCCTGCGACTTGCCATCCCCGGCTGTGCTCGTGAAGCCACCGGGGCGGCGGAGCGCTACCCAAATTATCTGATGCGCGAGGGTGCAGCCCACCTGAGCGCTCGCAGATGCCCCGGCGACGACGGCAGCCCCTGAGCTGCCGCTTCGCAACCTGCAGGTTGGCAAAGCCTGCACACGTTGGAGTTCCTCATGCCAGTCGACATCAACCACCCCCGTCGCGAGCAGCCCGTCCGGCACATGCGTAACAGCGAACCTTTCGCACGTCGGGCCCCTGTCCACCGCCAGGGCTATCGTACCGGGTGCCGCCGAGCCAGGACGGCCACCGTCGTAGTGAAGCGCTGCCCGGACGGCCAGTGTCGCGTGGAGGTTCCGCCTTGGCTCATGTCTGAGCCCTGGTGGCGCTGCGGGCGCAGGGTGTGGATCGCAATCCGTCGCGGGGGCGTGCATATCAGCCCCAAGCCCAGCGGGCCCCGCGGCATGAAGCGCTGCAGTCGTCGTGTTCGTCGGGTGCCACTGACCCTGACTCGTCGATCGTCCACCAGTCACATGCCATGCGGCCAGACGCTCAGCGAACGGCACGCGCCGCGCTGCATGGGTATCCCCGGGCCGACCGGATCGACTTCGACGCGGGAGGTGGCCCAATGAACGTTCTGACCTTCCCCGCCAAGCAACCCACGCACTTCGCGGTCTCAGTGCGACTCCGGCGCAACGCGTCCCCCAGCGATGAGGTCGGCTTTCAGCGCAGCACCGAGGACTGGCTGAGTCGCCACGAACTGCGCGCCGAAGGTTCTCAAATGCGATTCGTGGTTCTGGCAGACCGCGAACTCACGCCCGTCGACCAAGCCAACGCGTTGCTGGCCATGCTCGACGTCAGTGCGGTGCGACAGGCATGTGTCGGCCCCATCGTGCGAGAAGGTGACGAGCTGGAGGCCAATCTGTCCGGAAGCTACTGGATCGAGGCCGATCAACATGACCTGACCGTACTCGCCGCTCGTGTCCTGTACGAAGCGGGGCGCCTGGATGGCGACGAGTTCCTCGCGGCACTTGGCGGCTTTGTCCTGCGTGTGTCCGAAGTCGCAGCCGACGATCCGGAGGACCGGCCATGAATGCTATCGATCCGTCGATGCAGGGCGACCTGCCTGTGCCCGCCGCTGTCTATCTGCTGCGACGCCGTGATGGCTTGCGCTTCAAGATTGGCTGGGCATTGGACCCACTGGTCAGGGTTCAGCGCTTGCCCGAGTTCAGCGTGGATGCCTTGGACCTGGTGAGCTCCCATGCCGTCTGGCTGCCGACGGCGCTTCGCGCTCAGCAGTTTGAACGAGCATTGCACCGTGGGTTGGCGTTCTACAGCGTCTCGCCAGGTCACGTGCTGGACGGGCACACCGAGTGGTTCCTGCCCGCAGCGCATCTCACGGCCATCCGGCTGATCCGGCAGATGCCGGTTGGGGCGGATGACCGAATGCCGCCGGCCATCGTTCCGTTCCTCAGTGAACCCGAAGAGCGGTTATTGGATCGGTCCGGGCATGGCAGCAGCGCAGCGGCGTTCGTCGCGCAAGACACGCTGTGGCTCATGGAAGACCTGTTGTTGCGCGTGGCGGCATGCTGCCGAGTCGCTGTTGAAAGCGTCGGTGACCAGCATGACATTCGCCTGCGGGGCTTTCGCGGCGACACGAACGGCGTCCTGGAGACTCTGCGCTGGTCGGTGCTGGACATTGAGCGCTACCGCTGGCGGACCCACGAACACGCCGGCGCGTTCGTGCACCTGATCGATTACCAGGACGACGATCTGCTGCTCAAGCTCACGCCGATGCGGCATGTCCGGGCCTGGGCTGACGGTACGCTGGTCTGGCAGCTATTGGCGTTGCTCGAGCGCTTACGCGCGATGGGCGCCGCACCGCTGGCCGGTCGGCTGGTCGCTCGTGACACAAGCACGGTCAACCAGGCCTTCGTCGCTCGACGTGGGACGCGGAGGTGCAAGCGATGAACACCACACCTCGACAGGGCCGGTCTAGGACTCGCTTACGCCCGACCTGTCAGTCTCAAAAAGCGCAGCGATCGGCACCTTCAGGCTTGTTGCCAGCGCGTCCACCATCGTCAGCGTGGGATTGGCGCGACCGGTCTCGATACGGCTCATGTACGTGCGGAAGAGGCCGCAGCGGTGGGCGAGGTCCTCCTGCGTCAGGCCGGCCGCCAGCCTGAGCTGACGGACTCGCATCCCAAACTTGAACTGAACACTCGCTCGCACGGCGGGACTGTCCCGTCCGTACACTCATTCGTACACACACTAATTCGCACATCAGACGCCCTACGGCGGGCGTCGCTCAGTGCGGTCTAGGGAAGATTCATGATGAAGAACTCGCGCAAGCGCAGCCTTTCGCGGCTCGCTTTGGCTTGCTTCGGCCTCGCCACCGTCATCGGCTTGTCGGCTTGTGGCGGCGGAGGTGGGGAGCACACCCCTACGAACACCACACCGACTGCACCGCCGGCAGTGCCCGCAGATCCCCGCGAAACTTCGGTCACCCCAAGCAGCACCGTGCGCTGGAAAGGCGTTGGTTCGGTACGCATCGGCCTTGCGGGCATCACCCAGTCCACAGATGGCGGCGTCTGGGCGCTGGGGGCCGAGGATGGCGATGCCGGACGCCCATTCCTTCGCAAGATTGGTGGTGCCAATACCTGCGGCGCCGACGGGCTGCGCTTCCTGTCCGAGGTCTACACGCGCTTTGATCGGCGCCAAGGTCCGGTGTCTATGACCACGGTGCAAAGCGGACGCTTTTACGCGGCATTCACGGGCCCCGGGACGGTGTTCGTGGCTCGCTTCGATGAAGCAACGTGCGCGGCGGACCCCAGCTTCGGCGCTCAAGGCGTGATCAGCATCCCTCTCAGCGGCTTGGTCACGGTGACACAGATCGCGCTCCAGCGCGATCGCAACGATGGTGTGCTGGTTGCAGCGGCCATCCCTGGCCAAGTCCTCCTGCGCCGCTTCACGGGCAATGGTGTCTGGGATAGTCAGTTCGGCACGAACGGCCTGGCGACCAACCCCAACGCGGACGGCTTCCTCGTCAAGTCGCTAGCCGTCAGCCGCAACGGCGACATCTTGATTTCTGGCTCCGCCGGCGCGCAGGTGGCTTACCAGCCAGCCCTCCTGAAGCTGAACAGCAAGGGCTTGCCGGTGACCGCGTTCGGCACAGCCGGCGTGCAGCGCTATCCCAGTCTGAGCCTGGGTACCGGGAACACGGACTCCCTGCTGGTCGAGGACGACCGGGTGATCGTGAGCGTGGCGAGCGGCTCTTCCGTGACGAGCTCGGACTTCAACTCCAACGACAGCATGGTCGCGGCCATGGACCTCCAATCCGGCCAGCTCAGAACAGAGTTCGGCGCGGGTGGATCCCTGACCTGGGACTGGGGCTACAGCAGCACCGAGGCCACAGCCCAGTGGATGCCGAACGGCCGCGGTGGCTACATCGGCTGTGGTCATGTGATGAGGAGCCTCTTGCTGGGCCAGGCGCTCTCGCTCGTGGACATCACGGCCGACGGAAAACCTGACACCACCGTCGGCTACCAAGGTCGCCGACTAATTGCCGCCACCAACGACGCCACATGCGCAGGACTGCTCCGCCTGTCCGACGGCAGGCTCGTCGTGGCCGCCCGTGATGGCGGCGAGGCTGTCGTCATGTTCTTTGATCGCTGAACCAACAACCCAGCCCGAAGGAGGCAACCCTCATGACACAGAACCAGCGCACCGAACAACGCCGACGCCTGTTGAAGATGGCGGCGGCACCGACCGCATTGCTGACGGCCAGCCCCGCATACGCATTCCTCGACTGGATCGCAGAGAAGGCCGCAGCGAACCGCAAGAAGCTCTACGAGGCGATGCCCGACAAGCCGCTCGTCGATGCGTTCTACGTGATGCTCGAGGACGGAAAGAAGGAGAGCCCGACGCCTGCCCTGGTGCAGGCGGGCTATCGCCTCAAGAGTGTCAACCTGGGCATGCTGGCGCTGTCCAGGCGCATGGACACCGACAAGCCGATCGAAACCGCCAGCTCCATGATGAATAGCTACGTGCCTGACGCCGATGCGGATCCGGTCGCGACGGTGTACGGCGCGTTGTGCAAGGGGCGAGGCAACACGGTGAAGGTCTACAAGCCGGCTTTCGCGGGCAAGCTGAGCCGACTTTTCAACTTGCCCGTGGTGCCAGGGCCAAGGACGGGCGAGTGGTTCGGGAGCGACTTGGCCTTCATCGAGTGGTCCCCGGAGGGGCGTGTCGTGAGCCTTTTGCTGCACGCATTTCAGTCCAGCGTATCGCTCGGCGAGATGCTGCACCGCTATCCGATCGTGATCTTCGGGCCCACGAACACACGCCACGTCGAGAACCAGATCCGCAACAGCGAGTTCGTTGACTTCGAGCTGCGAACCCTCTGACGAACGTCGTGAACCTCGTTGCGGTCGGACGCAGCGGAGCGCTCCTTTGATTGCGGCGGGCATTTTTGGTGGTTGACGGTGGTCGCGCGTGCAAGCGGCGAGGTTGCCTTCTGGATATGCTTTGCGTCAGGAGCTGGGGGGCGTCGCGGTGAGCCGCAACGGATCAGCTCTGACGACAGCGGGTTGAGGGCGATATCGCCGTGCTGACGCGTGGAGACTGGCATGCACTTCCTTTTGATCCTGATCCCGATCACGCTGGCGTTGGGCCTGCCATGCCTGGTCCGTGTCGCCTGCCGGTGCGGCCTGCATGACGCCGCTCGTACCGCGCGGCGGCTGGGGATCGACTGACTACCGCCGAGGTCCCTGCGCGATGAGCGACCTGAAAGCGTTCACTAATGAGACCAGGAGCGACAGGGCTTCAATGCAAACCCTGAGTCGCAATGGCAAGACGGTGGTCAAGTTCGTGGCGCAATCGGGTGTGGTGGCCGTGGTCGCCGCCGAGACCCCTGACGCGCTGCTGACCGCTCTGCGACGCAAGTTGGAGCGCAAGCTGCGGAGGTCAGGGCACTTGAAGCAAGCGGACAGTGTGGCGGAGTAGGGCGCTGGGAAATTCCGTGGCGCGTCTGCCGCTTTACGGTCCGCGCATGCAGGTTGTGTTCACCGACTCTAGGAGGGCCCCGAGGACCGTACCTGTAGGAGAAGGGCACATTGGCGCTGCAGGCCTTGAGACGGAACGCCGCTGCTGCTGGCGGGGGGGCATTCAGGGGCGGCACCAGTGCCCGCCTCCTTCAATGCACGCCAGCCCTACACAGACCATCGGGTCGCCCAGGGCTCTCCGCTGCCACTGATGGCGCTCACGGAACACGAACGCTTGCCGGTGGCCAGCATGGCCACCACCACCGGTTCAAGTGCCCGTCGTGCTCAAGTACCGAAGTCATCGGTCAATAGGTCAGTCGCCCCAAACCCGAGAGGGAGGCTGTTGGCTGGAGCATTCGCTTGGACCCTGCGCCGCGAGCAGCAGAACCAGCCTGATGCTTCGTAGCGTGTTGGGCGGCAAGTTTGCAGCGGGTGCGGCCGGTCGCGGACGGCGTCCGGACGGCAGCAATGTGCCCATAGCGGGTATTCACAGGGGTTCGCAAAATTCACGCAGTCGGCCAGGAGCGGGCAGTCGTGCGTGACCGGTTTTCGGCGTGAAGATTGACCATTGGCGCTCTTTGCCGTGAGCTCAAATGTTGAGCACAACTCGTTGGCGAT
>JBHIWE010000192.1:0-8676 GCA_041987645.1 Acidovorax sp. | reverse complement strand
ACTTCGGTCTCGATCACCACGTGCTCCGGCATGGCGGGATTCTCCGGTTTGCCGTCGGCAACCTGGACCACTGCGTCAAACTTGGGCTTATCGGACTTCTTGGCCGTGCTGTCTTTGGTTTGAAGCAGACCGCCCTCGATCCATTTCTTGATCACGTCCAACTGATCCTTGGGAGACACGGGTTTTTCCGGGGGCATATGCGGCTCCTCAGTGTGCGCCATGAGCGTGAAGAGACGGCTACCGTCGGCATTGCCAGGATCCACGACGCTACCACCGGATCCTCCCGTCATGGTGGCGCCATAGGAACTCAGGTCGAGACCACCCTTGGCTTCGTCCGGGTTGTGGCAGTTCAGGCACGCGTTTTCCAGCACGGGAAGCACGTGGTCCATGTAAGTAATCTTTTCCTTCGCCTCCTGGCCGTGAACCGTCACGGCAAGCAAACTCAGAGTGGTGAAGAAGAGATAGCTTGGTTTGATCATGTCTAAATCACTACGCGGGTGGTTTCAGAATCGACTAACGCTGTGCCAGATCCGCCTCGGCGAAGCGCTGGCCGAGGCGCGCCGCACCGGTGAGCGGCTGGCGGTGCTGTTCATCGACCTGGACCGCTTCAAGCTCGTCAACGACACACTGGGCCATCACATCGGCGACGGGCTGCTGCGCACGGTGGCGCGCCGGCTGCAGCTGGCCGTGCGCGGGGAAGACACCGTCAGCCGGCTCGGCGGGGACGAGTTCGTCATCGTGCTGCGCAACGTGGGCAGCCGCGAGGAACTGGATGTGCTGGTGCATCAGCGCCTCATCCCGGCGGTGCGTGCGCCGATGGTGGTCGAGGGGCATTCCCTGCATGCCTCCTGCAGCGTGGGCGGCGCGCTCTTTCCCGAAGATGCGCTGGAGCAGGACGAGCTGATGCGCCGGGCCGATGCCGCCATGTACGAGGCCAAGGCCGCCGGGCGGGACACCGCGCGCTATTTCTCGGTGGAGACCGACCAGCGCATCTCGGCCCGCCAGGCCATGGAGGCGCAGCTTCGGCAGGCCGTGGCCAACGGCGAGTTCACGTTGGCCTTCCAGCCGCGGTTGTGCGCGCACACCTCCCGGCTGCTGGGCGCCGAGGCCCTGCTGCGCTGGGACAACCCGGTGCTGGGCGCCGTGCCGCCGGCGGAATTCATCGGCCTGGCCGAGGAAACCGGGCTCATCCAGGCCATCGGCGCCTGGGTGCTGCAGCGGGCCTGCCAGCAGTGGCGGGCCATGACCGAGATCGAGCCGGCGCTGGACGGGCTGCATCTGTCGGTCAACCTGTCTGTCGCGCAGCTCGCCGACACGCTGCTGGTGCCGCAAGTGCAGTCCGCATTGACACGGGCCGGCTTGCCGCCCACTTGTCTTGAGCTGGAGCTGACCGAGTCTCACCTGATGGACAACCCGGAGCAGGCTCAACAGCAGCTCGCGGCATTGAAAGCGCTCGGCGTGCTGGTGTCCATCGACGATTTCGGCACCGGCTATTCGAGCTTTGCCTACCTCAAGCGCTTCGACCTGGACAAGCTCAAGATCGACCAGTCCTTCGTGCGCGGCATGCTGGACGACGAGGCCGCGCGGGCCATCGTGCAGGCCATCATCGGCCTGGGCCACACGCTGCACCTGAGCGTGGTGGCCGAGGGGGTGGAGACCCTGGCTGCGGCCCAGGCGCTGGCGGCGCTGGGATGCGACGAACTGCAGGGCTACGGCTTCGGCCGGCCGATGGCGCAGGATGACTTCCTGCGCTGGGTGCAGGGCTGGTCGGCCGGGCACGAGCGGCGTCGGCACCGGCCCGAGGCATCGGCCGCCGCCTGAAGCTTCAGGCCGCCGCGGGCAGCCCTCGGCGCATCTGGATGGCCTCCGCCACGTGGGCCGTGGCCAGGGTGTCGCTGCCGGCGAGGTCGGCCACCGTGCGGGCCACGCGCAGTACGCGGTGAAAGCTGCGTGCTGACCAGCCGAGCTTCTCGGCCGACCGGTCCAGCAACGTGCGTGCTGCGGGCTGCAACTCGGCATGGGCCGCCAGGTCCTGCGCGGCCAGTTGCGCATTGGCCACGCCCTGCCGTGCCAGCGCCCGCTCGCGAGCCTTGGCCAC
This sequence comes from Acidovorax sp., assembly GCA_041987645.1. GTDB lineage: Bacteria > Pseudomonadota > Gammaproteobacteria > Burkholderiales > Burkholderiaceae_C > Paracidovorax. The sequence goes on along the minus strand of JBHIWE010000192.1, from coordinate 6,578 downwards.
GCGCGCAGCCACCGCCGCGCTGGCTTCGCCCGTGGCCAGGTCTTGAAGCTCGCGCGGGGGGATGACCGGCACGTCGATGACGAGGTCGAGCCGGTCCAGGAAGGGGCCGCTGAGCCGGCCCTGGTAGCGGGCGATCTGGTCAGGCGTGCAGCGGCAGGCGCGCAACGGGTTGCCGAGATGGCCGCAAGGGCAGGGGTTCATGGCCGCCACGAGCTGGAAGCGCGCGGGAAACTCGGCCTGCCGGGCCGCGCGGGAGATCAGGATGCGGCCGGTCTCCAGAGGCTCGCGCAAGGCTTCCAGTGCGGCACGCTGGAACTCGGGCAGTTCGTCCAGGAACAGCACGCCATGCAGGGCCAGCGAGATCTCGCCCGGCCGCGGCGGCGAGCCGCTGTGGCGTTTTTTCATTGATGCGATCCTCACTTAGCGCCACAATGACTTAGCCAGAATCTTCGCGTCATAGGTGCGACAAGGATTCTGGAATAGTTGCGACGAGGTGGGTGATGGACTTGAATAGCTGCGATAGTGTCGAGAACCCGGTTCCTTCTTCGGTTCGGGTGATCCCTCGTTCAAGGCGCAGCGTCACGGGTTACCACAGATGGAGGCGCCAGCACTCGGTCCAGTACGAGTCCACTTTGGAGCGGGACTTCATCGTGCGGCAGGAGTTCGATCTCTCCGTCGCGCAAGTGATCTCCCAACCCTGCCGAATCCCCTTCACCACGCCATCCGGGCGGCCCAGTCACTACACGCCGGACTTCCTGGTGATGTTCAAGACCAACTCTGCGCCGCCCCACTTGCAGTCCAAGCCGCTGTTGATCGAGGTCAAGCCAGAGGCGGACTGGCGCCGGCATTGGCGAGAGTGGTTGGGGAAGTGGAAGGCTGCGCGACGCTATGCCTTATCTCAGGGCTGGCAGTTCCGGATCATGGACGAGTCTCGGATCCGCACCCAGGCGCTTTCGAACATCCAGTTCCTGCGGCGCTACCGGGACACGGTATTCCCAGTCGAGGAGAGCGACTTGATCGTCGACGATGTACGCAGGCTGGGGAGCGCGACGTTCGACTACCTTCTGGCGAAGCACTTCCAGGGCATGTACGCCGCTGAAGGCGTGGCTCATCTGTGGGGCCTGCTGGCGCAGCGTCGACTCGATTGCGACATCTGCCTGCCCCTTGGGGGAAACACAGAGTTCTGGGTGCCCGATGAAGCCTGAAGAGCAAGCATCCGAGGATGCGTTCTCGCCGTCTCGGCTGCGCATCGACCTGCGCAGCGGCGCGCTGGTTCGCCATGCTGATGGCGTCTTCCGCATCACCGAGGTGCTCGATTTCGATAGCGTGGTCGCCACGCAGGTGGAAACAGGCCGGACCAAGGTGCTTCGCATCGGCGAGTTGCTGTCTGTTGAGTCGATACCCGCGGTTGCTTCGGATGTCGACATCGACTCGATCGCAGAAGAAGACTGGAAGGTCGCCACCGACCGCTACAACAAGATCAAGCCGCTGCTGGAGAGCGGCGACCAGTCACGCAAGGCGGTAGTGGCTCGTGCCGCCGAGGTTGGCGTCGATGCCGCCACGCTTTATAGATGGCTGAGCCGGTACCGCTCCATGGACGCTATCTCAGCGCTCATCCCCTTCAAGCGCGGCTGGAAGACTGGCAACTACCGGATCAACGAGCACGCCGAGCGCGTCATCCAGGACGTCATCAAAGACTATTACCTGAAGCCCGAGCGGCCCACGGTACAGAAAGCGGTGAGGGAGGTGCATCGCCTCTGCGATGAGAAGCACATCGAGCGTCCCAGCGCGACCGCGATCCGCGCGCGCATTGCGCGAATCCCCGAACACATGCGCCTCATGCGCCGCGGCCAGGCCGAGAAGGCCCGCAACAAGTTCCATCCTGTGCCGGGGAAGTTCCCTGGGGCCGACTACCCGTTGTCGGTGATCCAGATCGATCACACGCGCGTCGACATCATTCTGGTGGACGACGTTTATCGGAAGCCGATCGACCGGCCCTGGGTGACTGTGGCGATCGACGTCTTCAGCCGGATGACGGTCGGCTACCACCTGTCGTTCGATGCGCCCTCGACGACGTCTGTGGCTATGTGCGTCTCGCACGCGATGCTGCCCAAGGAAGAATGGCTCCTGCTGCACGGCATCGAGGGCACTTGGCCCGTCTGGGGGCGTCCACACAAGGTCCACGTCGACAACGGCCCGGACTTCCGGTCCGACAGCCTCAAGCAGTCCTGCGACATGCACAGCATCGACCTGGAATTTCGGCCGGTGAAGCAGCCTCGCTACGGCGGCCACATCGAGCGCTTGCAAGGCACGCTTCTGAAGGAGATCCACGACATCCCCGGCACCACCTTCTCATCGGTGGGCGAGCGCGGGGAATACGACTCCGAGAAGAACGCCATCATGACCAAGGATGAGTTCGAGCGGCAGCTCATCAAGCTCATCTGCAATGAGTACCACCGGCGCAAACACTCGGCACTCGGCATGCCGCCGCTGCGCATGTGGGAGCTCGGCGTCTTCGGCGGCGCCGGAAGGCAGGGCGTGGGTCTTCCGCCGCGTCCTGCGGACCGGCAGACGGTGATGCTGGACTTCCTACCCTCGTACTACAGGACGATCCAGCCCGACGGCGTATCCCTCGACATGAGGTACTACGCCGACGCCTTGAGGCCGTGGATCGGTGCGGTGGACCCGAAGACTGGCAAAGCAAGGCAGCACATCTTCCGGCGCGACCCGCGGGACATGTCGGTCATCTGGTTCTTCGATCCGGAGCTCAAGCAGTATTTCAAGGTGCCGCTGGCAGATCAGAGCATCCCGCCGTTCAGCATCTGGGAGTACCGCATTGCCAAGGCAGAGTTGGCCAAGGCCGGCTATCACGCGAGCGACGAGCGCATCGTCTTTCAGTCGATCAGCGAGCGACGCGCGATGGTTGCTGAGAGCGCCGCGAAGACCAAGAAGGCGCGCAAGGAAGCTCAGCGTCGCTCGGACCACCGCAGGGGCAAGACGCCCATCGCGCCGGCGGGTGCGGCGGCGCCAGCCGCGGCGCCTGCATATCAGCCCGAGGTTCCCAAGGCGCCTCCCTTGGGCTCACTGCTCGCCACCGTTGAAGCCACGGACGACATCGCATGACAACTGCACAGGCGAACGCCTCCCCGACGGCCGGCCCCTATGCGCACGTGCACCCAGAGTTCCGGGAAGTCATGCATGCGAGCGACGAGGCGCGCCTGGCGTTCCTCGACCAGCCGCGATGGATCGGCTACCAACGGGCGCAGCTGGCGTTGGACACGCTGCAGGCCCTGATGAACAAGCCGAAGCAGCCGCGGATGCGGAATCTCCTGATCGTTGGGGATTCGAACAACGGCAAGACGACGCTGGTCCAGCGCTTCATGCACCTATGCGGCGAGGCCTACGTCGACGAGGACGCCAATTCCATCAAGCCGGTCATCATCGCGGAGGCTCCACCGTCTGCCGACGAGAAGGGGATGTACATCTCCATCCTCGAGCGGTTCTGGGCGCCGTACCGGGCAACGTCGCCGCCTTCCGAGCTGCGGTACCAGTCTGTCCACATGCTGCGCAAATGCAAGGCGCGCATCCTGATCATCGACGAGTTCCACTCGCTCCTCACGGGTCCTGCGACCAAGCAGCGCGAGGTCATGAACGCGATCAAGCTGCTCTGCAACGAGGTGGGCATCCCCATCGTCGGGGTGGGGACGCGGGACGCCGTCCAAGTGCTTCACACTGACCCGCAGCACGCCAGCCGGTTCGATGTCCTTCCACTGCCGCTGTGGACGCTCGACCCGGAGTTCCAGAAGCTGTTGGCTGGCATCGAGCGCGTTTTGCCACTGAAGAAGCCGTCGCTGCTGTCTTCGCCAGAGATCGCCACGACCGTCCATGCCATCAGCGCAGGCAACCTCGGTGATGCCTACCGGCTGCTCAACGAGTGCGCCAAGAAGGCGATTTCGAGCGGCAAGGAACAGATCACCGACGAGCTCTTGCGGTCCATGGCGTGGCTGAGGCCGACGCGGGGTGTTCGCGAGATGGCGCTTTGAGCGCGCCGTGGCCGGTGCATGTTCCATTGCTGCCGGACGAGTTGTTCTCTACATGGCTGTCGAGGGCCGCGTTGGCACAGGGCTGTGACCCCATGGTGCTGACCGGCGTGTTATGGCCTCGTTGGCGGGCATGGACGAGAGACCTGGACCGAGGGCTGTCCGAAGACCGGTTGGACGCATTGGTGGCGAAGTCAGCGCTGTGTCGCGACCGGCTTGAAGAGGCGACGTTGCGCCCCGTGGTCCGGGCCATAGCGCCTCATTTCGTCGAGAGCAAGACCAGTTGGCCGTGGGTGATGGCACAGGGTTCGCGGAACAGGCGTCGCTTCGGGGGCTTGCAGTTCTGCCCTCTGTGCCTCGTCGAAGACCCCCGACCTTACTTCCGCCGGCGCTGGCGGCTCGCCTGGCACATCGGCTGTGAGCAGCACCGGTGCCTGCTGGCAGATCACTGCAGTCATTGCCACGCGCCCGTGGAGCCGCATCGATGCCGCGCGCGGGATGAAGTGCAAACGCTTTGTCCGAACTGCCGCAGCGACCTCCGAACAGTGAAGACGGCGCCGGCATGTACGGACATGCTGGCCTTCCAGCGGGCGGCAGACGCGGTGCTCGCGGAGGGTGCCGGGACTTGGGGCGGCGAAGTGCTGGAGCCGGCGGCTTGGTTCTGTGCGGCACGTCGCCACTCGGGCGGACGCATCCGCCTGCTTTCGACCGATGCGACTCCGTCGAGCCTGAGTGCTCTGCCGCTGGTGCTGCAGCGGCCGAGTGAACGCGTGGTGCGCCTTCGCATGGCCTACCGGGGGATGCAGGGGCTCGAGAAGGGCGATGCCTTGGATAGCGGCGCCAAGCCCCCATTGGCTGGCGTGCGCGGGCGTGCGCTTGTCGCGCCCGCAAAGTTGCCGCCCTCACCACGGTCGCCGGCCAAGGTCCACGGCGACTGGGTGCGTTTGTTGCGACGCTTGCGAGTTGGGTTGCCATGAACCAAGTCGCCAGCGTGTGCGGCGGCTGTGAAGAGCCGCTGGAGCGACCGGCTCACCGTGTGCATGCCGGTGTGCAGTACTGCCAGCGCTGTTACTGTCGTGAGTTCAAGCGCCTGATGTGCGTCGGGTGTGGGATGTTCAAGCGGCTGCTTCGGTCGGAGGAGCGACCAAGGTGCCAAGCCTGCCTGTCGGCCCAACCCTGCGTGCGTTGCCAACGCGTCGGGCAACCGGTCGGATTGATGACGGAATACGGGCCGGCCTGCGACTCGTGCCGTGTGTATTTCGTTGAGCCGCAACCTTGCGAGGCGTGTGGCGTCCTTTCACAGCGGCTGAGCCGCGCGGCCGCGGAAGGCGGCGACAAACGGGTATGCCCCCGGTGCGCAACTCAGGATCACCGCACCTGTGCTGAGTGCCGGCGATACCGTCCGTGCGAGCCGGGGATGGATGGGAAGTGGCGGTGCAGGGCGTGCATGGACCTTGGAGCTGTTCCCTGCGAAACCTGTTCGATGCCCATGCCGGCCGGCTTCGGCAAGCGATGCAGCGGCTGCTACTGGCGCGAACGCGGCGAGCGCAGTGCCGGCCAGCTCGTCGAGCTCATGAGCACGCCCCGTGCTCGGGAGGCGTTCTTGGAATTCGCGTCATGGCTCTTGAAGGACGACAAAGGCATCGAGCGCCGCGTCAGGCGCCTTCGCGAGCAGGCTCAGTTTTTCCTCGCCCTCGACCGGCTTGCGGACGAGCCGTGGACTGGGGAGTTCCTTCTCAAGAACTTCAGCACGGGTTCCTTGCGCCGGTACGAGTTGCCGGTCAAGTGGCTACAGGCGCGCAGCGGCTGTCTGCTTTCCGACGACGACAAGCGCCGGGCAGCGGACTTGCGCCGCGTTCGGGAGGCGGTCAGCGGTGTGCCCGCTGGCACGGTCGCCAGACAGGTCATCGACGCGTTCGCCGATGAGCTCATCAAGCGGCATGCCGCGGGGGATCTGTCGCCGCGTTCCGCACGGCTGGCTCTGAGGCCAGCTATCGCGCTGGTGACGGAAGAGGATCCGGCTGGAAGTCGCCTGCCAGGGCAATCCGCCTTGAACTCCTATTTGGCCAAGGTTCCCGGCCAGCGGGCGGCGCTGTCGACTTTCTTGGGCTTTCTGAGGGCGAGGTACGACCTGGATCTGAGCCTTCCGCCGAAGCAGACCTCGGCTGCCAGCAGGAAAGCTCTGGAGAGACAGATCGCCTCCATGGTCCAAGATCAGCAGCCTTCGCCAAAGGACGACAGGCGGTGGGTCCTCCTGGCTCTGCGCTACTTCCACCATCTCTCAACCGCCGATGCGAAGGCGATTCATGCTGCCGCATCCCGTGTCGATACCGCCGACGGCGTGGAACTGCGACTGGGCAACAGCGTGTACTGGATGCCAAGGCGGCCGGCGTTGTCATTCGTGGGGTGAGTGATGTAGACCTTCGGTCCTTGGTACGAGATGAAGGCGTTAAGTGTTGGCGCCGACTGAAATTTGACCCACCCGTGAGGGCCCTGCCGACCCAAATTTGACCCAGGTGTTCAACCTACCCTGCCCGA
>JBHIWE010000191.1:0-8678 GCA_041987645.1 Acidovorax sp. | reverse complement strand
TCAAGTACGACCCCACCGACAACAAGCCCGCGCCCATCACCGAATCGCAAATCCTGATGCCGCGCCGGTTCGACGACCGCCGCCCGGACTTGTGGAGCGTGTTCAACCGCACCCAGGAAAACCTGACCAAAGGCGGATTGCATGGCCGCAGCGCCAACGGACGCCGCCAGCAGACCCGCCCGGTGCAGGGCATTGATTCCGATGTGCGCCTCAATCGCGCCCTCTGGATGCTGGCCGATGGCCTGCGCCAGTTGAAAGCCTGAACCGTTCCCCCGCCGGAGGGGCGGCTTCCCCTCCATTCCCTTGTTTCACTCGATTGGAGAGTCACCATGAACGCCATTACCCAAACCGAAGCCCGCGCCGTCAATACCGCCGCAGCTATTCCGCTGGAAGCTGCCGACCCGACCAAGAACCTGATTCTGGTTCCGCTGTCGCGGCTGGTGCTGCGCCCCGCTGGCCGCAACGTGCGCAAGACCCCGCGCATGTCCATTCCCGAACTGGCCGCATCCATCCAGCGTGTGGGTCTGCTGCAAAACCTGATCGTGATCGCATCCGCCGATGGCGAGCATTACGAAGTTGTGGCCGGTGGCCGTCGCCTCGCCGCGTTGAAGCTGCTGGCGAAGAAACACCGCATCGCCAAGGATTGGGAGGTGCCTTGCCTGCTGGTGGCCGATGGCACGGCCCGCACGGCCAGCCTCACCGAGAACGTGCAGCGCGAAGCCATGCACCCGGCAGACCAGTTTGAAGCCTTCGCGGCGCTGGTGGCCGAAGGCCGACCCATCGAGGACATTGCGGCGCATTTCTCCGTTACGCCGCTGGTGGTGCAGCGCCGTTTGAAGCTGGCGAATGTCTCGCCGCGCCTGATGGCCGACTACCGGGCCGATGCCGTCACGCTCGATCAGTTGATGGCCCTTGCCATCACCGATGACCACGCCGCGCAGGAAGCCGCGTTCTACGATGCACCGCAGTGGCAGCGCCACCCATCCCACTTGCGCGAACGCCTGACCGAAAGGGAAATCGACGCCTGCCGGCATCCGCTGGTGCGCTTTGTCGGGCTGGACAGCTACGAGGCCGCAGGCGGTGGCGTGCGCCGTGACCTGTTCGCGGAAGATGATGCGGGTGTGTATCTGACCGATGCCGCGCTGCTGGAACGGCTGGCGCAAGACAAGCTGGCGGGCATCGCCGCCACTGTCCGCGCCGAGGGTTGGGCCTGGGTGGATGCCACGCCGGGCGTGACCCATGCCGACCTGCACGCTTTCCAGCGTGCGCCGAGAGAGCGGCGCGAGCCGAACAAGCGCGAAGCCGCACGCATCGAGAAGCTGCAAGCCCGGATGCACCAACTGGCCGAAGCCGTGGATGCCGCGCTGGACGCCGACGACGAGGACAAGGCCGACGCCGACGCCTTGCAGGAGGAAGGCGAAGCCGTGGGCGAACAGTTGCAGGCGCTGGAAGATGGCTTGCAGGACTACGGCGCGAACGTGAAGGCCGCAGCCGGTGCCATCGTCACCATCGACCGCAACGGCGAGGCCGTGATTCATCGCGGCCTGATGCGCGAGGCCGAAGCCAAGGCGCTGCGCACGCTGGAAAAGCTGCGCCAGGGTTTCAGCGACCCGGACGCCGCGAACGATGACGAGGGCGAGGACGGAGACGACGACAGGCAGCCCAAGACCGCCGCCATGTCCGACCGGCTGGCGCAACGCTTGAGCGCCCACCGCACCGCCGCGCTGCAAATCGAAGTCGCACGGCATCCGCAAGCTGCGCTGGCAGCTGTGGTGCATGGCATGGTGCAGACCGCCTTGCAGGAAAGCCGCTACGGCCGCAGCCGTGATTCTCTGCCGCTGGGCGTCGGCCTGAAAGTGCAAGACCGGCTGGAAGGCATGGCCCCGGACTGGCCGGGATCGCCTGCCGCCGTGGCGCTGCGCGAACTGCAACAGGTAGCGGGCGAAGCCTTGCCGGACGACAGCGCCGAATTGTTCGCCGTGCTGCTGACGAAGCCGCAAGACGAGCTGGTCAAGCTGCTGGCCGTGTGCGTGGCTTCCACGGTGGACGTGGTGACGCCTCGCGCCACGCCGCACCAGCCCGGCGAAGAACTGGCGCAGGCCGTGGGCCTCGACATGGCCGCATGGTGGCAGCCGACCGCCGAAGGCTACTTCAAGCATGTTTCCAAGGCCGTGATTCTGGAGGCCGTGGGCGAGTTCGCGCCGGAATCCGTCACCCGGCTGGGTAAGCTCAAGAAGGCCGACATTGCCAGCGAAGCCGAGCGGCTGGCCGATGGCACGGGCTGGATGCCTGCCATCTTCAAGGCCGCAGGCCCGCAGCAGGCAGTGCAGGAAAGCGCGCAGGAGGAAGGCCCGGAGCAGGACGCCCCGGAGGATGCCGAGGCAATGGCGGATGAAACCGCCGAGGCGCTGGCCGCTTGACCCGCGCCGAAGGCAAGCGCCCCGGCTTCGACCGGGGCGCTTCGCCGAAAGGAGAAGCCCCCATGACCCGCATCACCAGCAGCCGCCAGCGCATGGCGGCGATCTACGCCCCCGGCACAACACGCGCCCGCCGCTGGCACGGCGATGGCGACGTGCGCGGCTACCGCCCGCCCTCGGGCTGGTCGGCCCGCGCTGACCTCACCGACATTCATCCCATCACGGGTCGCGCCTTGGCTCGCGCCGTGTGGTGGATCATCGAGACGAAGGAATAACCATCGTCAGCACCGCGCCCAGGCCGTTCCGTCCTGGGCGCGGTGTTGAAGCCGAACAGCCGGAACATCACGCCGCCGCCCTCGCTCTGGCTCGGGCGGCGGCGTTGCAGGCATCGCGGTGGTGCGCGATGCCAGTATGTGCCGATCGGGTCAATCGGCTATTTCTGCTATGCCACACTTTCCGGCATGAGTATCAGCACCACCATGAAGACTTGGGCCAAGCGCATCAAACGCGATGGCGTGACGCTGTGGTTTGCCGGCAAGCATCCCCGCACGCCTTGGTATGCCAAGGCGCTGGGGTTGTTCGTGGTGGCCTATGCCCTGAGTCCCATCGACCTAATTCCAGACTTCATCCCGGTGCTGGGCTATCTGGACGATGTGATTCTGTTGCCCGTGCTGATCTGGCTGACCGTGAAGCTGTTGCCGTCCGAGGTGCTGGCGGAGTGCCGTGTGCAGGCCGATGAATGGATGCGAACAGAAGGGGCCAAGCCAAGGAGCCGATTCGGGGCCGTGATGATCTTGATGCTGTGGCTGGCGATGGGGGTGGCGTTGTGGCTCTGGCTCAAGCCGCATCTGTAGGCTGTTCATGATGGCGTACTGAATGGGCTGGGCGTGTCGGCGCAATGCGCCGCCGGGCTTTCGGGCTGCGCCCCGTGCCGACTTCGCCGTCACGGCCATTCGGCGTCAATCCCTCACGCCTTCGCGCCTGCGCTTGCCTCCAGGAGAAAGCCCAGCGGGCTATCCCCGCCGCGCGATGCTTGGCGCCCCTCAATGCTGCCGAACCGGCGAAGCCGGATCGGCTTGGCCAGCGCCCCGCCGCAGTGGACGGTACGTTGGCGAACACGCTGAGACTTGCTGCGGCAGGTTGTGCGAATGCGTGCCGTCCTCAACGCTGGCGGTTCGTGCCCATCACGTCATGAAGGACGGCTCACGGACATCCCGCCCGGCATCGCCATGGAACTTCCACGCCACGCCTCAAGACCAGCGCCGCAAAGTGCGGCAGGGGCGTTCTCGCCCGTCGTTGGGGTATTGACCTGGCCCGCGTCTGGGAGCGAGCCGGTGCAGCCTTCGTGCGGGAATGCCGAGCCGGCCCTGTCTCCTTTCGGTGCGGTTCGGCCCAAAGCGTCCTTGTGTTGTTGTGAATCCTGGCGGGGGCGCGGCTGCGCCTCGGGCTTCCTGGCTGCAACCGTCCAGCGAAAACAATTTCCCCTCTGCTGCGCAGATTCCTCGCGGGACAAATTCTTTTCGCCTCCCGGCTCTCCACTGCGTTGCGACCGCAAGCGGTGCAGCCCGCCCGTCCCCCGCCGGCCGGATCACAACAAGGACGCGATGGGCGCGAACCTTGTTCCACCAAAAGGAGATCCATCATGGCCAACATCGGCACCTTCACCGCAGACAAAGACGGCTTCACCGGCACGCTTCGCACCCTGACGCTCAACGTCAAGGTCAAGCTGGTGCCCAACGACAAGGGCGACAACGAGAAGGCCCCTGACTTCCGCCTGCAGGCCGCCAGCCACGACATCGGCGCGGCGTGGAAGAAGACCAGCGAGGCCGGGCGGGAGTACATCTCCGTGACCCTCGACGATCCTTCGTTCCCGGCCACGGTCTACGCCCGCCTGATCGAAGGCGAGGACGGCACGCACGACCTGATCTGGTCGCGCAGCAAGCCCCAGGCGGCCTGACGGCCGCCAGCGCCCCGCCCACGCGGCGGGGCGCTGTGTTGCGAATGCTGCGCTGTATCGGCAAGCAGAATGGCTTGGCAGTGTGCGGGATGTGTCTTGCCTGGCTACCAAGCAATGGCTTGAATTGGTAGAGGTACATGCGGGGCGGGTCGGTGCTGCGCACCACCGGGCTTTGCGGGCTCCGCCCCGTGCCGACTACGCCGTCACGGCCATTCGGCTCCAATCCCTGCCGCCTTCGCGCCTGCGGCGCTGCGCGCTTCGCTTGCCTCCAAGGGATCGGCGCCAGGCCCATCCCCGCCGCGCGGTGCTTGGCGCCCCTCGATACCGCCGAACCGGCTGGCACCGGATCGGCCTGGCACGCCCCGCCATGATGGCGGGGCTTCGGCGGCTATGCCTGGGCTACCGCCAGCAGTTCTTCGGCCTTGCTCATCAGCACTGCCGTGCTGCATTCGAGTGCGCTGGCGATCTTGAAGATGATCGCCAGCGTGGGCATGTGCTCGCCACGCTCGACCTTGCCCATGTGCGAACGCTCGATGCCCGCGAGGTGCGCCAGCGACTCCTGCGCGATGCCGCGCTCCGTCCGCAACGCGCGCACCGCCGCGCCGAAGGCTTGCGCCAGTTCGGCATCGAAGGTGGTGGCGCCCGCTGGCCGGCCGCGCTGGATGGATCGCTTCTGCATGGACAGAAGCGTCAAGTCGCAGCACAATTAAAACCACGTTATCTTTAACTCTTTCACGGCTCTGGCCTTATTCGTGCTTTTACGGAAATCCGCTTTTGCGGATTCCGACAGAACCGGAGAACCGCCTACGTGCCTTTCCAGATTTCTACAATTCTGTTTTTGCGCTTTCGTGTTTCCAAGGCTTTGGTGGAACACGCATCCGTGCTTCGGCGCGGAAGCGCAAAACCGGCAATCCATGTTGGAACAGGAGCACCACGATGAACGCTCCCCTCGTCACCGATGCGCAGCGCGCCACGCTGCTGGAGAACGGGCGGCGGGCCGCCGCCGGTGAACCGCACGACCCGTTGCCGGTCGTGCGGCTGTTCACCCCCGACGCGCACGCCATCTGGCTGCTGGCCTCGCTCGATCCTGCCGATGACGATACGGCGACCGGCATCATGGACGTGGGCATTGGTATGCCAGAGCTGGGCCGCATCAAGCTGTCCGACCTGGCCTCCATCGTCGGCCCGAACAAACAGCCCGTGATGCGGGATTTGTATTTCCAGGCAGTGCGCCCGTTGTCGGAATACCTGCGGCTGGCCCAGGAGAACGGTTCCATCGTTGATTGAACCGTTCGCGCTCCGGCCAAGCCGGGCGCATTCAGACTATTTCGGTCTTGCTCCAGACCTTTTCGATCTGAATTCGCACTCTGCTTCAAACCCGAATATCTGTGACTGAAACAGTCACGATCTTTCGCGCGGCTTGCGGCACGGTGTTTTATGCCGCGTGACATTTTTGGGTCAGGCGGCCGTCGCATTCAGACGGATTTCGCAACTCGCCGGAGCCTATCGGTCTTGACACCAGAAGTTACAGCTTAACCGGATTTCCACCTTGATTTGAGGCTCCCGCATGTTCGCCGCCGTGGCGACGTTCCAGCTGTTCGACAGGAGCTTTCGTCATGGTCAGCCCTCACCATTTCGCGCACTGGTATCCCACGGCCGCTTACCTCTACGTCCTGGGGCTGGACACGCTCGCACTGGCCTGGGAGTACCTGCGCCGCCATCCTGATTACCGGCTCGACTGGCTGCGCCGTGCGCGTCGCTCTGATGCTGGGCATCGCTGGGGCTTGCGCCTGCTGGAAGACCCGGCGCTGGATGCGCGTGACGCGCACCCGGCCTGGCTGCCCGGCCACACTGGTGTGGTGCAGCTCTACCCTGATGCTGATCCGCCGCCCGACGCCGCCGCATTCGACTTCTGGAACATCCCCGGCCACAAACACCTGCTCCACGACGGCAAGCGACTGGCGCTGATCGCGCGCAGCCCCGGCCAGTGCCTGCGCTTCGCGCTGGCGCCCGGCCTGGAGGACGGCATGGCTGTCGCCTATGCCCATCACGGCGGTGCTGCCGCACCTGCACGCGGCCATGCGCCCGGTGCGGCGCTGGCCGATGCGCGGCCCCGGCCATCGCATTCGGCCTTGCTGGAACTGCACACCTTGCAGGCGCTCGACGCGGCCCTGACGGGCGCGTCCTTGCGCGACGTGGCCGAAGGTTTGTTCGGCGTGGATGCCGCGGCTGGTTGGTACAGCGACGGCGGCCTGCGCTCCAAGGTGCGCCGCCTGACGCGGCGCGGCGATGCGCTGATGCGCGGCGGCTATCGCCGCCTAGCACAGCTTGCGCCGCTTGAGAAGGGTCGTTTTGAAGGCCACGCAAAACGACCCTGAGCAGGAGAGCTTCGTTTTCTGAGACTGCCTCCATCCGGTTGCGCTGTGTGGCCGGAGCTTTGAAAGCTATGGAGGTTCTCACCATGCGTCCCGCTCCCTTGCGGCCTGCCGCCGCTCCCGCAACCACCTCGACCGCTACCGCGCAACCGCAGCGTTATCTCACCAACGACGAAGCTGCCGACTACCTGCGGCTGTCGCCGCGCACACTGGAAAAGCAGCGCGTGCTGGGTGGCGGCCCCAAGTTCCGCAAGTTCGGCCGCCGCGTCATGTACGCCGTGGCCGACCTCGATGCCTGGGCCGCCGAGCGCAGCTACGAAACTACGTCCGATCCCGAATACGCCGAGCAGCACTCGGCGGACAGCCGTGCGCGCTGATCGTTGGCGAGCGGGTGGCCTTCGCCATGTCCAGCCCTGCGCTGCCGTCCCGGCAGCGGCCCGTGCCAGAGCGCGAACAGCTCGACCTGTTCCGCGCCCTGCCGGGCGACATGGCACCGCGCGACAGCCAGGACTTGATGGCCTTTCCGTTCTTCTCGCTGGCGAAGTCGCGGCGCGTAGCGCCTATCGACTTCCAAGCCAGTGGGGTGACGATCCGCGTGGAGGGTACACAGGAGCACGGCATCGCCACGATCTGGGATGCGGACATCCTGATCTGGGCTGCGAGCCAGATTGTGGAAGCGCGCGACGCGGGCCTGCGCCCGTCGCGGCTGATGCAGGCCACACCCTACGAGATCCTGCGCTTCATCGGGCGCGGTACGTCGCTGCGCGATTACCAGCGTCTCAAGGCCGCGCTGGATCGGCTGCAGTCGACCACGGTGGCCACATCCATTCGGGAGACCACAGGAAGGCGGCTGCACCGCTTCTCGTGGATCAACGAGTGGAAGGAACTGGCCGATGCCAAGGGCACGCCCTTGGGGCTGGAGCTGATCCTGCCAGACTGGTTCTATGCCGGCGTGATGGATGCCGCCCTGGTGCTGACCATCGACCCAGCGTATTTCCGGCTCACGGGCGGCATCGAGCGGTGGCTGTACCGGCTGGTGCGAAAGCACGGTGGGCGACAGCCGGGGGGCTGGCAATTCGACTTCCAGCACCTGTACCGCAAATCGGGCAGCGTGGCGCGGTACTACGACTTCGCCGCCGACCTGCGGGCGCTGGTGGCTCGGCAAGCCTTGCCCGGCTATCGCCTGGGCATCGAATACCTCAGCACTGCTGCCGCGCCGCTGCTGACGTTTCGGCCCGTGCCGCCCACGGCACGGGGATAACTGCGGCAAAGCCTGTGGACGGGCTCGTGCTATCAGGCAACAGAAGTATCGTGCTATCAGGCAACGAATCCTCGTGCTATCAGGCAACAAAATCGGCCGCAAACCCAATGCTGGCGCGGGTTTCGGCCTCTCTTAACTTATCTAACTTAATTCCTAACATTAGTAGTAGCAGTGCGGCGTTTCGGTGGACAACCACCAAACGGCACGCGCGGGCCAGTGATTTTTGCCACCGGCAAGCCGGTTTTGCAGGCCGATCAAAGGCAGGTTTTCCAGCAAGGAGGGCTGCGCCATGATCGTCGCGCTGCTCAATCAGAAAGGCGGCGTGGGCAAGACCACGCTCGCCACCCACATCGCCGGCGAGCTGGCGATGCGCGGCCAGCATGTCGTGCTGCTGGACGCCGACCCCCAAAGCTCCGCGCTGGACTGGACGCAGCGCCGCAGCCAGCAAAGTTTGCCAAGGCTGTTCAGCGCCGTGGGCCTCGCACGCGAAACCCTGCACCAGGAGGCACCAGAACTCGCCAGGCGGGCCGATCACGTCGTCATCGACGGCCCGCCGCGCATCGCCGCCTTGGCACGCTCCGCGCTGCTGGCGGCCGAGCGCGTGCTGATCCCGGTGCAGCCCAGCCCCTACGACCTGTGGGCCAGCGCCGAGATGGTGGCGCTGATCC
>JBHIWE010000190.1:0-8690 GCA_041987645.1 Acidovorax sp. | reverse complement strand
CAACGAGGAGCCGGAGTTCTTCCCCGCGGTTGACGAAATCAGGACCCGCGCTGCTGCTCATAATTCCTAGTTATCGAAACCGCCCCTGCTTGACCCGCTCCAGCGCGGCGCGCAGCCCTTGATCAGACACGTGCGTGTAGATCTCGGTAGTGGAGATGCTGTGGTGACCAAGCAGCTTCTGAACAAACCGGATGTCCAAGCCCGACTCCAGCCAAGAGGTTGCGCAGGTGTGACGGAGCATGTGCGGCGTGACATGCCGGGCAAGTCCTGCCGAAACGGCCAGCTCACGAAGCTCGCGCCGAACCCCTGCCGTCGTCAGCGGTGCGCCCACCGCTGAAAGGAAGAGCTCTTCGTGGCGCGTTACGATGCTCGAGCGCCGCGCAATGTAGCGGCTGATCGCCCGCAAAAGCGCTGGCTTGTATAGGTAGACCAGCCTCTGACGGTTGCCCTTGCCGTGGATCACGATGACCTTGTCGGCAAGGGAGACATCCTGGCATGCAATCGACACGAGTTCACCCACGCGTATGCCGGTTTCAAGCATGAGCTGGACAGCCACGGATCGCCGCATCCTGTCGAAGTCAGTACCGGCGGCGGCCGGATCGACCGCTCTCCTCAAGCGGCGGGAATCATCTCGATCGAGCGCTCTGGGAAGTCTGCGCGGCAACCGGATCTTCTCGTTCAGTGCATCGAACGGATTCACCTTGAGCCGCCCTTCGTGGAGCGCCCATTTGACGAGCAGCTTGATCGTCGCGAGTCTGCGCTTGATCGTGCTTTCCTTGAGCTCGCGCACCGAGCGCAGATCGAAGATGTAAGCACGCAACTGCTCTGCCTGCACGGACGCGATCGACTTCCTTGGACCGACGAACGCCACGCAATCGGCCAGGTCGCTGCGGTAGGCTCGCAGCGTGTACTCAGACAAGGTGACAGCAGACTGACAATGAAGCAGGAACCGCCGGCTCGCTTCTTTCAGGTTCATCGAACCCCCAACGATGTTGAAAGGATCGAGTGTCGTGGCGGCTTGGCGTCAGGTCTTGCCCTCACTCAACGCGGCCACATGACCGCGGCGACTATCGTCGCGGGGGCTCGACGGAGCATTGAGCGGCAGGTTGCATTTTCTCCACCGCGAGCCCCACCTGGCCGCGCGCATCGACGAAACGCTCGATGGCGCTTGCCAATCTCTCGTCGGATCTTTCTCCGGAGCTCGCAAGCGCCAGCGCCATAAGGCGCCAAGTGGGCCACAGCGCCGACCGGCCGCTGAGTGATCCAGCAGGAGCAGGACCCTCGACATGCTGGAGCTGGCTATCCACACGACCTTCAGCCCGTGCCTTTATGCGCCAGAGAACCTCGGGACGACGGTGGCTCCCTCGAACCGCTTGCCGGGACGCCTCTGCCTCAACGCCAAGCTCGCGCAACTTTCCGGCAAATGTCTCACGCCACCGATGCAGATCTGCCTTCCTTGGGTTCAACCGCCTGCCGTCCCGCGCTTCCGCGCGCACGCTGATATGGGCATGAGGATTGGCCTGATGGTCGTGCAGCACCATCACGTACTTGTGGCCCGCCAGCTCGAATCGAGCGAACTCGCGGGCCGCCCGCTGCACGGCCAGTGGGTCCGTCCCGCGGGGCATCGACAGCATGATGTTGAACGCCTCTCGCTGTCCACCATCTGCGGCCTCCTCTGGGATCAGGCCACCGCTGAACCGCCAGTCGTCGGCCAGGGCACGCACTGCATGGGCGCCATTGAAAGTCTCGCCACGGTCGTCTTCGATGTCGAGGCGGCCGTTCCTGCTGACGTAGCGGAAGTGCGCGGCGATAGCCCGCATGCCGCGACCTCCGCCAGTGACCTTCACCATCACCTGCGGCGCGCGTCGAACCACCGTGGCCTCGATTCGGCGGCGGATCACGGCCGCATGCCGGCGAAGCGCGTCACCGGTCAATTTCGGTGGCGGACTTCCCTTGACCACGCGATTGCCTGGGTAAAAGAGTCGGTCGCCCCAGGTGACCAACATGCCATCAATGTTCACGCCTTTTCCCATCGTCTGCTCCGTTGAGGCCGTGTCGTTCGCCCGGCAACATCAGATCCGCGTCCTGGTCGCAGATCCGCCAGCGCCTGTGCAGCCAGTCGCAGATGCTTTCGAACGTCGTCGCTGAGCCTGTCGAGCAGTTCCCGGTACATCAGGGCCTGCTGTACGTCTCCAGCGCGGAGAAACGTCGTTAGCTGGTAAACATTGCGGCTGAGCGTTGACAGCTCGGCACATGACGCGGTGAGCGCCGCGATGTATTCGGGCCTGCCCCCCGTCAACAGCACCGGCACGCGATCGACTAGACCGGCCAGGTAGGCCCCCCTCGACAGCCCGGCCGCGCGCGCGCCGGCGCCCAGTCGCTCGGCTTCACCTCGAGGCATACGGATCGATAGCTTGGTCCAGGCCCCATCGTCCGTAGCGCCGCTCGCGTCGTCCGGAAGGGGGCTCACCCCCTCGGCTTCCAGGCCGAGCTCGCGCGCAACGGCCGCGCGCACGACGGTCGACACAGAGGCGCGCCGCTGCGCCGCGCACGTCACCAGCGAGGCCTTCAGGCCGCGCATATCGACGGTGACGAAGTCATGCGGAGAGGTGTGCATAAGCCGACGCAAAGGAGGCCGCGGAGCGCTTGTGAAATCGGCGGCAGGCCGCCTATCTCTGCACTCACATCTGAACCAAGTATTGGTCCGGAAACCAGGCCCGGACCGTGGTGATTCGGTCCCGAATCACGAGCGTCGGCCGGCGTTTTCCGCGCCTAGCCTTCGAGCAGATGACCAAAAACCGCCTGAGACCGCGCAGTCAGCGCGCAGAAAGCGCCCGAGACCGCCTAACAGGTGACCAAAGACCGCCCAGAAAGCGCCCAACGCCCGCTCAACCAACGCCCAACGATCGCCATGTCCACCAAGCTCGACCCCGCCGAACCGCCAGGCAGACGCACTCGCAAGGCGCGGGGCTATTCCACCGAGATCCGGCAGCTCAGAGCACGTGGCTACACGTTCGAGGCGATCCGCGCCGCCCTCGCCGCAGTCGGCGTGGACGTCAGCAACCGAACGGTTCAGCGCGAAGCCGGCAAGCTGCGTGACGTCCATGCCCGCGAAACGGATGCCGCCGGCGCAACGCAAGAGGTGGGCCGGTCCTGTCGCAGACCGTACGGCACGGATGTCGCCGCCCGGGCCGAGCTGTCGCAGTCGCCCTCCCCTCAGCCCGCCGAGCATCGCAGAGGCAAGGACGTCGCAGAAGAATTTCGACGCTCGCAGTGCGTCAACCCGCTTATTCGAGTCAAGGAGCAATCATGAAAGTCGCAGTGATCAACTTCTCCGGCAACGTCGGCAAGACGACGATCGCCCGCCACCTTCTGCTGCCGCGCATGCCGGGCGCCGAGCTGGTCTCCATCGAAAGCGCCAATTCCGGCTCCGAGCAGGGCCCTGCCTTGCGTGGCTGGCAGTTTGCTGAGTTGCAGGAGTACCTGCAGACCGTCAGCAGCGCCGTGGTGGACATCGGTGCCAGCAACATCGAGGACATGCTGGACCTGATGCAGCAGTACAGCGGCAGTCACAAGGATTTCGACTGCTTCATCGTCCCCACGGTGCCCGCCGTGAAGCAGCAACAGGACACCATCGCCACGCTGGTGGACCTCGCACAGCTAGGCGTGAAGCCTGAGCGGCTGAAGGTCTTGTTCAACATGATCCACCGGGGGACGACGGTTGACCAGGCCTTCTATCTCCTGCTGGCCTTCTTGGCCGACCACCCCATCGCCACGGCCGATACCGCCTGCAGGCTGCGAGAAAACGAGATCTACGCGCGTTTGCGCAGGACGAAGTTGAGCCTGTCGGAGCTGGCATCGGACATGACGGACTACAAGGCCCTCATCGCGAAGGCGCCGGATACGCCGACGAAGATCGACCTGGCGCAACAGCTCGCCACCCAGCGTCTGGCCTGCGGTGTTCTCCCCGAGCTGGACAGCTGCTTCACAGCGCTCCACCTCGCCGCCGAGCCCTCGGTACTCCCCCGAGCCGCAAAGAAGGCATGAACGACGAACCGCCAGCCTCGGCACGGGATGCCCTGATCGCAGAGGCGCTGGGCGAGGTCGCGTCGCTGCTTGACCGCGTCGACGCACTGGTCGCGGCATTGGACCGCGTCGCATCGGCACTGAACGAGGCGGGCGCGAGCGTCGAGGCGAAGGCTGCAGCGTTCGATGCGAGCACCGCAGCCCTGGTGGATGCGTCCAAGCGCCACTTGGTCAGCCACGTCGCGACGAAGACGCAGGAGACGATCAGGTCAGCAGGCGAAGCCCAGATGCTGGCCATCCGCGAAGAGCTACGTGCTTTGATTCAAAGCGAGACCACCGCTCCACCGCGGCATGGCAGTCAAACCGAAGTCGCACAGCGGGGCGCCAACTGGAACTGGGCGACGCACGTCGCCACGGCCATCTGCGCGTCGTTGATCACGGGTGTCCTGGTGGCCTACTTGCAGTCGAGCTGAGCTGCCGCGCACTCAGGCGACGGTCACGTCGATCCGCTGACCGATCTCGTAAGCGAGCCGCACCGCCGCCTTGGTCCCAAAGTCAGCCCGCCCCATCGCGACATAGCGATTGGCAACACGGAGCGTGAGGAGGACCTGCTCCTTGGCGTCCGTCACCTCGCTGGGCACGCGTTCCAGCGCGATGGTCATCCGCAGTACCTTGATGGTGCGATCGATCTCATGCAGGTGCTGCAACAGCTGCCGCTGCCATGGTTTGGACGGCGGAAGTGACTTGAGCACTGCCTCCACGATCGCGTGCAGATCACCGGTGGCCTTCGCTGCGGCCTCTCGGCGATCGTCTTCCTGTTCCAGTCCTTCTTGCATATCGCTCACAGGATACGGCGCGGCCCTGGTGCCGCTCTTACTAGCAATCCCCAACGGCTGGGCGGCCAAGTGACACCGGACCCGACGCCAGGTCCGGTGCCTCACGCTCAAGCCTTGAGCTTGCGCATCTCCTCGGCCAGCATCCACACGGCGCGGTTCAGGCTGACGCCGCGGTCGATGCTGTTGACCGGACGCGTGTGCATGCGATGTCCCTGAACGCTGCGGCCGCGCTGGCCACCGCGGATCACATTCTCCTGCACCCGTTGAAACGTCGACCACAGGCTGTTGCCCGCATCTTCGACGCGGCGATGCTCGATGAGCTGCTGTGCCGTGATCGGCGCGGGCCGCTGCACACCGGTTGCCTCGTCGATCCGCTCGCCGAAACGCAGAGCGAGCGCCGCGGTAGCAAACGCTACCTGTTCAGGCAGCTCCAGCTGAAGCGCCTTCATCGCGTCGGCGTGCGCATCGACTGTCTCGAAGTCCTCCAGCACCCGGAACGCGCCCTCGATCACGTCGCGTTGAACGTCGCCTCGGTGCGGGACGCGAATGTCGTCCACGATGTCGCCGACCACCAGCCCGTTGCTGCAGACGAACCGGAACACGCCTGCCAGCATCTGGTACGAGCTGGCGCCGTCGTGGCTGTTGATGAGGATGATCTCGTTGGCCTCAGGCCGGGCCTTCACCTGCCCCGCGTGGCGCATGCGCACCATGTGCTTGGTGAACTCAGCCTTGCCCGGGACGCGGCTGACGCCCTGCACCACGGCATAGGGCTCAAACCCTTCCTTGCGCAAGCCACGCAGCACATCGATGGTCGGGATGTAGGTGTACCGGTCGGACCGGCTCACATGCTTGCCGAGCGCGAAGATGGACGGCGCCACGGCGCGCATCTGGTCCTCGTCCAGCGGCTGCTCACGGCGCAGCTCGCGCACGGTGCGTTGGTCGAAACGGGTAGCGAGTGGTGAATGCATGATGGACTCCTTCGATCGTTGAACAGGGTTCGAAGGGCAGGCACGCCGTGCCCGCCCGCAGGGGTCAGGCACCGACGTGCTCCGGCGCAGGTTGCGCGCTGCCTGCACGCACGGCATGCCTCCTGGCTGCCGTTTCGGCCTGGGTATCCAGGTAGTCGATCTCGTCGGCGATGAAATCCCACCCGTAGACGGTCTCCTCGTTCCTCAGGTAGTTGTTGTGGCTCATGCGTCCGATGACGTTCACGTGCGACCCGCGGGTCAGGTAGGCCGCGGCGTCCTCGGCCTGCTTGCCCCACAGCGTCCACGTGATCGCCGTGGCCTGGACCTCGCGCGAGTCGCTGGACCCCCGATGCGAATTGCTGATGGCGACGAAGGTGCCCTTCGTGATGGGGCCACTCCGGCCTGCGACCTGCTCGCACTTCACGTTGCCCGCCAGATGGGCGCTTCGCTGGATGACTTGAATGTTGGCCATGGCCAATCTCCTTGCATGAACGACCACCCGGACTCCGTCTTGGGTTCCTGAAAAGTGATCCTTCAGCTTGGACCCTTCGCTCCCGCCCACGGGCGGGCGGGGGGTGGGCATGGCCCCTTCCCCGGGGAAGGGGTTGGGGATGGGGATCTGTCTTCATCGCAGCCGAAGCCGTGCGCCGGTTTCCCGGCCCACCGCTGTTGAGATCCCCGCGCAAGTCCCCCTCACCCAGGGACGGGGGTTGTGCGGGGATCGCGGTGGGACGACCGGCGCACCGGTTGCCACCACGACGCCGCAGCGCCGCGGCCGATGTGCCAGCCCGCCTGGCGCAGCGGTTGCAGCGAAGGCGTCGGACATCCACGAGCAGCGGCAGCCCCGCGACCGGCATGACACCGAGCGCAGCGAATGGCGCGACGGTCGAGACGCTGCGAGCACTTCAGCGCGGCCCGGCTTCGGGGATGGCGGGTGCGCGGGATGGCGATCTGGCCGGACCGGCGCGAAGCGCAGCCGATCAGGACCGGCCTGTTCGCCAAGCGGGCTCGTTCGCGCCTGGCGCGAACGAACTCAGCCAGCAGTCCCGCGCACGGGAGGACCGCGCGGCGGCTGCGCACGCGCAGCCGTCACCGCCACGCATCGCTCGCCGACGGTTGGCACCGGCCCTCCCTCGGTGTCAGAACTTCTGCCATCGCTGCGCGACACCTGGCCCCGACTAGCAGGGCTGCGCACAGCACTGCCCCGCCCGAGCAACGACCTAAGCAGCCGCGTGCCACCCTTCCTCGTACGCCTCCACGAGCGCGGCATGAACGCTCGCCACGCCGCAGTCCCGAAAGTCCAGGTGATCCCGCCCGCGCGTCTTCAGTGTCGGAAATCCCAACTGCCTGCGCGCGATCAGCGCGATCGTGGCCTCCATCTGCGGCAATGTCAGCGCCGGCAGCCCATCGCCGGGAACCGAGCGCACGGCTTGCCGCCGAGGCGCCGCCGCGTCGTCCGCCGCCGCTTCCGCCTCCACCTCACGCAAGCGAATCGCCAGATAGCGCGCCTCCACGTTCGGCGAGAGGTCGCCGGCGGCCACGGCCGACAGCACCTCGTCGTCGAACGCACTCACCAGCGGATGACGTCGCAGTTGCTCTATGCGAGCCGCAAGCGCCCAGTCCGCGCGCACAAGCGCGGCCATGCCGGCCGAATCGCCCCGCGCAAATCCCATCATCAGGTCGTGCAGCCGCTCCCGCAGGTCGGCCAGTTGGTCGTCGGAGAAGTTGGACATGGCAGACCTCCTCACGCGGCCAGGCGAAGCGCCGCCGCGACATCGCCTTCGAAGCCCAGGCTGCACAGCAGCAGCCGACGCACGCGCGCCAGGCGCGCCACCGCCGTCGCATGCATGTGCTCTTCCAGCTCGCACCCGATGCCATGGCGGCCGCACAGGCACGCGGCGACCAACGTCGACGCGCTGCCGGCGAACGGATCCAGCACCACACCGCCGAACGGACAGAAGCTCTCGATCAGCGGCGTGAGCACCGCCAGCGGCTTCTGCGTCGGGTGGAACTCGTTGTGGCTGTACGCCCAGTCGATGACGTCACCGATCAGGTGCTCCGGCGGCCGTGGCGAGCCCTTCGCCAGCACGTAGGCGTTCTCATGCTGATACCGCACCAATCCGCTGGACGACGTGTAGCGCTTCGGGAACGTCAGGTGCCCGACCAGCCGAAAGCCGGCCGACCGCCACGCGCTGACGAACTCGTCCACCTTGGTCCAGCCGTAGAAGCTCACGCACAGCGTGTCCCGCTTCAACAGTCGGTGCACCTCGGCAAAAGCCGGCGTGAGCCAATGGCCCACCCGGTCCCCCGCGAGCGTTCGGCCCGAACGGTCGCGGTAGTTCACCAGGTAGGGGGGATCGGTCAGGCAGAAATCAACCGACTCCGCGGGTACGCCCGCGAACACCGCCCGGCAGTCGCCGAGCAGCACGGAGTCCAGGGGAAGGTCAGCATGAATGGCAGACATGGCATCGCTCCATCAAGGCTGGCGACAGGAGCCCGAAGACCCACTGCCCTGCGCCGATGCCAGGTGATGGGACAGCGCATGCCCGGAGCTGCCGCCGGCGATGGCCAGGGCGCCAAGGTGACCGTGGAATAAACAGCGCCCGCCTAGCGGCCCGGCTCGGACGGCTTGCCGCCTAGCCCCGACGCTCGGACGGGCGCGGCTTTATGCCGCGAAAGCACCTTGCGAAGCGCGCTGGGGACAGGCCACCGGCCTGCCGCGGCCCCAGGGCCGCCCCGGAGAGAGCGCCCCAGGCGCTCTCTCGCGCGCTGTACCAGGACAGCGCCGGCGGAAGATCCGGGCATGCGCTCCATGCCCGCGGCGAGAAAGCCGTGAAGACCCGCGGCGCGCAGGACCGCT
>JBHIWE010000189.1:0-8784 GCA_041987645.1 Acidovorax sp. | reverse complement strand
TGAGCGCGGCGAACACCGGCTCCAGCCCGAAGACGATGGCGCTGCGCATGGCGTCCAGCCGCTGCTGGCCCCAGGCCTGCAGCGTCACCACCAGCACGCTGGCCACCATGCCCAGATAGAGCAGCGCCGCCCACGAGGCCGCCGGCAGGGCTGCGAGCGTGTCCAGCGACGAGGCCACGCCGCCGTGCCGGATCAGCAGCAGCACCGCCGAGGCTGCGAACATCATCAGCGCCTGCACCGCGGCCATGCGTGTCGCGCGCAGCGGTGCCTGCGCCGTGCGGCGTGCGCAGGCTTCCAGCGTCAGGATGTAGATGGCGTAGAACACCGTGCTGGCCAGGGTCAGCGTATCGCCCACGTTCCAGGGTTCGTTCTCGTGGAACATCAGTGTCATGCCTGCCAGCGCCATGGCACAGGCGGCCCAGAGCGGCCAGCCGTAGCGCCGCCCCAGCACTCCCATCGCCAGCAACGGCACCACCAGCACGTTGAGGCCGGTGACGAAGGCGTTGCGGTTGCTGCTGGTGCGCGCCAGCCCCTCGATCTGCAGCCAGAAGGCCAGGAACAGCAGGCTGCCCAGCAGCAGGCCCCAGCGCAGCTCCGCCCGGCGCAGGCCGCGCCACACGGGCGCAAGCACCACCAGGGCGATAGCGAAACGCAGCCAGATCAGCTGCAGCGCGTCGAGCTGCGCGGACAGCAGCTTCATGGCCGGGAAGGTGGTGCCCCAGACCAGGGTCACCAGCAGCAGGGCCAGCAGGCCCAGTCGTTCTGCGCGCATAGGGGTACGGGGGTAAAGGGCTGCAGAGCCTTGCTATGAAAAATGGAGCGCAGTGCCGTCGCTCCATCAGGGTTGCGGAGGCTTTGTGCTGGAATTCCGCGCAAAGCCTGCGCATGCTGCTATTGTTTCAGGAGCGCCAGGTCCGCCCCGCCCCGATCGGTATCGGGGGCCGTTGCGCGGGATCGCGGTGTCGGCCGGCGCGCGCCGTCGGTGCCGGCGTTCAGGCCTTCACGCGCTCATGCGCCCGATGAACGCACGGATGCGGTCGTTGGCGGGGTTGCTGAAGAACTCGGCAGGCGGCGCATCGTGCGCGATGCGGCCCTGGTCGAAGAACATCACGCGGTCGGCCACCTCGCGGGCGAATCCCATCTCGTGGGTGACCACGATCATGGTCATGCCGCCGCGCGCCAGCTCGCGCATGACGTCGAGCACTTCCTGCACCATCTCGGGATCGAGCGCCGAAGTGGGCTCGTCGAACAGCATCACCTTGGGCTCCATGGCCAGGGCGCGGGCAATGGCCACACGCTGCTGCTGCCCGCCCGAGAGCTGCCACGGGTATTTGTGTGCATGGTCCTGCATGCCCACGCGGCGCAGCAGGGTCATGGCCTTTTCGTTGGCCTGGGCGCGGGGCGTGCGGCGGATGCGGCGCGGCGCCAGCGTCACGTTGTCCAGCACGCTCATGTGGCCGAACAGATTGAACTGCTGAAACACCATGCCGACTTCGCTGCGCTGCTGCAGCAGCGTGCGCTGGTCATCCGTCACCTCGACGCCGCCGATGGTGATGGTGCCGCTGTCGTGCGGCTCCAGCCGGTTGATGGCGCGCAGCAGCGTGCTTTTGCCCGAACCCGAGGCGCCGATGATGACGGTGACCTCGCCAGTGTTGAAGGCCGTGGAGACCTCCTTGAGCACCTGGTGCGTGCCGAAGGACTTGCACACCCGGTCGGCGACGATGTAGTGGTTGCCGGTCTGAGGAGACTTCATTGCACGCGTCCTTCCACGTCGAAGCGATGTTCGATGGCGTTGGACACCTGGGTGACCAGCGTGGTCAGCAGCAGGTAGGTGACGGCCACCGTGGTCAGCGTGGCGATGGGCTGGAAGGTGGCCGACTGGATGCGGTTGCCCACGTTGGTCAGCTCCACCACGCCGATGGCGTAGGCCAGGGACGAGTCCTTGAGCAGCGCCACGAAGTTGCTGACGAGCGGCGGCAGCGAAATCTTGAAGGCCTGCGGGAACACCACGTCGAAGAAGACATAGGTGCGCGAGAGGCCCAGCGCACGGGCCGCTTCGGTCTGGCCGCGCGGCACGGCCAGCAGGCCGGCGCGGATTGCCTCGGCGTTGTAGGCGCCCACGTTCAGGCCGAGGGCGACCACGGCGGCGGCGAAGTCGGGCAGGTTGGCGCCCGGCACGAGCACCGGCAGCGCGAAATAGACGAACAGGATCTGCACCAGCAGCGGCGTGCCGCGGATGGCCCAGATGTAGATGCCTGCGAGCCAGCGCAGGCCGATGAAGCGCGCGGTGCGCGCCAGGGCGGCGGCCGTGCCCAGCACCAGGCCCACGGCGCCGCTCACCAGCGTGAGCCAAAGCGTGGTGCGCGCGCCGTCCGAAAACGCCTGCGCGTTGTTGCCAATGGGCTCGGGGAGGAAGGAGAGCACCCAGCCCAGCAGGGACAGGGCGAGCACCATCAGCACGAGGGCGGTCACCAGGGTCGCATTGCTGCGTTGCTGGCGGCTCCACTGCTGGGGCCAGATTGCGGTCAACATGGGTTTCAAATAAGGCCGGCGCCCGCAGCGTGCCCGCAGCGTGAGCCGCGGGCGCCGGTGGGGTGGTCACAAAGCGCTTACTTCGTGCAGCGCACGTCTTCGTTGAAGTACTTCTTGGAGATGGCGGCGTAGGTGCCATCGGCCAGGATCTGTTCGAAGGCCTTGTTCCAGGCCTGGGCCAGGCCCGTGTTGCCCTTGGCGAAGGCCGGGGCGATGCGCTCGATGAACAGCATGTCGCCCATCTTGAAGCCGGCCTTGGGGTTCTTGGCGGCGGCTTCCTTGGCCACGAACTTGTCGCTGACCCAGGCGTCCACGCGCTTGGAGATCAGGGCGCGCTGGGCGTCGGTGTCCTGCGGGAAGTTCTTCACATCCTTCACGCCAGCAACCTTCTTGACCTGCTCCAGGTAGCTGGTGCCCGTCTGCACGGCCACCACCTTGCCGGCCAGATCTGCGCCGGTACGGGTCTTGCCGTCAACGGAGACGATGATGCCGCCCGAGCAGTAGTGCGGCTCGCCGAAGGTCACGGCCTTGGAGCGCTCTTCGTTCACGCCGTGCGAGGCGATGACGGCGTCCCAGCGGTCCTGCGGCAGGCCGGTCAGCAGGGCGTCAAAGCCCAGCGTCTTCCATTCGAGCTTCAGGCCCATCTTCTTGACCACGGCTTCGGCCACTTCGACCTCGAAGCCGGTGAGCTTGGTGCCTTCAAAGTAGTTGAAGGGCGCGAACTGGCCTTCGGTGGCGATGACGATCTTGCCGTCCTGCTTGATGGCATCGATCGTGCGGGCCTGCACGGAGAACGCGGCGCACAGTGCCAGCGCCGTGGCGATCGTCTTGAACATCTTCATTGGCTGTTCCTGAGAGGGGGTTGGATCCAGGTACAAAAAAACCGGCTTGGCGGTTGGCGAAGCCGGGAGCGTGGGGTTCGCGCGCCTGCGCAGCGGGGTGGCTGCAGGGCGTCACGGGAAGGTCACATTATAGAGAGCCGCCTCTTAGCAGGCCACTGCCGCAAACCCTGGAACGCACGCATGCAAATTCGGGGCCCGATGCCGCTCGCTCAGCTGCGCCGGATCAGTGTGGACTTGCCGAACAGGCTCTCCAGCAGATCCACCGCCAGCTCGGCGGTCTGGTTGCGGATGTCGAGCGCCGGGTTCAGTTCCACCAGGTCTGCCGAGCGCAGCGCGCCGCTGTCGGCCAGCATCTCCATGCACAGTTGCGTCTCGCGGTAGGTGGGGCCGCCGCGAACGGCCGTGCCCACGCCGGGTGCGACGGACGGGTCCAGGCAGTCCATGTCGAAGCTGACGTGCAGATGCGTGTCCGCATCCACGCCGCGCAGCGCGGCTTCCATCACCGCACGCATGCCCAGTTCGTCGATGGCGCGCATGTCGAATACCTCGATGCCGTGCGCCTTCACGAACTGCTTTTCGCTGTCGTCCACGCTGCGCAGGCCCACCTGGCTGATCTGGCCGGGCAGCAGGGCGGTGGTTCCGGCCAGCGCCGTGAGGCCCGCCGGGCCGTGGCCCAGCAGGCAGGCCACGGGCATGCCGTGCAGGTTGCCGCTGGGCGTGGATTCGGGCGTGTTGGCATCGGCGTGGGCGTCGAACCACAGCACCTTCAGGCGCCGGCCGTTCTCGCGGCAGTGCTGGGCGACGGCGCTGATGGATCCGATGGCCAGGCAGTGGTCGCCGCCCATCATCAGCGGCAGGTGGCCGGCGCGCAGGTCGGCCAGCACGGCGGCATAGACGGATTCGTTCCAGGCGGTCACTTCGGCCAGGTGGCGAAAGCCGCTGGCGGGCTGCTCCTGCGGGTTGCCCGGGCCGGGCAGATTGCCGTGGTCGATCACCTCGAAGCCGCGGGCGCGCAGGGCGCGGGCGATGCCGGCGATGCGCAAGGCGTCAGGGCCCATGCTGGCTCCGAGCACGCTGGCGCCCACGTCCGTGGG
Source organism: Acidovorax sp. (assembly GCA_041987645.1). GTDB lineage: Bacteria > Pseudomonadota > Gammaproteobacteria > Burkholderiales > Burkholderiaceae_C > Paracidovorax. The sequence continues at coordinate 4,316 of JBHIWE010000189.1, read as the reverse complement.
GGCGCCGATCAGGGTCAGGGTGGGCGGGGCTGCGGTCATGGGCGGTAGGCTCCAGGCGGGGTTGAAAAGAGAAGCGGTGCTCAGCGCAGGAAGGCGTCGTAGCCGGTCTTGAGGATCAGCGCGCTGACCACGAAGATGAAGATGCCGCGCACGAACCCCGTGCCGTGCTTGAGCGCCATGTGCGCGCCCAGGACGCTGCCCAGCACGTTGGCCACGGCCAGCGGCAGGGCGAAGTGCCACCAGACATGGCCCTTGAGGGTGAAGAGGATCAGCGCGGCGATGTTGGTCGCCAGGTTCAGCAGTTTGGCGGAGACGGAGGCGTTCAGGAAGTCGTAGCCCAACAGGCGCACGAAGAGGAATACGAAGAAACTGCCGGTGCCCGGGCCGAAGAAGCCGTCGTAGAAGCCGATGGCGAGGCCGATGGCACAGGCCGCGGCGGTTTCGGCGCGGCCGTCCAGGCGCGGCGCATGGTGGCGGCCCAGTTCCTTCTTGGCCAGCGTGTAGAGCAGCACCAGCACCAGGATGAGCGGCAGCAGCTTGCGCAGGAAGTCGGCCGAGATGATGGTCACCGTCCACGCTCCGGCGAACGCGCCCGCGAAGCCGGCGAGCGCGGCCGGCAGCATGGCCTGCCAGCGCATCTGCACGCGTCGGCTGTATTGCCAGGTGGCGATGCCGGTGCCCCAGACGGCAGCGCTTTTGTTGGTGCCCATCAGGGTGGCGGGCGGCGCGGTGGGGAAAGTGGCGAAAAGGGCGGGCAGCAACACGAGGCCGCCGCCGCCCACGATGGCGTCGACGAAGCCGGCCAGCAGCGAGGCCAGCGAAACGATGATCCATTCCATAGGGCGGCGATTGTCGCATCGCATCGCATCGCGCCGCGCCGCGGCTGCGCCTGGGCAGGGATCAGCGACGTCCTGGGGCGCGTGCAGCGCCCAGGCAGGGACGAAAAAAAAGCGCCGGGTTCACCGGCGCTTGGGAAGCATGCATCTCACGGGGGATGCTTGGAATTTTTTAGAGTTGCTTGAGTTTGTCTCCTCAGTCCCCTCGTCTGGCGGGCCTTAGCGGCTCGCTATCGAGTGACTGCACTGTAATGGCTTGCTCTTGCTTGGTGCATAGGGGGTTTCCCGCCCCCTTTCTGGGGCGGTTGGTGCATTGTCGGTGCACGCCGCACCGTTACCGGGCCTCGGCGCGCATCCACTCGGCAGCCTTCTCCGCGATCATCAGGGTCGGAGCGTTGGTGTTGCCACTGGTGATGGTGGGCATGGCACCGGCATCGACCACGCGTAACCCGGCAATGGTGCCGCCCCGGCCGTCGCGCACGCGAAGCCGGGCGTCGAGCACCGCCATGGGGTCGGTGTCGTGCCCCATCTTGGTCGTGCCCACGGGGTGGAAGATCGTGGTGGCGATGTCGCCCGCCAGCCTTGCCAGGTCTTCGTCGGTTTCGTACTGGGGTCCGGGCTTCCATTCGGTGGGTTGGTAGCGCGCGAGCGCCGGCTGGCTGGCGATGCGGCGCGTGACGCGCAAACTGTCGGCGGCAACCTGGCGGTCTTCAGGCGTGCTGAGATAGCAGGGCGCGATGGCCGGCGCCTCGCGGAAGTCTGCGCTCTTGATCTGCACCGTGCCCCGGCTGGTCGGGTTGAGGTTGCACACGCTGGCCGTGAAGGCCGGAAACGCGTGCAGCGGCTCGCCGAAGGCGTCGAGCGAGAGCGGCTGCACGTGGTACTGGATGTTGGCGTGCGGTTGATCGGGGCTGCTGCGCGTGAAGGCGCCCAGCTGCGAAGGCGCCATGCTCATCGGCCCGGTGCGCTTGAGCGCGTATTCGAGCCCGATCCTGGCTTTTCCCAGCCAGCTGCCGGCCAGCACGTTGAGCGTGGGCACATGGTTGACCTTGTACACGGCGCGGATCTGCAGGTGGTCCTGCAGGTTCGCTCCCACGCCGGGCAGATCGGCCTGCACGGCGATGCCGCGGGCCTGCAGCAGCGCGGCCGGGCCGATGCCCGAGAGCTGCAGCAGCTGCGGCGAATTGACGGCGCCCGCGCTCAGCACGACCTCGCGCTCGGCGTGGGCGGTGACCATCTCTTCGCCCGTCCAGACCTGCACGCCGGTGCAGCGGCGGCTGCCGTCGGGCAGGGTGTCGATCAGCAGGCGGCTGGCCTGGGCGCTGGTCCACATCTCGAAGTTCGGCCGTCCGTAGCAGGTGGGGCGTAAAAAGGCCTTGGCGGTGTTCCAGCGCCAGCCGGCCTTCTGGTTGACCTCGAAATAGCCCACGCCCTCGTTGTCCCCGCCGTTGAAGTCGTCGGTGGCCGCGATGCCGGCCTGCTGCGCGGCCAGGGCGAAGGCGTCCAGCACGTCCCAGCGCAGGCGCTGCTTTTCCACGCGCCATTCGCCCGATCCGCCGGTGCTCTTGCTGCCATGCAGGCGCTTGAAGGCCTCGCTGGCGGTGTCGGGCCGGTCCAGGCGCCAGTGGTCTTCATGGCGGCGGAAGGCGGACAGCACGTTGTCCCAGCGCCAGGCGTCGTCGCCCGTGAGGTGTGCCCACTGTTCGTAGTCGCGGGCCTGGCCGCGCATATAGATCATGCCGTTGATGCTGCTGCAGCCGCCCAGCGTCTTGCCGCGCGGGTAACGCAGGCTACGGCCGTTCAGGCCTGGCTCGGGCTCGGTCTGGTAGAGCCAGTCGGTGCGCGGGTTGCCGATGCAGTAGAGATAGCCCACGGGGATGTGGATCCAGTGGTAGTCGTCCTTGCGGCCGGCCTCCACCAGGAGCACGCGGTACCGGCCGCCGGCGCTGAGCCGGTTGCACAGCAGGGCGCCAGCGGTGCCGCCGCCGATGACGATGTAGTCGAAAGTGGTGTCGCTCATGTAATGCCGGGAAGTTGCCGGGCCATTGTGCGGAGCGGGCCCGCCCTGTCGATAGGGAAAGGGCTGATTGCTATGTTTGTTGTAGCTTGACGCACACCATGCGCCTGGGCTGCAGGGCGGTTTTGATCTATTTTCATGGGCGGGCGCGCAGCCTTGGCACGCAGGCATTGGGCGAATTTGACTGACGCAGCGCGCGCGCCCCCTCGGCTACAATCGTCCGCTGCGGCGCCCTGGGGCGCGCCGCATGGCTTCTTCCCGCTTCCTCCGATCCTGCCCTGGTCACAACGCCTGCAGCCACCGACTTTCCGATGAGCGATCTTGAGCCCCGCATCACCCGCCGCGACGACGCGCCCGAGGGGCCGTGTGCCGTGCTGCAGGGCCGCTGGGGCGCGGCGGAGCTGGGCGAGCGCCGCCAGTGGCGTGAGCTCTCTGCCCAGCTGCGTGCGCTGCCCGCCGATGCGGGTCTGGCGTGGGACCTGCGCGAACTGGACTGGCTCGACCATGTCGGGGCCCAGGTGCTCTGGAATCACTGGGGCCGCGGGCTGCCCGAGCGCCTGCAGGCGACCGACGCGCAGCGCGACATGCTCGGGCGCATCGCCGAATTCGCCACCGAAGAGCCCCCGGCCGAGCGCTGGAGCGTGGCCGAGCAGATCGACGCGCTGGGTGCCCGGGTGCTGCATGGCGTGGGCCACGGCCGGGACATGCTCATCCTGGTCGGCCAGCTCGTACTGGACCTGGGCCGGCTGGTGCGCAACCCGCGCCGGGGTCCGTGGCGCGATGTCTCGGGCCACCTCTACAGCATGGGCGCAACGGCCCTGCCCATCACGGCGCTGGTGGGCTTTCTGATCGGCATCGTGCTGGCCTACCTGATGGGGCTGCAGCTGCGGCAGTTCGGCGCCAGCACCTTCATCGTCAACATCCTGGGCATTTCGCTCACGCGCGAGCTCGGCCCCATGCTGGGCGCCATCCTGGTGGCGGGCCGTTCGGGTTCGGCCATCACCGCGCAGATCGGTGTGATGCGCGTGACCGAGGAACTCGACGCCATGCGCGTCATGGGCATCGCCCATGGCTTTCGCCTGGTGCTGCCGCGCGCGATCGCGCTGGGCATCGCCATGCCGCTGATCGCGCTGTGGACCACGCTGGCGGCGCTCGCCGGCGGCATGCTCGCCGCCGACGTGGCCATGGGCGTTTCGCCCGCCTATTTCATCCAGGCGCTGCCGGCTGCGGTGGCGCCCGCCAACCTGTGGATGGCCATGGGCAAGTCGGTGGTGTTCGGCGTGTTCATCGCCCTCATCGGCTGCCACTGGGGCCTGCGCGTCAAGCCCAATACCCAGAGCCTGGGGCAGGGCACCACCGCCTCGGTGGTGAGCGCCATCACCATGGTCATCGTCGTCGATGCGCTTTTCGCCATCGGCTTCAAGAATCTGGGAATCTGACGCGATGACCTCCGATACCCATCG
>JBHIWE010000188.1:0-8795 GCA_041987645.1 Acidovorax sp. | reverse complement strand
CAAGACGCTCGAGCGCATGATTCCCTTCGTTTCGGCCTTCGTCGATGAGGTGAAGCTGGCCGACCGCCGCATCCTCGTGGACTGGCAGCCGGACTACTGACACTCTTCGCTGCGAGAGCCGCGCCGCAGACCATGCGCTTCGACGTCATCACCCTGTTTCCCGAGATGTTCGCGCCGTTCCTCGTGAGTGGCGTGACGCGGCGTGCCTATACCGGCGGGCAGGTGGAAGTGCGGCTCTGGAACCCGCGCGACCATGCCGAGGGTAACTACCGGCGCGTCGATGACCGCCCCTTCGGCGGCGGCCCGGGCATGGTCATGATGGCCGAACCGCTGGAGCGCTGCCTGAACGCCATCCGCGCCGATCGCGCATTGGCCGCGCCCGAAGGCGCGAGCGTGCCCGTGGTGCTGTTTTCGCCCATCGGGCAGGCGCTCAACCATGCCGGCGTGGCCGGCTGGGCCGCGGGGCCGGGCGCGATCCTGCTCTGCGGGCGCTATGAGGGCATCGACCAGCGCTTCATCGACGCGCATGTCGATGTGCAGCTGAGCCTGGGCGACTTCGTGCTCTCGGGCGGCGAGATTCCGGCCATGGCCCTGATCGACGCCGTGGCCCGCCTGCAGCCTGGCGTGCTGAACGACGAGGGCAGCCACCAACTCGACAGCTTCAACCCCGCGCTCGACGGCCTGCTGGATTGCCCCCACTACACCCGCCCCGAGGAGTGGGCCGGCCGCGCTGTGCCCGCGCCGCTGCTCTCGGGCCACCATGCGCAGATCGAGCGCTGGCGCCGCGACCAGCGTCTGGCGCTCACCGCGCGCCACCGTCCGGACCTGATCGAAGCGGCCCGCGCGCAGGGCCTGTTGAGTCGCGCCGACGAAGCGGTTGTCTCCCGGCTGGGCGAGTTGCTATAATCTTGGGCTCTTCGATCCTCTGGCCGGCCGCTGCTAACACATGCCGTGTGCAGCATGTGAGGCGCCAATCCGGGCGCCCATGCCAATTTCTGGCGCGGACATGATCGGTAGGAAGTAACCATGAATCTGATCCAGACCCTCGAGCAGGAAGAAATCGCCCGCTTGAACAAGACCATCCCCGAATTCGCACCTGGCGACACCGTGATCGTCAACGTGAACGTGGTGGAAGGTACCCGCAAGCGCGTTCAGGCCTACGAAGGCGTGGTGATCGCCAAGCGCAACCGTGGCCTCAACAGCGGCTTCACCGTGCGCAAGATCTCCAGCGGCGAAGGCGTGGAACGTACGTTCCAGACCTACAGCCCGCTGATCGCCAGCATTGAAGTCAAGCGCCGCGGCGATGTGCGCCGTGCCAAGCTGTACTACCTGCGTGACCGCAGCGGCAAGTCGGCACGTATCAAGGAAAAGCTGCCCTCGCGCGTCAACAAGGCCGCAGCAGCCGCTTGATGCGCCTCCAGGCCTGGCATCTCCCGTCCAGGCCTGCGCCAGAATTCTGGCCTCCCGCCGCTACCGCGCAAGCCGTAGCGGCTTTTTCTTGGGTGCTCGCCGCATGACCTTGCTGCCTTCCGCCGTGCCTCCCGTTCCGGCGCCCGCCGCTGGTGCCCCCGTCGCGCCCCTCGCGTCCACCACGCAGCCGCCTGTGGTGCCGGTCTCTTCCGTCATCCCGCCCGCAGCCCGTCTGCCGGCGTTCGACCCGCGCACGGTTCCCATCTCCGGCGTGGACGCTCATCTGCCGGCCGTGCCGCGCGCTGTGCAGACGCCCGAGGCGCTGCGACAGCGTTTCGCGCACGCGCCGCAGTGGGAGCCCGAAGTGGTGCTGGAGCGGGCCTTCTCCGACCGCACGCCCTCGCAGGCGGCGGTGCTGATGCCCATCGTGCTGCGCGAGCGGCCCACGGTGCTGCTCACCGAGCGCACGGCGCATTTGTCGCAGCATTCCGGTCAGGTGGCCTTTCCCGGCGGGCGGACCGATCCCGAAGATGCCGACCCCGCAGCCACGGCTTTGCGCGAGGCCTGGGAGGAGGTCGGGCTCGACACCCGATTCGTCGAGGTACTCGGCTCCCTGCCCACCTATGTGACGGGCAGCGCCTTCATCATCACGCCGGTGGTCGCCCTGGTGCAGCCCGACTGCGTGCTGCGGCCCAACCCGTACGAGGTGGCTGACGTGTTCGAGGTGCCCCTCGACTTTTTGCTGGACCCCGCGAACCACCGCCGCCAGCGCATGGCCTGGCAGGGGTTGGAGCGCGAATGGTTCGCGATGCCCTATGCCGATGGCGCGAAGGAGCGCTACATCTGGGGCGCCACGGCCGGCATGCTGCGCAATTTCTACCGCTTCCTCATGGCCTGACGCGGCCCTGGTCCCCGGGCTGCGCCTGCCGTGGCGGCGCAGGCGGGCCGGAGGCAGCGCGGAAAAGGGGCCTCGCTATCATTGGCCTCCATGAGTTTCTTCGCCATCTTGTTCGCCTTGCTCATCGAGCAGGCCCGCCCGCTGGCACGCACCCATCCCGCCCATGCAGGGGTGCGCGCCTGGGCGCTGTCGGTGCGCCGCAATTTCGACGCTGGTAGCTCCGCGCAGGGCTGGGCCGCCTGGTGCCTCGCGGTGCTGGTGCCTACCTTCCTCGCGCTGCTGGTGCATGGGCTGCTGCTGCACTGGATCGGCTGGCCGGTGGCCATGGTCTGGAACGTGGCGGTGCTCTACCTCACGCTGGGCTTTCGCCAGTTCAGCCATCACTTCACCGGCATTCGCGACGCGCTGGAAGAGGGCGACGAGAACCGGGCGCGGGCGGAACTGGCCGCGTGGCAGCAGGTCGACGCGCGCGACCTGCCACGCAGCGAGATCGTGCGTCATGTCATCGAGTATTCGGTGATCGCCGCGCACCGCCATGTCTTCGGTGTGCTGGCCTGCTTCTCGCTGCTGGCGGCGCTGGGCCTGGGGCCCGCCGGCGCGGTGCTCTACCGCATGGCCGAATTCGTGGCGCGGCACTGGAAGGAGCAAGGCCTGCGCATCTCCGACCATCCGCCCAGCGCGGCGCTGCTGCATGCTGCCGACCGGGCCTGGACGGCGATCGACTGGTTGCCCGCGCGCCTCACGGCCCTGAGCTTCGCCGTGGTGGGCAGCTTCGAGGAGGCCATCGACGGCTGGCGTTTCCACGCACAGCGCTTCCCTAACGACAACGACGGCGTGGTGCTGGCGGCCACGGCCGGCGCCATCAACGTGCGGCTGGGCGGCGAGGCCCTGCGCACGCGCATCGACCCGCAGGTCGCCGCGATCGACCCGGCGGTGATCGACGCCGTAGAGGCCGATGCCGACAGCGACAGCACGCCTGGCCGCACCCCTGAGATCGCGCATCTGCGCAGCGTGGTGGGGCTGGTCTGGCGCTCGGTGGTGGTGTGGATGCTGCTGCTGGCGCTGCTGACCTTCGCGCGCCTGTTGGGCTGATTGCTATTGTTTTTATAGCTGCTAGCGCTTGTCCTTCAAGCGCTGCAGCCCGTTTCGGCCCTGATCCGGGCCGGAACTCACCAGCGCCGCGTCTCGCTCAGTTCCGCGAACAGGTTGGCGTAGATCTGGTAGCGGCTGGCGCTGATGGCGCCCGGGCCGGTGCGTGATTCGCCCTGCAGGCCGTCCACATGCTCCATCACCGCGCAGCCCGGCTCGTGCAGGTGGGTGCAGTTGTAGAAGCGGCAGTGCTCCGCATGCAGGCCGATGTCGGGCATCAGGCGCGGCAGGTCGGCCGGGCCGATATGGTGCAGCCCGAATTCCTGAAAGCCCGGCGAGTCGATGAGCGCGGTGGTGCGCTCCTGCGGGTCCACCCAGTAAAGCGTCGTGCTCGTGGTGGTGTGCTTGCCGGAGTTGAGCGCCTGCGAGATCTCGCCGGTCAGCACCGTCGCGCCCGGCACCAGCAGGTTGATGAGCGTGCTCTTGCCCGACCCCGAGGGGCCGAGCACCAGTGTGGTCTTGCCGCGCAGCAGCTCCAGCAGCGCCTGGCGGTCCACCTCGGCCGATTCCGAGAGCGAGAGCGGCAGCACGCGGTAGTGGTGGCTGGCGGTGTGGCCGCCATCACTGCCGTCGCCGCCCATGTGGCGGTAGGGCAGCAGGCGCTCCCAGGCCCGGGCGAAGGGCTCGACCAGGTCGCTCTTGTTAAGCGCGATCAGCGGCTGGATGCGCTCGGCCTCGGCCGCGATCAGCGCGCGCGCCAGCTGGCTTTCGGAGAACACCGGTTCGGCTGCGATCAGGATCAGCACTTGGTCGAGGTTGGCCGCGAACGACTTGGTGCGGATCTCGTCCTGCCGGTAGAAGAGGTTACGGCGTTCCTGCACGCGCTCGATCGTGCCTTCTTCGCCCTGGCCGGGCGGTGGCGCTTGCCAGAGCACGCGGTCGCCCACCACGGCCTGGCTCTTCTTGCCGCGCGGGTGGCAGATGCGGCGGGCGCCGTCGGGCGATTCGACCAGGCAGTGGCGGCCGTGGCTGGCCACCACCAGGCCTTCGTACAGGGCGCTGCGCTCAGCCATGGCTGCGCAGCGGCAAGTGGGCGGAATGCATCATGCGGCCAGCAGGGCGTCGAAACGCGCCGCGCAGTCGATGTCGGTGGCCGAGATGCCGCTCACGTCGTGCGTGTTCAGGCGCACCACGCAGCGGTTGTAGTGCACCGACAGGTCGGGGTGGTGGTCCTGCGCGTGGGCGATGAAGGCCACCGCGTTCACGAAGGCCATGGTCTCGTGGTAGTTGGCGAAGCGGTAGGTCTTCTCGATGGCCACGGCTGCGCCGTCGCCGCTCAGCGCCCAGCCGTTCAGCTCGGCCAGCCGGGTGACGACTTCGGTGGCCGTCAGCGCCCGGCGGGGCTCCTGGGACCAGTCTTTGCGGGGGAACATGGATGGAGTGCTCATGACGGCATCGGGCTCGGGGTGGGCATGCGGGCCAGGCGTTCGCTGGCCGGCGGATGCGAGTAGTAGAACTTCACGTACACCGGGTCGGGCGTGAGCGTGGAGGCGTTGTCTTCGTAGAGCTTGAGCAGCGCCGCGGCCAGGTCACTGCCGCTGGCCTGCGCCATGGCATAGGCGTCGGCCTCGAATTCATGGCGGCGCGAGATCTGCGCAAAGAGCGGCGAGATGAACACCGTGAAGACGGGCGCGGCGAGCAGGAAGAGCAGCAGCGCCAGCGCGTCGTTGGGCGCGGCGGGCGCCAGGCCCGGCAGCATCAGGTTGGGCACCACGCCCAGGCCCGTGTAGAACCAGAACTGCGTGCTCAGCCAGCCCAGCAGCGCGAAGCCTGCCAGGCTCAGCGCGAACAGGCTCACGATGCGCTTGACGATGTGGCGGTGCTTGAAGTGGCCCAGCTCGTGGGCCAGCACGGCTTCGACCTCGCCGGGGCTCAGCTGGCGCAGCAGCGTGTCGTAGAACACCACGCGCTTGGCCGCGCCGAAGCCGGTGAAGTAGGCGTTGGCATGGGCGCTGCGGCGGCTGCCGTCCATCACGAACAGGCCCTTGGCGGCGAAGCCGCAGCGCTGCATCAGCGCCGTCACGCGGGCCTTGAGCGATTCGTCCTGCAGCGGCTGGAACTTGTTGAAGAGCGGCGCGATGAAGAGCGGGTAGATCACCATCAGCAGCAGGTTGAAGCCCATCCAGACGGCCCAGGCCCAGAGCCACCACGCCGGGCCGGCCGAGCCCATCAGCCACAGGATGAGCGCGGCGATGGGCAGCCCCACGATCGCGCCCATCAGCGTGGACTTGAGCAGGTCGCCCAGCCACAGGCGCGGCGTCATCTTGTTGAAGCCGAAGCGCTGCTCGATCACGAAGGTCGTGTAGATCGTGGTCGGCAGGTCGATCAGCCCGCCGATCACCGCGAAGGCGCCCAGCAGCGCCAGCTGCTGCAGCATTCCGCCGCCTAGCCAATCGAGCAGGGCCCGGTTGAGCAGGTCCAGGCCGCGCAGCAGGGTCCAGCCCAGCGTCACGGCGGCCGAGATCGCCATCTCCACCAGGCCGAAGCGGGTCTTGGCGATGGTGTAGTCAGCTGCTTTCTGATGGGCCGCCAGCGGGATGCGGCCAGCGAATGCGGCCGGGACGGCGCTGCGGTGGCGCGCCACGTGGCGGACCTGGCGCGTGGCCAGCCAGAAGCGCAGCGCGAGACCGGCCAGCAGCAGTGCGGCGAACGCCAGCGTCAGCAGCACCGACGGCGTCCAGAAGGGAGGATTGGAGGCAGAGTGGGGCATGAGCGTTGGAGTGTAGGGCTTTGCCACGGCGCCAGATGCCCGAGTGGGAATGCCTGCGTCGGTGCGGAGCGTGGCACCCATCGGCGACAATTGCCCCATGTCTGAAACCGCTGCCACCCCTGTGCCTGCCTTGCCCAAGTCCGACCAGAACCTAGTCTGGCTCGATTGCGAAATGACGGGCCTGAACCCCGAAACCGACCGCCTGCTGGAGATCGCCGTCGTGGTGACCGGCCCGAACCTGGAGCCCCGCGTGGAGGGCCCGGTGTTCGCCATCCACCAGTCCGATGAACTGCTGAACGGCATGGATGCCTGGAACAAGGGCACGCATGGCCGCAGCGGCCTGATCGACAAGGTGCGGGCTTCGGCTATCACCGAGGCCGAGGCCGAGCAGCAGATCATCGAGTTCCTGGCGCGCTACGTGCCCAAGGGCTCGGCGCCCATGTGCGGCAACAGCATCGGCCAGGACCGGCGCTTCCTGGTGCGCTACATGCCTCGGCTCGAAGCCTTCTTCCACTACCGCAACATCGACGTGAGCACGCTCAAGGAACTGGCCAAGCGCTGGAAGCCCGAGGCGTATTCGTCCTTCAAGAAGGCGCAGCGGCATACCGCGCTCGCCGACGTGCATGAGTCCATCGACGAGATGGCGCACTACCGCACGCATCTGCTGGCGGTGTGAGGCTCCTGCGCCCGCTGCCCTGCACAAAGATGGGGCAGGGCGCAAAAGAGGCATTGCGGGAAAACCCCAGGCATGCCATAATCGCCGGCTTGCGTGACACATTAGCCCTTGGCGGCTCACGCAGATTGCGCATCTCCCTTCACACACCGGGCCTGCAAGCCGCTTGAAATCCACGTTTCAGCGGAACTTCGCACAAATGCCCACCCGCGCTGCTCCCCGCAGCTCTGGTTTCGTTTGATGGTTGATGTTTTTTAACCATTGACGAAGCCTCCGCAGGCCACGCCTGCGGCTGTCTTCGTGTGAGAAAAAATATGACTGACACTCTCCAAGTGCAGGGCGAATTCGCGCCTGCAGATACCTCCATTGCCGCTGCAGACGCTGTCCTGGCTGTTGAATCCGTGGCCGTGCAGGCCGACGACGTCGAAGTGACGGCCGAACCCAATGGCTTCGTCCAGCTGGGCCTGGCTGCCGAACTGGTGCAGGCCGTGGCCGACCTGGGCTACACCCAGCCCACGCAAGTGCAGGCTCGAGCCATTCCTCTGGCGATGAGCCCGAGCGATGCTTCTGCCCGCTTCATCGACCTGATGGTCTCCAGCCAGACCGGCAGCGGCAAGACCGCAGCCTTCCTCCTGCCCGTGCTGCACACGCTGATCGGCGAACAGGCCGCTGCCGAAGCCGCTGCCCGCGCCGAGTTCGACCGTGCCGTCGCTGAAGCCGCAGCCCGTGGCGAACCGGCTCCTAAGCGCGCCAAGCGCAAGGACCCCACCAACGCCCGCAACTTCAAGGCCGCCGTGCCCGGTGCGCTGATCCTGTGCCCGACGCGTGAACTGGCCCAGCAGGTGGCGCACGACGCCATCGAACTGGTCAAGCACTGCCGCGGCCTGCGCGTGGCCAACGTGGTGGGTGGCATTCCCTACCAACTGCAAATTGCCAAGCTGCAGAACGCCAACCTCGTGGTCGCCACGCCGGGCCGTCTGCTGGACCTGCAACGCTCCATGCAGATCAAGCTCGACCAGGTGAAGTTCCTGGTGGTCGATGAAGCCGACCGTATGCTGGACCTGGGCTTCGCCGACGACCTGGCCGACATCAACCAGATGACCAGCCAGCGTCAGCAGACCATGATGTTCAGCGCCACGTTCGCGCCGCGCATCCAGCAGCTGGCCATGCGCGTGATGCACGATGGCGGTTCGCACGTGCAGAAGGTGCAGATCGACAGCCCGCAGGAAAAGCACGCCAACATCAAGCAGACCCTGTTCTGGGCTGACAACGCTCAGCACAAGCGCAAGCTGCTGGACCACTGGCTGCGTGACACCTCCATCAACCAGGCCATCGTGTTCGCCAGCACCCAGGTGGAGTGCGACGGCCTGGCTAACGACCTGCAGCAAGAGGGCTTCTCGGCTGTGGCGCTGCACGGCGCCCTGAGCCAGGGCCTGCGCAACCGCCGCCTGATGGCGCTGCGCAGCGGCCAGGTGCAGGTGCTGGTGGCTACCGACGTGGCTGCTCGCGGTATCGACGTGCCGACCATCACGCACGTGTTCAACTACGGCCTGCCCATGAAGGCCGAGGACTACACCCACCGCATCGGCCGTACCGGCCGTGCAGGCCGCCAAGGCCTGGCCGTGACGTTCGCGGAGTTCCGCGACCGCCGCAAGATCTTCGATATCGAAGGCTATAGCAAGCAGCAGTTCAAAGCAGAAGTCATTCCTGGCCTGGAGCCGCAGCAGCGTGCGCCGCAGGCCCGCCCCGAATTTGGTGGCCGTGGCAGCCGCGAAGGCGGCGGCTTCCGTGGCGGCGATCGCCGTCCTTCGGGTGGTGGCCGTGGCGGCTTCGGCGGGGGCTTTGGCGACCGTGATCGCGGCGGCGACCGTTTCGGCCGCGGCGCTCCGGCTGCTCGTGATGGTGGTGGCTACCAAGGTGGCGGCCATTTCGCTCCCCGGGGTGACGACCAGCGT
>JBHIWE010000187.1:0-8800 GCA_041987645.1 Acidovorax sp. | reverse complement strand
AGCAAGAGGCCGATCAGAAGCAGCGGGGTCGGTTCGATCATTCATGGAAGACTCCATCTGGTGGTTGCGAAGAAAGCCCGCTTGGCTGGCCGTAGCCACCTGAGTCGGGAGTGGGGAAAGCGATTGCGTGAGTTGTGTAAGCGCGTCGTCAAGGCTGCCGACGGCGTCGGCCAAACCGGTGGCGACGGCGTCCGGGCCGAAGAACAGACCCGCTTCCGTGGCGCGCACGGCGTCCGCATCGAGGCCGCGATGGCGCGCGACCGTCTCGACGAACAGGTCATAGATGCGATCCACCTCGGCCTTGAGGACGACGTGGGCTTCGTTGGAGATCGGTTCGTGCGGGTTGAGGTCGTTCTTGCGTTCGCCCGCGAACACGGCGGTGTAGCGAACGCCGTCCTGGGCGTCCTTCACCGACTGATCGACGTGCATGGCTATGACGCCGATCGAGCCGACGCCGCCGGTGCGCGCGACAAACACGCGGGTGGCGGCTGACGCCAGCGCATAGGCTGCAGAGAACGCCATGTCGTTGGCCACGGCCCAGACGGGCTTCACTTCCGACGCCGCGCGGATGCGGTCAGCCAGATCGAACACGCCGCCCGACTCGCCACCCGGCGAATCGATGTCGAGCAGGATCGCGGCGATCTCAGGGCTGGCCAGCGCCGCATCCAGTTGCGCGGCGAGGCCGGTGTAGCTGGCGAGGCCCGATTCGGCTTCGATGCCCGAGGTTCGGCGCACCAGCGTGCCGTGGATCGGGATGACGGCGACCTTGCCGCTCGGAGGCCCAAGCGCGCGGGCCGCAGGCGTGTAGCCCACGGGCGCAGCGAGGTCGGCGAGGCCGACGCGTGCACCGAGCACGGAGAGGATGACGTCGAGTTTCGGGCGATGGATCGCCAGCGGCACGCCGAACAGGCGCGCCGCCAGATGAGGTAGCACGGTCATGGGAATCCTTGTGGAAGGCGGTCTGGCAGCCGTTCAGGAAGACGTTTGGCTGCCGGTGATGTCCGGCGCGTTGGCGCTGCGGTTGGGTTCGGCGCTGCCGCCGTCTTTGGACGTGTAGCGAGGGTCGGAGTCGAAGATCAAGCCGAGGTCGTCGGCGCGCTGGTTGTCGGCCGCAATCTCGCGGTCGACGTCTTCAGCGTCGTACCCATTGGCCGAGATGGCTTCCGAGCGGCTCATCAGGCCCGCGCGGATGGCCAGCAACATCGCCTTGAATTCCTTCTCCGGATCGACCCACTGCCAGCCCTGCGGAATCCACTTCACCTGCAGGTACTGGCGGCGACGGGCGGCCCCACCGCGCGCAAAGCCAGGGGCGTCGATGGCACCGGCAAGCACGGCCTGCTTCATCCAGGCGGCCCAAACCGGGCGGCACATCTGATGCACCAGCACGCTGTGCTGCACCATCTCGCAGCGACGCCGGAACTCCAGCATCCCGGCGCGGATGGACGAGTAGTTCACGCCAGTCAGATCGCCGGTCAGTTGCTCGTAGGTGATGCCGATGGCGGCGGCGACCGCCCGGAATTGCGTGCGCAGGAACTCGGAGTACGAACCGCCGACGTCTGCCGGATCGGAGAACTTGATGTCCTCGCCGGGCTCCAGAATCTGCAGCGTTCCCGGCTCCAGCCCGGCCAGCGCGATGCCATCGCTGTCGGCAGCGCCTTCCCCCATCAGGTTGTCCTCTGGGTTCTGGCGGGTCACGAACCCGGCGAACATCGCAGCGGTTTTCTTGCGCACCAACTCGGCGTCGTCGTACTGGTCGAGCTCGTTGAGCTTGACCAGGGCCCGCGACAGCCACGGCTCACCCCGGATCTGGCCCGGGCGCAGCACGCGGAACAGGTGGATGATTTCCTTCGCATCGATGCGCACCGTATCTATCCCGCCCTGGCCCGACATCGGGGCCAGTCGCCCGTCCTCCGGATGCGAGCGGTACAGGTGGTAGGCCACGCGCCGCCCCAAGCTGTCGAACTCGATGCCGGAGCGCACGACGTTGCCCGAGGGCAGATCGGTGTTCAGATGGATCGGCAGGTGCTCGGGCTCCAGCAACTGGAGCTGCAAGGGAACCACCAGCCCGTCTTTCGGACGTCGGGGCCGCAAGCGGATCAGGCATTCGCCGCCTTCGAGCATCGCGCGGCAGGCCAAGGCCTGCAGGCCGTAGAAGTCGGTCTGCCCAGCGGCGTCGGCCTCCGCCGTCCAGTCGCGCCACAGCGCCTGCACTTCGGCCTTGAACGCATCGTCGGGCGACAGGCTTTGCGGCTTGATGCCGGTGCCGACCGCGTTGGCCACGAAGGCCTCGATACCGGCCTGGGCCCAGGCATTGCGGCGCACGAGGTCGCGGCTCTTGATGCGCAGTTCGGCATTGGTCGCCAGCATTGCCGCGACCGCGCCGGGGTTGCCGGGCATCCACGCCAGCGAGCGACGGCCACGGCCCGCCGCTTCGTGAACCGGAGACTGACCGAAGATGCTTCGAATCTTGGAATACCAAGCCATCAGAACCCCTTCGAGGTCGTGACCCGGATCTGGCGCGGCGCGCCGGGCAAGAGGGCGGTTTCGGCTGCCTGCTGCAACAAGCCGCGCTTGACCTCGCGAATCGCGGCCTTCAGGTCATCGACCGAGCGGTACTCGACTGTCTTGTCGCCGAAGGTGACGCGGTGTTCGCCCTTGGCGAGCGCGGATTCCAGCGCCTGGAGTTGGACTTCTGTGTAGGCCATCAGCGGTACACCACGAGATTGATTTCGGAGGAGTCGTCGAACGACGCTGCGGTCGTCGCGCAGGAGATGTCGACGTACTGGGCCGTCTTTAGGTCGGAGCTGGCGCGCACGACGGCTACGCGCTGCTGACCGGTGTTGGTGCTGCTGCGGGCGAGCGCCGTCCAGCAGTAGTTCGCATCCGGCATCGCCACGGCGAAATGCACGCGGTACCGGCCCGCCGCCGTGCGCACGACGCTGGCCACATTGCGCGCGCTGGCGATCACGACCTGACCGCCCACGTAGCCGAAGCTGACCCACACCCGGGCGAGGCCTGGATGCGTGGCGTCGATCTTGGTCTTGACCTCGAAGCCAATGCGCGCCGCCAGTGCGCCAATGCTGGACGCGAGGCTCATCAGGCCAGCGCCCCGTCAAAGATCACGACGAAGTCGGTATCGGTGTTCCCGACATCGCTGGCCGCCACCGCACCGATGTTGGTGCGGGCCTGCAGTTGCTCGGCCACCGTCAAGGTCTGCGCCGCATCGAAACGCACGCGCAGATTGACTGCGGCCAGAAGCGCATCCAGTCCCGTGGTGCCGTTCTGCAGCAACTGCTGGATTTCCACCAGCGTGTCGTAGGCGGCGTCCGCTCCACCGAGGATGTCGGCCTTGAGCGCGTCGAGCAGCGACACGATCTTGTTCGACGAGTAGGTGCTGGAGGTGGCGATCTGGTTGTCGTCGATGGCGGTGGCGGACAGCACCGCCGCCTTCAGCTCGTTGATCGCCGCGACCAGACTCGACTTGTCGGTGGTGGACAGGCCAGCGAGATTGCCCGCCGTCGCCCGGACGTCGTTGAACTCCTGGGCGACCCGGATGACCAGGCTCTCGATACGGGTGGCAAGACTCATGAAAACTCCTCTGAAAATCAGGACAGCCAGCGGCTCTTGATGACGCGCCGCCGTGATGGGGTTGCAGAAACAAAAAGGCCACCTCGTTGGGTGGCCTCGTCTGGGTCGAATGCTTGAATCGGGGGCGGCTCATCCGGTGGCCGTTCCATCCCGAGTTGCCGCTCCAGTTCACGCCAGTGGCGTTCCTCGAAGCGATCCAGGCCCGCTGCCGATGCGGCCGCACGGGCGTACACGTAGCAGTCGAGCGCTTCATTGCGCTCGCGCATCTTTTGCCACTCGCGCACAGGGAAGCCATTGCGGTCGCGGCGGGTGATCAACTGCTCGGCGCAGAGCTGCTGGATGAACTCGGCGTCGATCTTGGGCAGGTGGACAAAACCCGTCGGATAGACGGTGGTCACGCCGTCCTCGCTGACGTCCGCGCCCTTGCGCAGGTTGTTGTAGAACTCCAATTTGGCGATGCCGACCGCCACCGTGAACACCTTGATGCCCCGGCGCAGCTTCTTGCCGCCTTGCGAGACATCGATGGCCGTCGGCGTGCCGATCAGTGCCGCCCCGCGCGGTACGCCCTTGACTGGCATCACGCGCGAGTCACGGCAGGCCCGCACGAAGGCGTAGGCCTCCTGTGTCGCAAAGCCGGTGTCCAGGGCGAAACGGGCCAGCGGCATCGCCGCGCCCGAGGCATGCGTCCAGTTTTCGGCAAGCAATTCGGCGAGTCGCTTCCACACGGCGTCGCGGGCGGTGTCGCCCATCATGACGCGGTGTTCGACCAACCAGGACTCCTTGCCGCGCCCGAAGGCCCAGATAGACGCCTCGATGCGATCCTTCTGCACGTCGGCCGCGCCCACCAGCAGCAGTCCGCCTTGCGGCACGGTGCCGATGCGGTACTCCTCGCGGCGCTCGACCAGCCGTTGCCAGTCGGGTGCTTCGCCTTCCTCGACCCAGGTCTCCCCCAGCTCGGTGTTCTTGAAGGTCTTGATGGCCGCCGCCGATCCCGATTCCTTGTTGACAGCGCTCTCCCAGGCGGCGGCGATGTCGCGCCAACTGCGCCAGCCCACCGGGCTGTACAGCGACGACAGGTGGAAACCTGCCGTCTTGCCGGTGCCGTCGCTGATCATCGCGCGCCATTCGCCGTGCTCCAGCATCCAGGTTTTGTGGTGCTCGGCAATCGGCTCGTCACACGATTCGCAGATGTAGGCCGCCGTGTCCGGCTGCCCCTTCTCCCATCGAAATTGCTCGAAACGCAGCCACTGCCGGTGCGAGCAATGCGGGCATGGCACGAAGTAGCGGCGCTGGTCGCTGGCCTCGTACTCGCGCTCAATGGCGCTCGCCCCCGAGATCGTCGGCGTCGAGACGATGAAGATCTTGCGGCGCGCGAACGTGCGGGTGCGCGCCTCGGCCAGCGAGATCGCGTCGCCTTCACCCTCGACGTCCAGCGGATAACCATCCACCTCATCAAGGAACAGGTAGCGCACCGGCATCGAGCGCAGGCCCACGGCGCTGTTCGCGCCCGTCATAACCAGCACGCCGCCGCGAAACTCCTTCGCCAGAATCGTGTTGCCCGAGTCACGCGAGCGCGCCGGGGCGATCAGTTCCGCCAGCGCCGCCGATTCCTCGATCAACGGATCGATCCGCTGCTTGGAGTTGCGCTTGGCCATCTCCACCGTCGGCCACACCGCCATCATCGGGCCCGGCGCGTGGTGGATGACATAGCCGATCCAGTTCGATCCCATCTCGGTCGCGCCGAGCTGGGCTGCCTTCATGAACACCACGCGCTCGACCGGTGAGGTCGGCGACAGGCAATCCATGATGGCTTTCAGGTACGGCGTGCGACTGGTGCGCCAGCGCCCTGGCTCGGCCGATGCCTTGCTGGAGAGCATCCGGTGGCGATCCGACCATTCGGACACCGTGAGCAGCGGGTCGGGGGTCAACCCTTCGCGCCACGCGCGCTCGATCTCGGCTGCGCCTTCGTATTCCATCTCCATCGTCAATCCACCCGGGGGCGCATCTCGCCCAGTTCCTGAAGGTGCTCACGCACAGCCGCCTCCAGGGCGATGTGCATCGTGTGCGGATCGACGTTGAGCTTGGCCGCCATCTGCGCCGAGATGCGCGCGGGCCAGTTCAACCAAGCGTCCCGCTCGGAGCGCGCCAACTTGAAAACGTGGGCGATGGCCTGCGGCCGATCCACCAGTTCGCCCTTGAGGCGGGCCAACCGCACCTTGTTCGTCTGTGCCTTGACCACCTCGTTGACCGTGCGCGCCTGAAGCAGGGACGCGCCGCCAGCAGGCAGTGCTGCGGGCCCCTCATTGCTGACATTCGCACCGCCCTCCGGTACGGCGACCTTCGCGGCCTTGGCACGCGTTCCCACCTTGGGAGCGTCCGAGTTGCGCGCCCACTCACGATCCGCGCGGTCGGCGTCGATGGTGCCGTCAGATTCCGGCGTGATGCGCCCAGCCCGGATGGCCTTGTGAACAGCGGTGTCGGTCACGCCCCTGTGGCGGGCGTAAGCGCGTATCGAGATGCCCATTTTGAGAACCAGCGGCCCCTTCAATCACTTGTTCGTCATTCCCCCGGAATCAGCTTGGCTTCCATCTGGAACAGCGCGTTCATCACGACGTCACCAACAACGTTTCAGGAATTTCCAGATGAACACTGCCCCCATCGATGAACTCGGTCACAAGCTCGGACAAGCGGCCCTGACTGCGCTCGCTCGGATTTGCCCTGAAGTCCGCAGCGCGTCAAACGAACAGCTCGAGTTGGCCTGCGCGGTCATGCGCGCCAAGTCGAAACAGGTTGTCGAAGACCTATTGGCAGATGCCCAGGGCGCGCCCTGGATCGCCGACATCGCCTTTCAAGCAGCCGTCTTGACCCTGGCACAGGAAGGCGCACAGGCCTTGCGCGCCAGCAACTGACGTGGTGAAGCCAAGCACAAAGCGCTTGGCTTCACTCCAGAACAGCGCGTTCATCACGTCACCCCATCAACCACCCGAAGGAGAAGCAAATGACCACCACCCAACTGACCCCGGCCCAGCACGCGATCCTGGCTTACGCACTCGAACACACCGACGGCAAGATCGATTGGTTCCCCGACAACATCAAAGGCGGCGCACGCAAGAAAGTGCTCGACGGCCTTTTCAACCGCGCCCTCATCACCTCCGACGGCACCAACTGGTTCGTCGCCGCCGAGGGCTATGACGCGATGGGACGCGCCCGGCCTGCGCCTGCACCCCTGGCGGCCGACCCCGAGATCGAGGCCACCGTGGCGGCAGCCGAGGCCACGTGGGCGGCAGAGCGGGTCGCCACCAAGCCGCGCGCCCGTGAGAACAGCAAGCAGGCCAGCGTGATCCGGATGCTGCAACGACCAGAGGGCGCAACAGTGCAGCAGATCTGCGAGACCACCGGCTGGCAGGCACACACGGTGCGCGGCACCTTCGCCGGAGCCTTCAAGAAAAAGCTCGGCCTGACCATCGTTTCGGACAAAGCTCAGGGCGGTGAGCGGGTTTATCGGATCGCCTGATCAGAAAGATCGAGAAAGAGGCCAAGCGGCGCTTGGCTTCTCAATCGAACAGCGCGTTACTACGGGTGTCGTAACGATCAACCCCAAGGAGCCCGAGATGAACACCACCAAACAGATCCCCGCCACCCAGAACGATGCCTGGGGCTTTTGGGGCACGATGAACGAGCACGCCAGCGCAGCGTGGCCCTTGGCGATGACCGCCATCTCGGACGCCACCGGCCAGCCCCTTGAATCGGTCGTAACCTTCCTCGACAGCCGCCACGGACGCCACTTCGCGGACGATGTGCAGAACGGGCTGTACCGGGGCCATACCCTGGTGGACGCGATCAACGCCGCCACCCAGCAATGGATGGGCTGGACGATTGGCCGCCAGACCAGCAAGCAATACGGCATCCCGCGCGGCCTGCCTTACCTGACCGGGTTCGTGATTCACTGCGAGATCACCGACGAGTCGCTCGCCGCCTGATCGAACGCCACGCCATCCGCCTCGCGGGTGGCCTGCTTGCCCGTCCACTCCTGCCAGCGGCGCACGATCACATCGGCGTACTTCGGATCGAGTTCGATCAGCCGCGCCATCCGCCCTGACTTTTCAGCGGCGATCAGCGTCGTGCCGGAACCTCCGAACGGGTCGAGCACCACGTTGCCGGGGCGGCTCGAATTGCGGATCGCCCGCTCGACCAACTCCACCGGCTTCATCGTCGGGTGCAGGTCGTTCTTCTGCGGCTTCTTGATGTTCCAGACGTCGCCCTGATCCCGGTCGCCACACCAGTGGCGTTGTGCCCCCTCGGGCCATCCGTACAGGATCGGCTCGTACTGGCGCTGGTAGTCGGCGCGGCCCAGCGTGAAGGTGTTCTTGGCCCAGATGATGAACGTCGACCACTTGCCACCGGCGGCGCGGAAGGCGGCCTGCAGCACATCCAGTTCGCTGGACGACATCGCCACGTAGATCCCGCCCCGGCAATGCGCGATGGTCGGCGTCAGCGCCGCCAGCAGAAAGTCGTAGAAGCCGTCGCCCAGGTTGTCGTTCAGGATCGCGCGATCCTTGCCGCGCATTTTGTCCTTGGCGCTGTTGGCGTAGTTCACGTTGTACGGCGGGTCAGTGAAGACAATGTCCACCGGCTCACCGTCGAGAACCCGGTCGTAGCTTTCAGCCACGGTGGAGTCCCCGCAAAGCAGCCGGTGTCCACCAAGCAGCCAGATGTCACCCGGGCGCGAGACCGGCGTCTCGGACATTTCGGGCACTGCGTCGTCATCGGTTTCGCCTTCGCCATCCGGTTCATCGCCCGCCATCAACTCTGCGAGCGCATCGGCATCGAAGCCGGTCAGCGACACGTCGAAGTCGTCGTCCTGCAGTGATGCGATCTCGATGCGCAGCATCGCGTCGTCCCAACCCGCGTTCTCGGCGATGCGGTTGTCCGCGATCACCAGGGCCCGGCGCTGCGTCGGGGTCAGATGATCGAGCACCACCACCGGCACCACCGCCAGCCCGAGCTTCTGCGCGGCGGCCAACCGTCCGTGACCGGCGACGATCACGCCGTCGCTGCCCGCCAGGATCGGATTGGTGAATCCGAACTCGGCAATCGACGCAGCGATCTGCGCCACCTGATCGTCCGAGTGGGTGCGCGCGTTGCGGGCGTAGGGCAGCAGCTTGGCTGTCGGCCACTGCTCGATCTTGTCGGCAAACCAGGAGGCGGTCAT
>JBHIWE010000186.1:0-8877 GCA_041987645.1 Acidovorax sp. | reverse complement strand
TCCATCACGGCCAGGGCTTCGGCGTTGGGGCCGATGAGCAGCGGCTGGATGGCGGTGCGCGAGGCGCCCAGCTGCCAGTGCGTGCCTTGCAGCACGGGTGCCAAGCCGTCGCGCAGCTGCGCGATGCGGCCCTGCAGCTGGGTGCGCAGCGCGCTGCCGCGCTCGATCTGGTCCAGCGCGGCCTGCATGGCGCGGGCCAGCAGGGCGGGCGCGGCGGTGGCGAAGATGTAGCTGCGTGTCTTTTGCAGCAGCCATTCGATGAGCGCATCGCTGCCCGCGACGAAGCCGCCGGCCCCGCCCGCGGCCTTGCCCAGCGAAGCCATGTAGAGCACGCGCGGCGAGGCATTGCGGCCGGCCAGGCCCGCTTCGGCCAGCACGCCGCGCCCCTGCGGGCCCAGCACGCCGAAGCCGTGCGAATCGTCGAGCAGCAGCAGCGCGTCGTGCGCTTCGCAGAGCGCCAGCAAGGCGGGGATGTCGGCCACGTCGCCGTCCATGCTGAACACCGAATCGGTGACGACCAGCTTGCGCCGCGCGGTGCTGGCGGCCAGCAGGCGGCCCAGCGCGGGCAGGTCGGCATGCGCGTAGCGGTGGATGGAGGCGCGCGAGAGCCGGGCGCCGTCGATCAGGCAGGCGTGGTTGAGCGCATCGGAAAAGAGCGCGTCGCCCTCGCCGATCAGCGCCGGCACGATGCCGGTGTTGGTGGCATAGCCGGAATAGAAATAGAGCGCGCGGGGCAGCTGCACGAAGTGGGCGAGGTCGGCTTCCAGCGCCGCGTTGGCCACGCTGTGGCCGCTCACCAGCGGCGAGGCGCCCGAGCCCACGCCGTACTCGCGCACGCCGTCGCAGGCGGCCAGCGACACGGCCGTGTGGCTGGCCAGGCCCAGGTAGTCGTTGCTGCAGAAGGCCAGCATGGGCTGCCCGTCCACTTCCAGGTGTGCGCCCTGCAGCGGGCGCACGGCGCGGCGGTGGCGGCGCAGGTGGGCGGCGTCCAGCGCGGCGATGCGCGCGGGGAACTCGTCCAGCCAGGAGGCGGTGGGTGGTGTCTTTGGGGTCATGTCCATTCGGGAGGCAGGTGGTAGCAGGCGGCCAGGGCGCAGGCGTCGGGGCTGGCCTGGTGGGGCAGCTCGGCCAGCAGCGGGGCGCGCAGGTGCTGGCGCAGCCAGGCGATGTTGTCTTCGGGCGCCAGCATGTGCGGATCGACGCGGTTGGCGATCCAGCCGGCCAGCGTGAGGCCGCGCGCGCGGATGGCCTCGGCCGTCAGCGCCGCATGGTTGAGGCAGCCCAGCCGCAGGCCCACCACCAGCACCACGGGCAGGCCCAGGGCCTGGGCCAGGTCGGCGCCGGTGGCGGTGGCAGAGAGCGGCACGTGCCAGCCGCCCG
The DNA here is from genome assembly GCA_041987645.1 of Acidovorax sp. Lineage (GTDB taxonomy): Bacteria > Pseudomonadota > Gammaproteobacteria > Burkholderiales > Burkholderiaceae_C > Paracidovorax. Next base: position 7,497 of record JBHIWE010000186.1, on the reverse strand, counting down.
CGCCCTCGACCACCACCGCATCGGCACGCTCGGCCAGTTGCCGGTGGGCGCGCACGATCGTGCCGATGTCGATGGGGGCGCCGGCACGCTGCGCCGCGATGTGGGGCGAGAGCGGGTCGGGCAGCAGCACGGGGTTGTCCAGCTCGGGCGGCACGGCCAGGGTCGATGCGGCGCGCAGGGCCACCGCGTCTTCGTTGGTCAGCACGCCGTCGATGATCTCGGCGCCGGCCGCGACGGGCTTCATGCCCACCACGCGGGCGTGGTGGCGCGCCAGGGCGTGCAGCAGCGCGGCGCTGGCCAGGCTCTTGCCCACGCCCGTGTCGGTGCCCGTGATGAAGCAGCCCCAGCTCATGGCAGGGCTCCTTCGAGGTGCTCGCCGATGCCGTGTGCTTCCTCGGCCAGCGTGGCCTCCAGCGCGGCCAGGGCCTGGGTGGCCAGGTGCTGCACTTCGGCCTCGTCCAGCACGTAGGGCGGCATGGCGTAGAGCGTGTTGCCGATGGGCCGCAGCACCAGGCCCCGGGCCATGGCGTGGCGGTGGTAGCGGCGGGCGAAGTCGGGCAGGGCGGTGTCCACGTCCCAGGCCCAGATCATGCCCAGGCGGCGCGCGTGGCGCACGCGCGGGTGGGCCGAAAGGGGCGCGCAGGCGGCGTCGATGGCGGCGGCGAGCTGCCGGTTGGCGGCCAGCGCATCGGTGCTCTCGAACAGCTCCAGCGTGGCCAGCGCAGCGCGGCAGGCCAGCGGGTTGCCGGTGTAGGAGTGCGAATGCAGGAAGCCCCGGGCCACGTCGTCGGCGTAGAAGGCGGCATAGACCGCGTCGGTGGTCAGCACGGCCGACAGCGGCAGCGTGCCGCCCGTGAGGCCCTTGGAGAGGCAGATGAAGTCCGGCCGGATGCCGGCCTGCTGGTGCGCGAACATCGTGCCGGTGCGGCCGAAGCCCACGGCGATCTCGTCGGCCACCAGGTGGACTTCGTAGCGGTCGCACAGGGCCCGGGCCAGGCGCAGGTATTCGGCATCGTGCATGGCCATGCCGGCGGCGCACTGCACCAGCGGCTCCAGGATCAGCGCGGCGGTGCTGGCGTGGTGCTCGGCCAGCCAGTCGCCCAGGGCGGCGGCGGCGCGGCGGGCCGCGTCCAGCGCGCTTTCGCCGGGTTGGGCGCCGCGCGCATCGGGGCTGGGCACCACGTCGCCCAGGCGCACCAGCGGCGCGTAGGCCTCGCGGAAGAGGGGAATGTCGGTGACGGCCAGCGCGCCAACGGTCTCGCCGTGATAGCCGCCGGCCAGGCCGATGAAGCGGCATTTCCCGGGCCGGCCCTGGTTGCGCCAGTAGTGGGCGCTCATCTTGAGGGCGATCTCGGTGGCGGCCGCGCCGTCGCTGCCGTAGAAGGCATGGCCCAGGCCGGTGAGCGCGGCCAGGCGCTCGGACAGTTCCACCACCGGCGCGTGGGTGAAGCCGGCCAGCATCACGTGGTCCAGCCGCGCCAGCTGGTCGGCCAGCGCCGCCTGGATGTGCGGGTGGCCGTGGCCGAACAGGTTGACCCACCAGGAGCTGATGCCGTCCAGGTAGCGGCGTCCGTCGGTGCCGTGCAGCCAGGGCCCTTGCGCCCGCGCGATCGCCACGGGCGGCTCGGCCTCGTGGCGCTTCATCTGGGTGCAGGGGTGCCAGACGCTGGCGAGGCTGCGGGCGGCGAGGGTGTCGGCCATGGGGGTGTGCATGGGGGTAGTTGGGGGTGGGGGGGGCGCTTGGGGTCAGCGCGCGCCGGGCACGAGGATGGTGGGCGCGGCCGGCGCGGCGCGCTCGGGCCAGTCGCGGCTGTAGTGCAGGCCGCGGCTTTCGTGGCGCATCTGGGCCGAGCGCACGATGAGTTCGGCCACCTGCACCAGGTTGCGCAGCTCCAGCAGGTCGCGCGAGACGTGGAAGTTCGCGTAGAACTCGGCGATCTCGGCCTGCAGCAGCGCGATGCGGTGCGCGGCGCGCTCCAGCCGCTTGTCGGTGCGCACGATGCCCACGTAGTTCCACATGAAGTGGCGCAGCTCGCTCCAGTTGTGCGAGATGACCACGCACTCGTCGGCATCGGTCACGCGGCTGTCGTCCCAGGCGGGCAGCGCGGGCAGGGGCTGCGGCACGGCCGCGGCGATGTGCTGCGCGGCGGCGCGGGCGAACACCATGCATTCGACCAGCGAATTGCTGGCCAGCCGGTTGGCGCCATGCAGGCCGGTGCAGGCGGTCTCGCCGATGGCGTAGAGGCCGGGCAGGTCGGTGCGGCCGGCCAGGTCGGTCAGCACGCCGCCGCAGGTGTAGTGCGCGGCCGGCACCACGGGGATGGGCTCGCGCGTGATGTCGATGCCCAGCTCGGCGCAGCGCGCCAGGATGTTGGGAAAGTGCTCCTGCAGGAAGGCCGGGCTCTGGTGCGAGATGTCCAGATGCACGCAATCCAGCCCGTGGGTCTTCATCTCGAAGTCGATGGCGCGGGCCACGATGTCGCGCGGGGCCAGCTCGGCGCGCTCGTCGTGCCGGGGCATGAAGCGGGCGCCCCCGGCGCTCGCAGGCAGCTTCAGCTGGCCGCCCTCGCCGCGCACGGCCTCGCTGATGAGGAAGGACTTGGCATGCGGGTGGTAGAGGCAGGTGGGGTGGAACTGGATGAACTCCAGGTTCGCCACGCGGCAGCCGGCGCGCCAGGCGGCGGCGATGCCGTCGCCCGTGGCGGTGTCGGGGTTGGTGGTGTAGAGATAGACCTTGCCCGCACCGCCCGTCGCCAGGATGGTGTGCGGCGCGCGGAAGGTGTGGACTTCGTCCGTCGCCTCGTCGAGCACGTAGGCGCCCAGGCAGCGTTCGCCGCCGCTGGCCTTCAAGCCCAGCTTGCCCGCGCTGATGACATCCACCAGCGTGTGCTGCTCGAAGAGCGTGATGCCCGGCGTGGCGCGCACCTGCTCGATCAGCGTGCGCTGCACGGCCGCGCCCGTGGCGTCGGCCGCATGCACGATGCGGCGCGCCCCGTGGCCGCCTTCGCGCGTGAGATGCAGGGCGCCGCCCACCTCCTCCAGAGAGAACGGCACCCCCAGCTGCTGCAGCCAGCGGATGGCGTCGGGCGCGTTCTCCACGACGAAGCGCGTGGCCGCCAGATCGCACAGACCCGCGCCAGCCACCAGCGTGTCCTGCACATGGTCGTCCACGCTGTCGCCCTCGGCCAGCACGGCCGCGATGCCGCCCTGCGCCCAGCCGCTGGCACCGTCCTGCAGCTGGCGCTTGGTGACCACGGCCACGCGGTGCGTAGGCGCCAGGTGCAGCGCGGCGCTGAGGCCCGCCAGGCCGCTGCCGATGATGAGAACGTCGAAGTCGTGTGAATGCATGGGTGCTTTCCGGAGACTGAGAATCGGGCGCTGCCCGGTGCCGGGGCGCCGTGGAGCCAGCCCGGCCAGGCCGCTGGCGGCGTCTGCCTCTCTTCGGGTGAAAGGGGCAGCGCCGCGTGCGGCTCAAGGGGTGCTAAGCCGGTACATAGGCGAGGCGGACGTAGATGGGTGCGAAGGCCTCCGCCTGGGTGATCTCGATCAGCGTCTCCTTGGCCAGCTCCAGCAGCGCGATGAAGGTCACCACCAGCACGGTGCTGCCCTGGGCGGGGTCGAAGATGTCTTCGAACTCGATGAAGCGCTGGCCTTGCAGCCGCTTGAGCACGTGGCTCATGTATTCGCGCACCGAGAGTTCCTCGCGCGTGATGCGGTGGTGCTGCACCAGCCGGGCGCGCTTGATGATGTCGCGCCAGGCCTCCTGCAGATCGACCACGTGGACCTCGGGAAAGCGCGGCGCGAGGCTCTGCTCGATATAGACCTGGGCCTTGAGGAAGTCGCGCCCGTACTGCGGCAGCTGGCCCAGCTGCATGGCGGCGAGCTTCATCTGCTCGTATTCGAGCAGGCGGCGCACCAGCTCGGCGCGGGGGTCCTCGGGCTCGGCGCCGTCTTCCTGCTTCTTGGGCGGCAGCAGCATGCGCGACTTGATCTCGATCAGCATGGCTGCCATCAGCAGGTATTCGGCCGCCAGCTCCAGGTTGCGGTTGCGGATCTCGTCCACGTAGGCAAGGTACTGCCGCGTCACGCCCACCATGGGAATGTCGAGGATGTTGAAGTTCTGCTTGCGGATCAGGTAGAGCAGCAGGTCCAGCGGCCCCTCGAAGGCCTCCAGGAACACTTCCAGCGCATCGGGCGGGATGTAGAGGTCTTGCGGCAGCGCGAAGAGCGGCTCGCCGTAGAGTCGCGCCAGCGCCACCTGATCGACCACCTCGGGCATGCCGCGGCCCTCGCCTGCGGAGGGCAGAGCGGCCTCGCCGCCGGCGTGAAGGGAGGAAGGAGGGGCTGCGCTGCTGGCTGCCATGATGCTATGGTTTGAATAGCGGCTCACGCCCTTGCGGCAAGGGCTGGCAGCCTGCGGTTTGCTTCAGTGTCAGGATCGTGTCTGGTACACGTAGGGCTGCTGCGCCACCTGGGCGGCGTTGTACTCTTCCCATGCCCTGTGGTCCACCTGCTTGTCCCAGAGAAGGGCGCGGCCTTCGCGCTGCTGCACGTCCAGCTCGGGCTTGTCGGCCTTGAGCTTGTTGATGAACTGGGTGGCTTCGGACTGATAGTCGGGGCGGCGGAAGAAGGACATGGCAGCGTGGAGAGGATGTGTGGGGTCAGCGGTGGGAGCGCGCGATTTTAGGGCAACGCTGAACAAGCCTCCTCGCGGGGATTGGGGGCGGCATCGCCTCGGGGCAAGTCCCCAGGCCTTCGGCCCCGTCCCGGCGCGCTAGAGTGCGGCCTGAATCGACGAAGAAAGGAAGACGACGCATGGACTTGCAAGGCTGGAAGATCGCCGCCCTGGTGGCGGCCGTATTGGTGCTGCTGGGCGCACTGGCGGGCTGTGACCTGCAGCGCCTGAGCGAGCTGCAGGTGGGCACTTCCACCGAGGCCGACGTGCGCCAGCGCTTCGGCGAGCCCGAAAGGGTGTGGGACGAGCCCGGCGGAGCGCGCACCTTCGAATACAACCGCCAGCCCGCGGGCTCGGTCAACTACATGATCACCATCGGCCCCGATGGCCGCCTGGCCGCGCTGCGCCAGGTGCTTGCGCCGGCCGAGTTCGCGCAGATCGTGCCCGGCATGACGGTGGACGAGGTGCGCCGCCGCCTGGGCAAGCCCATGAAGGTGATGACCTACGCCCTCAAGAACGAGACCGAGTGGGACTGGCGCTGGAACGACGGGGGCACCCAGCCCATGATCTTCACGGCCGTGTTCGGCAGCGACGGGCGCGTGCTGCGCAGCGGCAGCGTGATCGAGATCCAGCAGGGGGGACGTTGATGCGCGCTGGCCTGGCCCGCCGCTTGCATGGCTGCTGCACTGTGCTTGCAGCCGCCTCGCCTGCCTTCTCTTCTCCCCGCCCTCCCGCTCTCTGACGCCATGACCCAGCCCGCGACCCCGCAGCCCCCCGCCACGCCCTCGCTGCGCCACGGCCACTACGAGGACGCCCAGGCGCTCTTTGCCGGCACGCTCTTCGTGGCCATGGCGCTGATGCTGTTCAGCCAGGCGGGCCTGCTCATCGGCAGCACGGCGGGCATCGCTTTTTTGCTGCACTACGTGACCGGCATTTCCTTCGGCAAGCTGTTCTTCGTCATCAACCTGCCGTTCTACTGGTTCGCCTGGACGCGCATGGGCCGCGAATTCACCGTGAAGACCTTTCTGTCGGTGGCGCTGCTGTCGGTGCTGACCGAACTGTTCCCCCACGTGATGCATGTGGACTACCTCAACCCGCTCTTCGCCGCCGTGCTGGGCGGGCTATTGCTGGGCACGGGATGCCTGTTCCTGGCGCGCCACAAGTCCAGCCTGGGCGGGGCCACCATCGTGTCGCTCTACCTGCAGCAAAGCCACGGCATCCGGGCCGGCAAGGTGCAGATGGCGATCGACGGGGTGGTGGTGCTGCTGGCGCTTTTCGTGGTGCCGCCCGAGCGCGTGGCCTATTCGGTGCTGGCGGTGCTGGTGATGAGCGGTTTTCTGTGGATCAGCCACCGCCCTGGCCGCTACGTCGGGCACTGAGAGGGCGGCTCGCACCCCCCTTGGCGCGTCGTGGCTGCGCCTTGCCGTGGCGCTGCTGGTAACTGCGATGCGGCGCCTGGCGGGAACCGCTTCGCCCGGTTCCAGGCCGGGTGCTCGGTGCTTCAGTGTTTCAGGAGCCCGCCGGCCGGATCGACTCGTGCACCTGGATGCCGCTGTTGTCCGAGCTGCCGCCCGTGACCGCATCGGCCGCCATGCCCACGCCCTTGCCCACAATCTTGACTGTGCCCACCGCCGCATCGGCCGCCAGCCCCACGGCGCTGGCCGTGACGCTCACCGCCGTGCCAGCCACGGTGATCACCGTGCAGCCGGAGGCGAGCCCGGCCAGGGCGGTGGTGGCCACGGCCGGGGCGAGCAGGCTGTGCCGCATGCGGTGCAAAAGAGTGGGGCGCATGGGGCGTGCCTGAAGGGTGGGGCGATGAAGTGCGGGCGCGCTCAGCGCACGCGCATGCCGGGCGTGGCGCCAGGCAGGGGTTCGAGCACGTAGATGCCGGGCTGGGCCTTTTCGTCGCCGTGGCTCGCGGCCAGCACCATGCCTTCGCTGACGCCGAACTTCATCTTGCGCGGCGCCAGGTTGGCGACCATCACCGTGTGCTTGCCGATCAGGTCGGCCGGCTGGTAGGCGCTGGCGATGCCGCTGAAGACGTTGCGGTGGCGGCCCTCGCCCGCGTCCAGCGTGAGGCGCAGCAGCTTGGTGGAGCCCTCGACCGGCTCGCAGTTCACGATCAGCGCGATGCGCAGGTCGATCTTGGCGAAGTCGTCGATGGTGATCGTGGGCGCGATCTCCTCGCCGCCGGGGTGGGACGAGATTGCTACGGTTTCAGTAGCGGTTGGCGCAGGCGCTGCCTGGGCTGGGGCCTCGAAAAGCGCTTCGAGCTGCTCGGGCGTCACGCGCTGCATCAGGTGTTGGTAGGGCTGGATGCACTGCACGTCGCCGGCCACGGTCCACTGCTGCATGCTTTGGCCCACGAAGCCCTCCACGGCCTGCGCCAGGCCGGGCAGCACCGGCGACAGGTAGCGCGTGAGCGCGGCGAAGGCGTTGACGAGCACGGAGCACACCTGGTGCAGCGCCTGGTTGTTGGCCGGGTCCTTGGCGAGGTCCCAGGGCTTGTTCTGATCGACGTAGGCGTTGACCTTGTCGGCCAGCAGCATGATCTCGCGCGTGGCGCGGCCGTATTCCCGGGCCTCGTACATCTGCGCCAGGGCGTCGCCTGCGCTGCGCACTTCGGCCAGCAGCGCGCTGCCGGCGGGTCCGAAGTCGCTGGTGAGCTGGCCTTCGAAGCGCTTGGTCAGGAAGCCCGCGGCCCGGCTGGCGATGTTGACGTACTTGCCGATCAGGTCGCTGTTGACGCGCAGCATGAAGTCTTCGGCGTTGAAGTCGATGTCTTCGTTGCGGGCGCTGAGCTTGGCGGCCAGGTAGTAGCG
>JBHIWE010000185.1:0-8921 GCA_041987645.1 Acidovorax sp. | reverse complement strand
GGTGCCGGCGTCGGTGGGCTTCATCGCACTGCTGGGCATTGCGGTGCTCAACGGGGTGGTGCTGGTGAGCTACTTCAACCAGCTCCATGCCGAAGGGCTGAGCTTGATCCAGTGCGTGGTGCAGGGCTGTCAGCGACGCCTGCGGCCCGTGCTGATGACGGCCTTCATCACCGCCTTCGGCCTCATCCCGCTGCTGATGGCCACGGGCCCGGGCTCGGAGATCCAGCGCCCGCTGGCCATCGTCGTGATCGGCGGGCTCATCACCGCCACGGCGCTCACCTTGATCCTGCTGCCGGTGCTTTACCTGCGCTACGGCCGACCTGCACCTGCGGGCCTGGCCACTCCGGAGATGGCCCATGACTGATTGCTGCCTGCATCTGCTCTGCCCTGTGGCGGTGGAGGAGCGCGCAGTCGACCTCCTGCTGGCCCGTGGCGAGGCGGGTGTGTTCACCAGTGCTCCCACGCGCGCTCACGGCTTCGCGCACGGTCGACTCAGCGCGGCCGAGCAGGTCAGTGGGCGAAGCGAGGCCACGCTCATCCACCTGGTGCTGCCGCAAGGCGACGTCGACGAGTTGCTCGAAGAACTGCGTCGGGAGCTTCGCGGCAGCGGCGTGCGCCATTGGGTGACTGCCGTCTTGAAACATGGAGAACTCACATGAATTGGGTTGTTCGGGCCATTGCCGCTCTGGCGATCCCCGTCGTCGCTCAGGCGCAGGGTGTTCCGCCGCCCGCCTGGCTGCCTTCGACAGAGCGCGCCAGCGCCTGGATCGAGCACGATGCGAGCGTGTCCCTCGCGCGGCATGGCACCGCTGCTGCCGCGCATTCGGCGCAGGCGCTGGCCACGGGCAGCCACGAGTGGGCGTTGCGACTTCAGGCTCAGCGCAGGCAAGTGCAGGACGCTGGTGCCCCTTCGCGGGAGTGGCAGGCCCACGTCGAACGGCCCATACGGGTGAACGGCAAGGCGGCACTGGACCGCCAACTCGGCGACGTCGAGCTCGACCTGGCGCGCGCCCAGTTGGGTGAAGCGCGTCATGAATCGGCTCGTGCCCTGGCCGACCTGTGGCTCGGTGTGCTGGCGGGCCGGCAACGCGAAGCCCTCGCCGCGCAGCAGGTGGCACTCGCCGAAGCGAACTTGGTGGCCGTGCAGAAGCGCCGGCGCGCCGGGGATGCAGCCCTGCTGGATGAGCAGCAGGCCCAGGCTGACGTTGGCGACTCGCAGCGCGAGCTCATCACGGCCCGCACCGCGTTGGCCAAGGCGCAGGCCGCCCTGCACACACGGTTCGGCGCTCAGGCGAGCGCTGACCAGCAGCTGGCTGACGTCAGCGAGCCGGGTTGGGCGGAGGCAGCATGGCTGAATCGTGTGCTGGAAGAAGCTGATGCGATCAAGACGCGACAGGCCGAGTGGCAGCGCGTTCGATTGACCGCCGCCCGCGCACGCGCTGATCGCATGCCTGACCCGGTGGTCGGCGTGTTCACGGCGAGCGAAGCGCGCGGCCGTGAGCGGTTGGTGGGGCTCAGTGTCACCGTGCCGCTGGGTGGCGCGTATCGCGACCAGCGTTCGTTGCAGCTCGCGCGCGAAGCCGACATGGCGGAGTCGGCGCTGGAGCAGATGCGCCGCGACGTGGAGCAGCAGGCCCGGGAAACGTGGGCTGACGCGACAGGCAGTCTCGAGCGATGGCGACTGAGCCGTCAGACCGCTGCGCTCGCAGCCGACAACGCCCGGTTGATGCAACGTGCCTACGCGCTGGGCGAGGCAGACCTGCAGGCGCTGCTCATGGCACGGCGCCAATCCGGGCAGAGCGGCCTGGTGGCACTCGAAGCGCAAGTCGAGGCCGCGCGATGGGCCGCCCGGCTGCTGATCGACGCCCACCAGATCTGGGACCTTGAACATGACTGAACTCGGCATGACCCAACGCCACGGCCGTCTCCTGACAGTTCTGTCCCTGCTGCTGGGCCTGACGGCTTGTGGCTCGCTGCCTGACGAGGTGACGGACGTCAATGGTGTGCCTTGCATGACATTCCGCAAGACGCATGCCCCGAAGCGGATTTGCGCGGCGAACCCAGCCCCCTCGGCCGAGGTGGCTCGTGAGATCAAGACCTTCGCGCCGGACCCTGCCAGCGCTCAGGTGCTGGTCAAGCTGCTGGACCGCGCCGGCGCGACCCGGGCCTTGAGCCTGCGGGTGAATGGGCAGGCCGTCGCCGACCTGGTGCCGGGCGGTCTCGTGCGCCTGCGGCTGAGTCCGGGCGAACACGAGCTTGCCGTGGCTTGGGGAAACCAGCAGGCCACGCTTTCGGTCCAGGTCCGAGCGGGCGATGTGCAGTTCGCTGAAGTGGGAGGCCGGTTCAGGTTCTGGGACGTCGGGTTCGGCTGGAATGCGCCGGACACGGAGGGTGCCCGAAAGCGTGCAGCGAGCGCGCGCGTCCTGGCCGATGTCGACTTGCGGCCCCAGGCAGCAAACGTCAGTGGTAGCGTGACGCCCACGCGATGAGGACAAGATGAGGTTGCTGCTTCTGGAAGACGACGCGACGTTGGGCGAGGCGCTGGCCGGCTTCTTGCGCCTGGAGGGCCATGTCGTCGATTGGTTCCAGCGACTGGCCGATGCGCGCGCCGTGATGGGAGAGCCGTTCGACGTGCTGCTCATCGACTGGCAGCTGCCCGACGGCTCCGGTGTGGAGTGGGTGCGGCAACTCCGCGCCCAGGGGCGCACGATGCCGATCTTCGTCCTCACCGCGAGGGACCTCCTGCAGGACCGTATTCATGGGCTGGACAGTGGCGCGGATGATTACCTCGTCAAGCCGTTTCCGCCGGAGGAACTGGTGGCACGGTTGCGCGCCGTGCGCCGCCGGCAGTTGGCCCAGGGGGCGCCCCGACTGGTATTGCCGGGTGGCATCAACCTTGACCTGCCGGGGCGGGCCGTCTGGCGTGACGATCAGCCTGTGGAGTTGACAGCCCGTGAATGGGGTTTGCTCGAAGCCTTGGCCTCACGGGCCGGGCGCGTGGTGACGCGGACCGAACTTGAGTCCTTGTCGCAGGGCTTCGATGGTGATGCGAGCAGCAATGTGCTGGAGGTTCATGTGTCGAACCTGCGGCGCAAGCTGGGGCGGGATCTGATCGAGACGATCCGCGGTCTGGGTTATCGGGTACCCAAATGACGAATGAGCTTCGGCTGCCCTCGCTACGGCGTGAACTGGTGAGGCTGACCACGTGGGTGGCCTTGGGCTGGCTGGTCGTGCTCGCGCTCACGGTGACTTGGGCAGTCCGCCACGAGGTCGACGATCTGCTGGATGAAGCGCTTCGCGAGGCTGCCGAGGTCATGTTTGGCGTGCTGACCACTTCACCCCAACTGGCGGACGGCACTGCATCCCTGCCCGAGGTCTTGCCAGCGCCCGCTCACGAAGAGAAGTTCGTCTGGCAGATCGTGGATGGCCAGGGGAGGGTGGTGCGACGCTCCCACAAAGCCCCTTCGGCGAGCTTGAGTGCCGTCCGGCAATCAGGCTGGTTCGACTTTGATCGGCAATGGCGGGTGTACGGCGTTCCGATGCCGGGCGCGGAGGTCAAGATGCTGTACGTGGCCCAAGTCGCTGTCGAGCGCAACGAGGCACGTTACGAGGCCATCGGCACGGTCCTGATCACTGCGCTGTCGGTCAGCCTGCTTTGGGCCTTGCTGCTCCGTCAACGGGTTGACCGGAGCCTGCATCCTCTGGCGCGGCTCTCGCGGCAGATCGAGACCTACGACCCGATGCGGCCAGAGACGGCCCCGGATCGCGGCGAACGCGAGGAGACCGCTGCCATTTCTGAGGCTGTCAGCTCCCTCGGGCGCAGGCTGGCGCAAAGGGTGAGGGCGGAGCAGGCGTTTTCCGCGTGTGCGGCCCACTCCTTGCGCACACCGCTGGCGGGCATGGATGCGCAACTCGCGCTCGCTCAGCGTGAACCTGCGGGCAGCCAGCCGCATCGGCTCGAACGAGTGCGCGCGGCACTCACGCGCCTGACGCGTGTTGTGCAGTCCTTGCTTGCGCTCTTCAGGGCGGGCGAGGATTGGGGGCTTGAACTGCGACCGTGCCGGCTTTCAGAGATGCTGGCCGACATACCCGTGGAAGGCTTGGCGATCACGATCGAGCAGGACTTGCAGTTCACAGCCGACCCCAATCTCGTAACGATCGCGCTGGTCAATCTTCTCGACAACGCCGTCCGGTTTGGTGCAACGCATGTGCGAGTGCACGGCAGCTGCGATTCCCAGTCCGTTTGCTTGAGGGTCCAGGATGACGGCACGGGCATCACGACAGAGCGCTGGGCCCAGGTAACGAGCGCGCTAGAGGCGTCAGATGCCGGGGCGGGGGTGGGCCTGGGTCTTCGCCTCGCGCTGATGGTGGCTCAGGCCCACGGCGGGCGCTTGGTGCTGCCTGAGCCGCTGCCGGATCAGATTGGATTTTTGGTGGAAGTGTGGCTGTCCGCTCAGTCTGGACAGACTCGCCACTGATGCCAGCCGTACCCAACCTCCTGCAAGACGCGTGGCCGCCACGATCGACAGGCAAGTTTCGGGTGACTCGGGCTTGATACTCGGATCGCGAGATCTATGCGTGGGATGCCGCTGTGCAGCGATCTGCGACAGGCGCGAGACGTGATAGCGGTTACTCGATCCATCCGAATGGGAATGCTGCGGCCAACGGCCCGTTGCGGGGGCAAAGCCACCGACTAGGTCGTCCCAGGGTAAGCGCGCGGCGAACACACCTTGACGGCCAAGAGCGGCTCTGTTCGCTCCCCTGACACCGGGGATGGGAATCGTCCGACGACGAGGAGGCTCAGCTCGGTGACCAGCGGTGCCGCAACAGTTCGTCGATCCGGGTAGCTGGGTGAGTCGGCAGGCGATCCAGCACGTCCTTGAAGTAGGCGTAGGGGTCGTGCCCGTTGATGCGAGCCGAGTGCAGCAGACTCATGATGGCGGCCGCCCGCTTGCCCGCCCGCAGGCTTCCGGCGAAGAGCCAATTCGATCTGCCGATCGCGATCGGGCGGATCTGGTTCTCGACCCAATTGTTCGAGATCGGCACGTCGCCGTCGCTCACGAAGTGCGTGAGCTCCTTCCAGCGCTTCAGGCTGTAGTCGATGGCCTTGATGGTGGCCGAGCCGGGCGGCACCAGTTGTCGCTGCCTCGTAAGCGGCCTGACATGTCATGTTGACTGCGGCGGGGCCTCGCAGCCGTGACGGCACGGTGGCCAAGTTGCCGCTTAAACGGGCCTGAAGAGCGCGCAGGTCCATCGACCGCTCGGCAGCACTCGCCTGACCTCTAGCTCGCAACCGTTCGATAAGCCGACCACACGAGCAGAGGCAACCCGAGGAGATTGAAGGACGCGTGCAGCAACGCGGTCATGGCGAATGCGAACGCTGCGGAACGCCGCTCAACGAACAGTACGTAGCAAGCGGCAAGAACCGCGCCGGTGACGAAGGGGGGCACCGACACCCACCCCCACGGATGCACCAGGACCATCAGAAGTGCAGATAAGACAATGAAGCGCAGCCGCTGACGAAGCATGGCGTCTCGCATCAGCAAGTGAAGAAGTGAGCATTGCATGGCGGTCTCGCCGATCGGCGCCACGACGAGTATGTATAGAAGGAAAACGGGAGATTGCAACCGTTCTGCCACGACTCCTTGAGGTAGCGCCGGGCCAATTTCAGCCGTGTGAAGAGCTAGCAATACGGGCAGCAACAGGAACTGCCGAATCAGGAAAAGTCCGGCAAAAACGCGCAGTGGCGTCTGCTGTCGCAGCCAGCGCTCTAGACGCGCCTTAAGACTAGGCCGCTGCTCTAGGCTCGCAGCAGATTGCGGTCGATCCATGCTGAGGTTGTCTTGAGGCAGCCGAGTCAGGCTGGCCAACTTGCTGAATGTTTCGAATGGCCCTAGCTAAGGCATTGTGCCGGTTGGTCGTCGGGCGTCGCCCCTTCAAGCCTAGTGAGGGAGCCCTGCAGCAAGCGCATGGCCTGTGGTCCAGCGATGTGGCAACAACGCGGCGATGTCGTTGGCCCGCTGGGTCGGCAAACGCTGCAGGACGTCCTTCATGTAGGCGTAGGGATCGTGCCCGTTGAGCTTCGCCGTCTGGATGAGGCTCATGATGGCCGCCGCGCGCTGTCCCGCCAGCAGTGTTCCTGCGAACAGCCAGTTCTTCCGCCCCGTGGCCCACGGCCTGATCTGCTGCTCGTCAAAATTGTTGTCGATGGGCAAGGAGGCATCGTCAAGGTAGCGCGTGAGCGCCGCCCAGCGGTGCAGGCTGTAGTCCATGGCCTTGGCGGTGGCTGATCCATCAGGCACCTTCGGCCGGTACTCCAGCAACCACCTGTGCAGGGCCTGAGCCACCGGCGCCGCGCGCGTTCGTCGCTCTCGCAAGCGATCCTCGGCTGGCACGTTCTTCACTTCGCGCTCGATGCCGTAGAGCTGCCCGATGAACTCGATGGCGGTAGCCGCCAAGGTGCTCTTGTTGGTCAGGTGCAGCTCCACGAACTTGCGGCGCGCATGGGCCATGCAGCCCACCTCGGTGATGCCGCCGTCGAGGAAAAGCGCCTTGTAGCCCGAGTAGTCGTCGCAGACCAGGCTCCCCTTCCAGGCGTTCTCGGTGCCGTGACCCAGAAACGTCCGTGGATGCTGGCCAGAGCGACTCTCCGCGAAGTCGTAGACCACCGCGCGCATGGCCTCAAAGGCGCCGCTGGCGTAGGCCCAGAGATAGGCGCGATGCGTCTTGCCAGTGCCGGGCGCGAGCATGGCCACCGGTGTCTCGTCGGCGTGCAGCACCGGCAGGCGCAGCAGGTCGGCCTTCATGGCGTCCACCAGCGGCTGCAGGCGCACACCGCAGACGCCCACCCAGGCCGCCAGCGTCGAGCGCGGTATGGCCAGGCCGGCGCGCTCGAAGATCGCCTCCTGGCGGTAGAGCGGCAGGTGGTCGGAATGCTTGGCGACCAGCACATGGGCGAGGAGGCCCGAGGTGGGCAAGCCCTTGTCGATGATCTCCGCCGGCACCGGCGCTTGGGTCAACGTGCGGCACTTGGCGCAGGCCCACTTGCCGCGCACATGGCGCTCCACGGTGAAGCTACCGGGCGTGTAGTCCAGCTTCTCGCTGACATCCTCGCCAATGCGCTTCATCTGACATCCGCAGGGGCACGTGGTGTCGCTGGGTTCGTGGTGCCGCTCCACCCGCGGCAGATGGGCGGGTAGCGCGGCGCGCTTGGGCCGCTCGGGCGCAGGCTCGGTGTCCTTGCGCTTGGCAGCCATCAGCTCGGCCAGCTGCGCTTCCAGGGCGGCGAGGTCAGCATCGACCGCCTCGTCGAAGAGCGCCTTCTGCTCGGCGTCGAGCTGCTCGCTCTTCTTGCCGAACTTCACGCGACGCAGTTGCGCCATCTCGAAGGTCAGCTTCTCGATCTTGGCGTCGCGCCACTCGATCTCATGACGGTCCTGGGCTTGGCGCTCCAGGAGCGCTCGTACCTTGGCGCCGATATGCCCGAGCCCCGCGGCTTCCAGCGAGGCGAGGTCTTCGGCACTGAGGGGCGCGGCGACTGCCATGACGGCAGTGTGGTGCGTGTGCCGGCCACGCGCATCGGCGCGAGCACCGATTGCGTCACAGCAACCGGATCGCCCCGTCGTCCTCCACGCGCTGCCACGGCAGCCCGAGCACCAGGGCCTGCAACTGCGGCTGTGTCAGCGGCATTTGCTCCAGCGTGACATCCCGAGGCCATACGAAACGCCCCTGGTGCAGGCGCCGCGCCGCCAGCCACACCCCGATGCCGTCGTGCACGAGCACCTTCATGCGCGTGGCGCGACGGTTGGCAAAGAGGTAGGCATGGTGCGGCTTGGCGCTGCCGAAGACCTGGACCACGCGGGCCAGTGCAGTCTCGGTGCCGGCGCGCATGTCCAGTGGCGTCGTTGCGAGCCACACGGCGTCGATGCGGATCAACGCAGCAACTCGCGCATCCAGGCTGCACACGCATCGGCCGCGTCTGCCGGCCAGGTCACCGCGATGGTGGTCGAACCGCGGCGGACCTCGATGCGGATGGGCTCTGCACTCGGAGCGGGCGGCTCTGACGGCGTCGGCATCGGCAGCGCGATGAAGCCAACGGGATTGGCGCTGACAGTCGCCGTGTCGGCAGGCGGCTGAGCCCGCTCATGGACCCAGCGCCGGAGCAGATTGGCGTTGATACCGTGAGCCATTGCTACGGCTGCCATTGATACGCCTGGCTGCTGCGAGGCCTGCACGGCCTGCGCCTTGAACTCGGCGCTGTGAACTCGCCGCCGGCGGCCTGGCGCTGCTTGGTCCATAGTGCGTACGTACCCATCAAGTCGTTGATGGATACGAGCATCCTAGGCACGGCTCAGCGGATCAACATGACTTCGCTGGCCGCTTACGCTGCCTCAGCAACCATCGGTGGAACACGGCGAGGACCCGGCGTGACTTGCGTTGCCGCAGCCGCTGTCGCTCCTCGCCGGTAAGCGGCTCGGCTTGGCGCTCAATCCGGAACAGCGCTTGGTAGTACCGCAGCGCTTGCTCGCCGACCTTGCTACCGTGGTTGGCCCACAGCTCATGGAACTTGCGCCGGCTGC
Organism: Acidovorax sp.; assembly: GCA_041987645.1. Lineage (GTDB taxonomy): Bacteria > Pseudomonadota > Gammaproteobacteria > Burkholderiales > Burkholderiaceae_C > Paracidovorax. The sequence goes on along the minus strand of JBHIWE010000185.1, from coordinate 342 downwards.
GCGCCATGCACTGTGCCGACGTCACGCCTTTGTCGACGCAGGCCGAGTAGCCGCTGAACCCGTCGGTGACCAGCGTGCCCTGCCAGGCGTTGGGTGTGTCCAGGCGCAGGAAGTCGCGCACGTTCTCGCCGCTGCGGGTCTCGCTGAACTCGAACACCACCGCCTTGACGGGGTTGGTGCTGGGCGTGCAGTACGACCAGATGTAGGCCTTGTGGTGTTGGCGCCGACTGAAATTTGACCCACCCGTGAGGGCCCTGCCGACCCAAATTTGACCCAGGTGTTCAACCTACCCTGCCCGAGATATCCACAGCTGGGCGGGGGTTCGAGGAGTGATCACCATGG
>JBHIWE010000184.1:0-9169 GCA_041987645.1 Acidovorax sp. | reverse complement strand
GCCGCGCCTTCGCCGCCGCTGGCCATGGCCTGGCCCATCTGGTACTTCACATAGTCGTTGAGGTTGCCGATGGCGCCCATGCTGGAGCGCTTGTCGATGGCCTGCTCCACCTCGGGCGGCACGGAGACGTTCTCCAGCACAAAGCTGGTCACCTCGATGCCGTACTTCTCGACCATCGCCGGGTTGATGATCTGCACCAGCGCCTGGCCCAGGTCGCCATAGCGCGTGGCCACGTCCAGCACCGGCACCTGGGCCTTGGCCAGGGCCTCGGTGAAGACGCTGACGATGCGCGAGCGCATGGTGTCGGCAAACTCGTCGATGCGGAAGTTCTGGTCCGTGCCCGCCACTTCCTTGAGGAACAGCGCGGGCTGCACGATGCGGAAGTCGTAGGTGCCGAAGGCGCGGATGCGCACCACGCCAAAGTCCTTGTCGCGCATCAGCACGGGGTTGGAGGTGCCCCACTTGTTGCCCGTGAACAGGCGCGTGTTGATGTAGTAGACGTCGCACTTGAAGGGCGACTGGAAACCGTACTTCCAGCCCAGGATGGTGGACAGCACGGGCACGTTCTCGGTGCTCAGCGTGTGCTTGCCGGGGCCGAACAGGTCGGCGTACTGGCCGGCGGCCACGAACTGCACCTGCTGCGATTCGCGCACGATCAGCTGGGCGCCGTTCTTGATTTCCTTGTCGTCGTCCGGCCAGCGGTAGGAGAGCGTGTCGCGCGAGTCATCGGTCCATTCGATGACCTCGATCAGTTGGTTCTTGATGATGTTGAACAGGTTCATGCCACGCCTCGCCCGCAGGGTTACAGGAAAAAGATGGAAAACATTGTAGGGGCCGGATACGCCGCCCCTGGCGGGGGCGTTTTCAAAAAATGTAGCTGTTTGCGTACGTCTGCCGCGTGTTTTGAAGCCATTTCGATTGAAAGCCATTGAAAAACAAGCGCTATCAGCTCACTTTTTGATGCAAGCCGGCCTGCTGGGCGCTGCGGCGCCGGGGCCGGCTGCGTCAAACCCCGGCCCGCGGGCCTAAAATCGCTGTTTTACGCGCCCGTGCGCGGCACCCCGCGTGCCCGTTGGCCGAGCGCATCCACACCGACCCCAACGCGCCCGCGCCGCGCACCAAGACACCTTCTGAAGTCATGCTGACCTTCCAACAAATCATTCTGAAACTGCAGTCCTACTGGGCCGAACACGGCTGCGCACTGCTCCAGCCCTATGACATGGAAGTCGGCGCCGGCACGTCGCACACCGCCACCTTCCTGCGCGCCATCGGTCCCGAGCCCTGGAATGCCGCCTACGTGCAGCCCAGCCGCCGCCCCAAGGACGGCCGCTACGGCGAGAACCCCAACCGCCTGCAGCACTACTACCAGTTCCAGGTGGTCTTGAAGCCCGCGCCCGACAACATCCTGGAGCTGTACCTGGGCTCGCTCGAAGCCCTGGGCTTCGATCTGAAGAAGAACGACATCCGCTTCGTCGAAGACGACTGGGAGAACCCCACGCTGGGCGCCTGGGGCCTGGGCTGGGAGGTCTGGCTCAACGGCATGGAAGTGACGCAGTTCACCTATTTCCAGCAGGTCGGCGGCATCGACTGCAAGCCCGCCACCGGCGAGATCACCTACGGCCTGGAGCGACTGGCCATGTACCTGCAGGGCGTGGACAACGTCTACAACCTGACCTGGACGGATGGCCTCTCCTACGGCGACGTGTACAAGCAGAACGAGGTGGAGCAGTCCACCTACAACTTCGAGCATTCCGACGCCGGCTTCCTCTTCGACGCCTTCAACGCGCATGAACGCCAAGCCCAGCACCTGATGGAGCAGCAGCTGGCGCTGCCCGCCTACGAGCAGGTGCTGAAGGCCGCGCACAGCTTCAACCTGCTGGATGCGCGCGGCGCCATCAGCGTGACCGAGCGCGCCGCCTTCATCGGCCGCATCCGCAACCTGGCGCGTGCCGTGGCCAAGAGCTATCTGGACAGCCGCGCGCGGCTGGGCTTCCCGATGGCGCCCAAGGACTGGGCCACCGAAGTGCTGGCCGATCTGGCCAAGGCCGAGCAGCAGCAGAACAACAAGAAGGCGGCCTGAGGCACGGGCACGCAGCAGGAATACAGACCACCATGACCCATCCCAACCTCCTCGTCGAACTCTTCGTCGAAGAACTGCCCCCCAAGGCCCTGCAGAAGCTGGGCGATGCCTTCGCCGGCGTGCTGTTCGAGCAGCTCAAGGCCCAGGGCCTGACCTCGGCCGGCTCGCGCCTGACCGCCTACGCCTCGCCGCGCCGGCTGGCCGCGCACGTCACCGAAGTGGCGCCCGCCGCCGATGACAAGGCCGTCTCGCATAAGCTCATGCCCGTGTCCGTGGGCCTGGCCGCCGACGGCGCCGCCACTCCCGCGCTGCTGAAGAAGCTCGCTGCGCTGGGCGCCGACGCTTCCGCCGTGCCGCAGCTCGCCCGCGTCAACGACGGCAAGGCCGACGTGCTCTTCTACAACAGCACGGCCCGCGGCGCGACCCTGTCCGACGGCCTGCAGAAGGCGCTGCACGATGCCATCGCCAAGCTGCCCATCCCCAAGGTGATGCGCTACCAGCTGGCCGACGGCTGGAGCAGCGTGAACTTCGTGCGCCCCGCGCACGGCCTGGTCGCGCTGCACGGCACCGAGGTGCTGCTGTCGGTGAAGGCCCTGGGCCTTGCCGCCGGCAACACCACGCTGGGCCACCGCTTCGAGGCGGCCGTGCAGCCGGTGGTGATCCAGAACGCCGACGGCTATGCGCAGCAGTTGCGCGACGAGGGCGCCGTGATCGCCAGCTTCACCGAGCGCCGCGCCGAGATCGCCCGCCAGCTGCAGGCGGCGGCCGAGCGCGTGGGCGGCGGCGTGCGCCCGATCGACGACGACGCGCTGCTCGATGAAGTGACGGCCCTGGTCGAGCGCCCCAACGTGCTGGTCTGCGAATTCGAGAAGGAATTCCTGGGCGTCCCGCAGGAATGCCTGATCCTCACGATGAAGGCCAACCAGAAGTACTTCCCGCTGCTGGACGCCGAAGGCCGGCTCACGAACCAGTTCCTGGTGGTGAGCAACATCAGCCCGCAGGATGCCAGTGCCGTCATCGGCGGCAACGAGCGCGTGGTGCGCCCGCGGCTGGCCGACGCCAAGTTCTTCTTCGACCAGGATCGCAAGAAGACGCTGCATTCGCGCGTCGAAGCGCTGGGCAAGGTCGTCTATCACAACAAGCTGGGCACGCAGGGCGAGCGGGTGGAGCGCGTGCGCGCCATCGCCCGCGCCATTGCCGAGCAGCTTTTCGCCGGCATCGGCGCGCAGAACCCCGAGCTGGATTCGCCCGACGGCGAGATCGCCCGCGATTACCTGCTTTCCTGCGTGGACACGGCCGCGCTGCTGGCCAAGACCGATCTGGTCACCGACATGGTGGGCGAATTCCCCGAGCTACAGGGCATCATGGGCGGCTACTACGCGGCCAACGACGGCCTGGCGCACGAGGTGGCCCACGCCATCGAAGACCACTACAAGCCGCGCTTCGCCGGCGACGAGCTGCCGCGCGAGAACGTGGGCGTGATCGTGGCCCTGGCCGACAAGCTGGAGACGCTGGTCGGCATGTTCGGCATCGGCAACCTGCCCACCGGCGACCGCGACCCGTTCGCGCTGCGCCGCCATGCGCTGGGCGTGATCCGCATGCTGGTCGAAAAGGAGCTGCCGCTCGATCTAGAGAAGCTGCTCCACATTGCTAAAGAGCAAGGATTTGGCTCGCGTGTTTTCAGTGCAGGGGTTCAACCTAGCAACAATCCACCTTCTGGAAGTGTTGCTCGTTCGTCGGTAGGCTGGGATATCGATCCTGAAACACCGAAACTTTTGGCCGACTTCATCTACGACCGTCTGGCCGGCAGCCTGCGCGAGCAGGGCTACAGCGCGCAGGAGGTCGATGCCGTCATCGCCCTGCGCCCGCAGCGCCTGTCGCTGGTGCAAAAGCAGCTGGCGGCGGTGCGCGCCTTCTCCGCGCTGCCCGAGGCCCCGGCCCTGGCCGCGGCCAACAAGCGCGTGGGCAACATCCTGAAGAAGGCCGAGGCCGAAGGTCCGGTGGACCCGCACGTCAACCCCGAACTGCTGCAGGAAAAGGCCGAGCAGGACCTGTTCGCCGCGCTGCAGCGCTTCGTGCCCGAGGCCGACGCGCAGTTCGATGCCGGCGACTACACCGCCAGCCTGCAGACCCTGGCCGTGCTGCGCGCGCCGGTCGATGCCTTCTTCGACGACGTGATGGTCAACGCCGAGGCGCTGGACCTGCGCCTGAATCGCCAGGGACTGCTCAAGCGCCTGCACGTGGCGATGAACCGCGTGGCCGACCTCTCGCGCCTGGCGGCCTGATTCGCCCCGGCGCCAGCCACCACCACCCCTCCACCCACGCCCCGCCGCACCATGCTGAAGATCGCCATCCTCGACCGTGACGGCACGCTCAACGTGCTGGGCGACGGCTTCATCGCCACCCCCGACGACTGGGTGCCCGTGCCGGGGGCCGTGGAAGCGGTGGCCCGGCTCAACCGCGCCGGCTGGCACGTGGTGATCGCCACCAACCAGCCCGGCCTGGGCCGGGGCCTTTTCGACGCGCAGGCGCTCAACGCCATCCACGCCAAGATGCAGCGGCTGGTGGCGGTGGCGGGCGGGCGCATCGACGCGGTGTTCTACTGCCCGCATGCCGACAGCGAGCCCTGCACCTGCCGCAAGCCGTTGCCGGGCCTGATGGAGCAGATCCGCGACCGCTACGGCGTGGAAGGCGCGGATGTCGTGGCCATCGGCAACTGTGCGGCCCACCTGCAGGCGGCCGCCGCCATCGGCGCACGGCAGTTGCATGCCGTGTGCACCGGCCATTCCGAGCACCTCTTGCCCGACCAGCCCCTGCCTGAAGGCTGGCCGCCCGGCACCCGCCTGCATGCCAGCCTGGATGCGCTGGTCGATACATTGCTGCTGGACCCTGCGGTGCCGCGCCCTGGCGCCGCGCCCGATGCGGGCGGCCTGGCGATCGCGGTCTGAACCGTGCCTGCCCGGAGGCACCCACCCGCGTGCGCCCGGCCTGCCGCCGCCAGCGCATCGGTTGCTATTGAAAAGATAGCGATATGTGCTTGATACATGGGCGCTAAACGGCTGAAAGCACCTGAAGAACCTTCTGCCCCGGAAACCTCGCCATGGCCTTCCTCCGCTCGCTGATCCATCTGCTGTTCATGGCCGTCACTGTCGTGCCCTACACCCTGGCCATCCTGCTGGTGCGGCTGGTCGGCGGCGGTGTTCCCGCGCGCTATCGCATTGCGCGCGCCTGGCTGAGGCTCAGCGTGGACGCGGCGCGCGTCTGCATCGGCATCCGCACCCGCGTGAGCGGCATGGAGAACCTGCCCACCGACCCCGGCCAGGGTGTGGTGCTGCTGGTCAAGCACCAGTCCACGTACGAGACCTTCCTGATGCCGGCCATGCTGCCGCGCCCGCTGGCCTACGTGTTCAAGAAGGAGCTGCTGCACATCCCGTTCTTCGGCTGGTCCATCGGTAGCCTGGACATGATCCACATCGACCGCAGCCAGCGCGCCCAGGCCTTCGCCCGCGTGCTGCACCAGGGCCGGCGGCTGCTGGCCCAGGGCACCTGGGTCATCATCTTTCCGGAAGGTACGCGCGCGCCGCGCGGCCAGCGCGGGCAGTACAAGAGCGGCGGCGCCCGGCTCGCCATCGAGACCGGCGTGCCGGTGGTGCCCATCGCCGTCACCTCGGCCAAGGTGTGGCCGCGCAAGGCCTTCGTGAAGCGGTCCGGCACGGTGGATGTGTCCATCGGCCGGCCCATCGCCAGCACCGGCCGCGCCCCCGACGAGCTGATGCGCGAGGTGGAGGAATGGATCGAGGCCGAGATGCGCCGCCTGGACCCCGAGGCCTATGCGGCATCCCCGCTCACGGCTCCTGCTGCCGAGTCGATGGATCAGGCGCGGAGCTGAGGCGCGATGCAGCGTTTGGTGCAGTTGGCGCTGGACCTTTGGGGTGGCCCGGCTACGGGCGATCGGGCTGCGCCGGAAAAGCGCGCCGAAGTGCCGAAGAGACCCTCAGCGCTTGATTCCAAAGGGCAGGGTGCTATCGAAAAGGTAGCGAATGGCTCTGCGCCCCGGCCTGCCGCTCCGGACCCTTCCGCTCCGCCCTCCGCCACCCCGGCGCCCCCGCTGGGCACGCTGCTCTCGCCGGCGCTTTTCCGTCCCCCGCACGCGCAGCGCGAGGTGCTGCTGGGTGATGTCCTCGTCGGCTATGCGCTGCATCGGGCGCGCCGGCGCAGCATCGGCTTCACCGTGGGTCCTGAGGGGCTAGCGGTGCGCGCACCGGGCTGGGTCACCATTGCGGGCATCGAGCAGGCGCTGCAGGAAAAGTCCGGATGGATCCTGCGCAAGCTGGGCGAGGCCCAGGCCCGGCTGGACCGGCAGGCCAGCGGCCGCATCGCGTGGCGTGACGGTGCCGTGCTGCCCTATCTGGGCGAGCCACTGACCGTGGTGCTGGACCCGACGCACGGTTTTTCCGGCAAAGGTGCGGCGCTGCTGCAGGATGCCGCCAGCGGCCAGCGGACGCTGCATGTGGGCCTCTCGCGTAGCGCTGCGCCCGCGCAGATCCGCGACGCCGTGCAGGCTTGGCTGATGCGCGAGGCGCGCAGCCATTTCACGCGCCGGCTTGAACACTTCGCGCCGCAACTCGGCGTGCGCTGGACCAGTCTGCGCCTGTCCAGCGCCAGCACGCGCTGGGGCAGCGCCAAGTCCGATGGCTCCATCCGGCTGAACTGGCGGCTGCTGCACTACCGGCCCGCCGTCATCGACTACGTGGTGGCGCACGAACTCTCCCACCTGCGCGTGATGGACCATAGCCCACGCTTCTGGGACACGGTGGCCAGCGTCATGCCCGACTACGCCGGCCTGCGCAACCAGCTGCGCGAAGAGCCGGCCCCGCTCTGGGAATAGGTGCTGGACGGGGCGGGCGCTCTGCCAGAATGTCCACATGACCTCGAACCCTTCTTCCACCTCTACCGAGCTTCCGGCGCCCGCCGAGGGCTATGCCGGCGACGTGAGTCCCCAGCTTGCCTGGCAATGGGTGCAGGCCGGCCAGGCCGTGCTCATTGACGTGCGCACCGACGCTGAACGCGACTGGGTCGGCTACGTGCCGGGCGCCGTCGCCATCCCCTGGAAACACTGGCCCGGCATGGTGCCCAACCCCACATTCGACGACACCTTGCAGGCCGCCGTGCCGCCCGGCGGCCGTGCCGTGCTGCTGTGCCGCAGCGGCGTGCGCTCGGTGGCGGCCGCCCGCCGCGCTGCGGAGCTGGGTGTGGAGGCTTACAACATCCTCGAAGGCTTCGAGGGCGATGCCGATGAGAACGGCCACCGCAACCGGCGTGGCGGCTGGCGCCTTCGCGGCCTGCCCTGGCGCCAGGGCTGATCCTCGCGCCGGGCAGACATGAAAAACGGGCCCGAAGGCCCGTAGAGACGTGTCTGCGCGTTGGCGTCAGAGCGCCGGAATGCGCAGCTTCTGGCCAGGGTAGATCTTGTCGGGGTGCGTCAGCATGGGCTTGTTGGCCTCGAAGATGACCGGGTACTTGTTGGCGTCGCCATAGAACTTCTTGGCAATGGCCGAGAGCGTGTCGCCGCGCACCACGTCGTGGTACTGGGCCTCCGGCTCCGGGTTGGTTACCGTCATTTGGTTGTCCACGCTGGTCACGGTGGACACGTTGCCGCAGCACAGCGTGATCTTTTCCTTGACGGCCTGCGTGGGGGCGGTGCCTTGCACGATGACCTTGCCCTCGGGGCCCTGGAAGGTGACCTTCACGTCGGTGGCGCCCAGGTTCTGCGTGGCGATGTAGGTCTCGATGGCCTTGCCTGCGCGGGCGTTGAGTTCGTCCTGCGTGGGGGCCGCCGCCGTGTCAGCGTGCGCCTCTTTGCCTCCGAACAGTTTCTCGCCGGCTTCCTTGATGAAGTTGAAAAGTCCCATGGATGGCTCCTCGGTAAATGGTGGACAAGCGTTGCAATGTAGCCGGGAACAATGACGCCCCGCTGTCGGATGGGGCGCCGAGGGGCATTTTCCACAGTGGGGCGCTATGTCCGCCTTCCTTTCGGCGCATATGCGCTGGAGACAGTCCCTCAGGTAAAACTCGTGATAATTCGAATATGACTTTTCTGGCCATCGACGTGGGCAACACCCGTCTCAAGTGGGCGCTGTTCGATGCTCCGCACCCCGGCGCTTCGGTGCGGGCGCACGGGGCGGAGTTCCTGGACAACATCGAACGCTTGGCTGAAGGCGCCTGGGCAGGCCTGCCGGCGCCGACCCATATGCTGGGCTGCATCGTCGCGGGCGACGCGGTCAAACGCCGCGTTGTCGAGCAGATGGAGCTCTGGGACGTGCCGGCGCGATGGGTGGTTTCGTCGGCCCAGGAAGCCGGCCTGGTCAATGGCTACGACCATCCCTCGCGCCTCGGTTCCGACCGTTGGGTGGCGATGATCGGTGCGCGTCACCGCATGCTCGCCCAGGGGCCGGCGCGCCCGCTCATCGTCGTGATGGTGGGTACGGCGGTGACGGTGGAGGCGATCGATGCAGAGGGGCGCTTCCTGGGGGGGCTCATCCTGCCTGGCCACGGCATCATGCTGCGAGCGCTGGAAACCGGAACGGCAGGCCTGCACGTGCCGACCGGCGAGGTGCGTCTCTTCCCCACCAACACCAGCGATGCGCTGACCAGTGGCGGCACTTATGCCATCGCGGGCGCGGTTGAGCGGATGGTGCAGCACGTGATCCAGCATTGCGGCCAGCCACCTGCCTGCATGATGACCGGGGGTGCGGGCTGGAAGATGGCGCCGAGCATGACGCGCCCCTTCGAGCTCATCGAGAACCTGATCTTCGACGGGTTGCTGGAGATCGCATCGCGGCGCTTTGCCGCGCAGCCCGTCTAGCGTCTGTCCACGCAGGGTGGGGTCGTCCTGCTGTCCGAGCGGACTCTGCTTCTAGGCTCAGGCAGTCACAGCGTTTGCGGCATTGCGGATATCGGCCGGCTTGTCCTGTTGCTGGTGCTCCTCCTTCGTAAGGTAGGGCGATAGCAGGCTCAGAAGCTGTTCCGCTCCCCGGGTGATCGACGAGCACTCGCTCTCCGACTCCAGGGCGTGGCGCGGGTTATTCA
>JBHIWE010000183.1:0-9170 GCA_041987645.1 Acidovorax sp. | reverse complement strand
CCCAAAACCCCAAAACCCCTTTAAAATGAAATTAAAAGAAAATGTCAGTTTATATAAATCCGTATAACTTTTAAAGAAGAAGCTTTGTTACATTGACCTCCGAAGTGGTGACGGCTGGCCAGGAAATCACTGCCAAGATCCTGAAGTTCGACACCGAAAAGAACCGTGTCTCGCTGGGTCTGAAGCAAATGGGCGACGACCCCTGGATGGGCGTCTCGCGCCGCTACCCCCAAGGCACCCGCCTGTTCGGCAAGGTCACGAACATTGCCGACTACGGCGCGTTCGTGGAACTGGAACCCGGCATCGAAGGCCTGGTCCACGTGTCCGAAATGGACTGGACGAACAAGAACATCGCTCCTTCCAAGCTCGTGTCGCTGGGTGACGAAGTCGAAGTCATGGTCCTCGAGATCGACGAAGACAAGCGCCGTATCAGCCTGGGCATGAAGCAGTGCAAGGCCAACCCGTGGCAAGAGTTCGCCCAGAACACCAAGCGCGGCGACCGCGTGAAGGGTCCGATCAAGTCGATCACCGACTTCGGCGTGTTCGTGGGTCTGGCTGCCGGCATCGACGGCCTGGTGCACCTGTCCGACCTGTCGTGGAACGAGCCCGGCGAAGCCGCCGTGCGCAACTACAAGAAGGGCCAGGAAGTCGAAGCCATCGTGCTGGCCGTGGACGTGGACCGCGAACGCATCTCCCTGGGCATCAAGCAGCTCGACGGCGACCCGTTCACGACCTTCGTGACCGTGAACGACAAGGGCCAGACGGTGACCGGCAAGGTCAAGACCGTCGATGCCCGCGGCGCTGAAATCGACCTGGGCGAAGACATCGTCGGCTACCTGCGCGCTTCGGAAATCTCCCGCGACCGCGTGGAAGATGCCCGCAACGTGCTGAAGGAAGGCGACGAAGTCACGGCCGTGGTGGTGAACGTGGATCGCAAGACCCGCAACATCCAGCTGTCGATCAAGCAAAAGGACATGGCCGACGAGCAAGGCGCCATGGCCAGCCTGTCGCAGCAATCGAGCCGCGAAAGCGCCGGCACGACCAGCCTGGGCGCCCTGCTGCGCGCCAAGCTGGACAACAACTCCGACAAGTAAGCCGGAGCAGCCTCACTAGCAGGCTCAAACCCGCCGGCGCCCAGCGTCGGCGGGCCGCAGCGGGCGCCTTGGGCGCCCGTATTTTTTGGCAGCCCCTGCACTGCCTCCGGTTCTGCAAAGAAGCCCTCCATTCCCATGACCCGATCTGACCTCGTCGAAGAACTGGCCGCACGATTCGGCCAGCTCACCCAGCGCGATGCCGAACATGCCGTCAAGACCATCCTGGACGCCGTGGGCGATGCCCTGGTGCGCGGCCACCGCATCGAGATCCGCGGGTTCGGCAGCTTTTCGGTCAACCGCCGCCCGCCCCGCATGGGCCGCAATCCGCGCAGCGGCGAGGCCGTCGCCATCCCCGAAAAGCGCGTGCCGCACTTCAAGCCGGGCAAGGCCCTGCGCGAAGCGGTCGACCAACGCACCGCCGAGCTGAAAGACGCTGCCGGCAGCTGATCAAGACGCTATCAAACATATAGCGCACTGCGTAGGTAGAACAAGCGCTGAAGGCCTTAAAGCCCTTGCGCCGCAGGCACTCCTGGCCCCGGGGCCGCGCAGTTCAGCAGGGCAACCCCTTCGAGGGTGCTGACCGTAGAATGCCCCCTCCACCGGGGAGACACATGAAATACCTTCTGTGGCTGCTCAAGGCAGCCATTTTTTTTACGCTCTTCGCCTTCGCGCTGAACAACCAGCAGGACGCCACTGTGCATTTCTTCTTCGGCACGCAGTGGCGCGCACCGATGGTGCTGTTGGTGCTGACGGCCTTTGCGGCGGGCCTGGTGATGGGCGTTCTCGGCATGGTGCCGCGCTGGTGGAAGCACCGCAGCGCTGCACGCAAGGCAGTGGCCGCGCATCCTGCGGCGCCCGCCGCAGCCTCCACAGGGGCTGAAGGCTCCACTACACCACCGGCGGCCGGCACCTACGCGCCCGCATCCCCTCTGACAACGCCACAACCCCCGTTCCATGGAATTTGATCTCAGCTGGATATTGCTCGGCTTTCCGCTCGCCTTCGGGTTGGGCTGGCTTGCATCGCGCTTTGACCTGCGCCAGCTGCGCGAAGAGAACCGCCGCGCGCCCAAGGCGTACTTCAAGGGTTTGAACTACCTGCTCAACGAGCAGCAGGACCAAGCCATCGACGCCTTCATCGAGGCTGTCCAGAATGACCCCGACACCTCGGAGCTGCATTTCGCGCTGGGCAACCTCTTCCGGCGCCGAGGCGAATACAACCGCGCAGTGCGGGTGCATGAACACCTGCTCTCGCGCGGCGACCTGAGCCGGGCCGACCGCGAGCGCGCCCAGCATGCGCTGGCGCTGGACTTCCTCAAAGCCGGCCTGCTCGATCGCGCAGAGGATGCCTTGCGGCGCCTCGAAGGTACGCCGTTCGAGAACCAGGCACGGCTGGCCCTGCTGGCGATCTACGAGCGCTCGCGCGACTGGCCGCAGGCCGCCGCCATCGCCAGCAAGATGCAAGGCTTGCATCAGGGAGATTTCGGCCCACGCCAAGCGCATTACCTGTGCGAACAAGCCCTGGCGCATGCAGCCCAGGGCGATCTGGCCGCCGCGCAGCGACAGCTGGAAGAGGCGATCGCCGCCGCGCCTGCAGCTCCCCGCGCCCGCATCGAACTGGCTCGGCTGCTGCAGCGCCGGGGTGATGCCGCGGGTGCGCTGGCCACGCTGCTGCGATTGGCGGAAGACGCCCCCATCGCCCTGCCTCTGGCGGCGGCACTGCTGGTGGAACTGGCCGGCGCCACCGGCCGCACGGACGAAGTGCGCGCCCTGCTGCTGCGCCACTACGAGCAAAGCCATTCGCTCGACCTGCTCGAAGGCATCGTGGCGCTGGACACGGCCTCCGCAGGCTCGCACGGCCCTGCCCGCGAATGGTATGTGCGCCACCTCGAAGCCAAACCCTCCCTGGTCGCCGCCGCAAAGTGGCTGGCGAACGAGCATTTCGACCATGAGGAATTCCACCCGCAGGTGCAGCGCGCGCTCGACGCCGCCACCAAGCCACTCACGCGCTACCGTTGCGCGGCCTGCGGCTTCGAGGCTCGCCAGCACTTCTGGCAGTGCCCGGGTTGCCAGAGCTGGGACAGCTACCCAGCCCGCCGGGTGGAAGAGCTGTAAACCCGCGATGGCCGCATCAAGACGCCTGACCGCCTGAACCCAACGAACCCAGGAAGGCCACCATGCACCCCAAGAAGTTTGCCATGACGGTCCTCTGGTCCTGGGGGGTCGCAGTCCACGGGGCCGCGCCGGTGGAGGTCAACCTCGCTACCGAGGCGCAGCTCGACAGCGTCCGGGGTGTCGGGCCGGCCACCACTGCACGAATCCTGGCTGCACGCAGCAGCGCGGCCTTCAAGGACTGGGACGACCTTATCGCGCGCGTGCCAGGCATCGGCACGGGCACGGCCAAGAAGCTCTCGGCAGAAGGCCTGATGGTCAACGGCGAAGGTTTTGCAGGCGTTCGGCCCACATCAGGCCAGGCTCCACAACCCCGGTCCGAGCCGGCAACGGGCGGCTCCGGCCCGCACGCCCCCGCACCTTAGGCGGGAGCCGGATGCGCTTCAGTGCGAGGGCTGAAGAGCCCCAGGCAACACCTCGCCAATCCACGGCCAATGGCCGTCTACAGCTAAGGTTTTCATAGCGGCCCGAGAGGCGTGCCCGTAGAATGAAACGCACATGCCACTGATCCTCCTCGTCCTTCTGCCATTCGTGGGCAGCGTGCTGGCCGCCCTGCTGCCCGCCAATGCCCGCAATGCCGAATCGACGCTCGCCGGTGTGATCGCGGTGGTCTGCACGGCGCAGGTGGCGCTGTGCTTTCCCGAGGTGGCCGCAGGCGGGGTGCTGCGGCAGGAGATCGCCTGGCTGCCCTCGCTGGGGCTGAACCTGGTCATCCGCATGGATGGGTTCGCCTGGATGTTCTGCATCCTGGTGCTGGGCATCGGCTCGCTGGTGGTGCTCTATGCGCGCTACTACATGTCGGCGGCCGACCCGGTGCCGCGCTTTTTCTCGTTCTTCATGGCCTTCATGGGCGCCATGACCGGGGTCGTGCTCTCCGGCAACATCATCCAGCTCGCCTTCTTCTGGGAGCTGACGAGCCTGTTCTCTTTCCTGCTGATCGGCTACTGGCACCACCGCAAGGACGCCCGCCGCGGCGCGCGCATGGCGCTCACCGTGACCGGCACCGGCGGCCTGTGCATGCTCGCCGGCATGCTGGTGATCGGCCACATCGTGGGCAGCTACGACCTGGATCACGTGCTGGCCGCCGCCGAGCAGGTGCGCCACCATCCGCTCTACCTTGCGGCCCTGGTGCTGGTGCTGCTGGGCGCGCTGACCAAGAGCGCGCAGTTCCCGTTCCACTTCTGGCTGCCCCACGCCATGGCCGCACCGACGCCGGTGTCGGCCTATCTGCATTCGGCGACGATGGTGAAGGCGGGCGTCTTCCTGCTGGCGCGCTTGTGGCCGGTGCTGGGTGACACCGAGCCCTGGTTCTGGCTGGTGGGCGGTGCCGGCATGTGCACACTGCTGGTAGGCGGCTACGCGGCCATGTTCCAGCACGACCTCAAAGGCCTGCTGGCCTACTCCACCATCTCGCACCTGGGCCTCATCACGCTGCTGTTGGGGCTCAACAGCCCGCTGGCGGCGGTGGCCGCCGTCTTCCACATCATGAACCACGCGACCTTCAAGGCCTCGCTCTTCATGGCGGCGGGCATCGTGGACCACGAATCGGGCACGCGCGACATCCGCCGGCTCTCGGGCCTGCGCACCATGATGCCGGTGACGGCCACGCTGGCGATGGTGGCCAGCGCGTCCATGGCCGGCGTGCCGCTGCTCAATGGTTTCCTGTCCAAGGAAATGTTCTTCGCAGAAACCGTCTACATCACGGCCACGCCTTTCATTTCCATGGCGCTGCCCATTGCGGCCACCATCGCCGGTGTGTTCAGCGTGGCCTATTCACTGCGCTTCATCGTCGACGTGTTCTGGGGCCCGCGCGCCACCGACCTGCCCCGCGAGCCGCACGAGCCGCCGCACTGGATGCGCGTGCCGGTGGAGCTGCTGGTGCTGGCCTGCCTGGTCGTGGGCATCTTCCCCTCGTGGTCAGTCGGCAAATACCTCGCCGCTGCAGCGCTGCCGGTGGTAGGTGGCGAGCTGCCCGAATACAGCCTGGCCATCTGGCACGGCTTCAACACGCCGCTGGTGATGAGCATCATCGCCATGGCGGGCGGCATCTCGCTCTACCTGCTGCTGCGCTGGCAACGCAAGGCCGGCCACGTGGATGCGCCGCCGCTCATGCACCGCATCAGCGGCCAGCGGATCTTCGAGGGCGCGATGGCCCTGCTCACGCAGGCAGGCCGCGCAGGCCGCCAGCTCCTCTCCACCCAGCGGCTGCAGTGGCAGATGCTCTGGCTGGTGCTGGCCTCGCTCGCGGCCGGCGCCATGCCGCTTTGGACGCAGGGGCTGCAGCTGGGCGACCGGGGCACGCTGGCGCTCTCGCCCACCTTCGTGCTGCTTTGGATACTGGGCGGCATCTGCGCGGTTACCGCCGCGTGGCAGGCCAAGTACCACCGGCTGGCCGCGCTCACGCTGCTGGGCGCAACCGGGTTGTGCGTCTGCATCAGTTTCCTCTGGTTCTCTGCGCCCGATCTGGCGTTGACGCAGCTGGTGGTCGAGATCGTGACCACCGTGCTGGTGCTGCTGGGCCTGCGCTGGCTGCCCCGGCGCGACGAAAGCCTGCGCGGTGCCGGCGTAAGCCAGGCCGCAGCGCGTGCGCGGCGCCTGCGCGATCTTCTGATCGCCCTGGCGGCGGGCGGTGGCATGGCCTGGCTGGCGTTCGCCATGATGAGCCGGCCGTTCGCCGACAGCACATCGACCTTCTTCCTCGAACGCGCGCTGACCGAAGGCGGCGGCACCAACGTGGTCAACGTGGTGCTGGTGGACTTCCGCGGCTTCGACACCTTCGGCGAGATCGTGGTGCTGGGCATCGTCGCGCTCACCGTGTATGCGCTGCTGCGCCGCTTCCGCCCCGCGCGCGAGACCATGGACCTGCCCGAGCAGCAGCGCCTGCTGCCGGCCGACCTGCAGACCGACCTGCTGAACCCGCGCAACGCCTCCGACACGGCCATCGGCTACCTGATGGTGCCCGCCGTGCTGGTGCGGCTGCTGCTGCCCTTCGCGCTGCTGGTGTCGTTCTACCTCTTCATGCGCGGCCACAACCAGCCAGGCGGCGGTTTCGTGGCGGGGCTGGTGCTGTCGGTGGCGCTGCTGCTGCAGTACATCATCTCGGGCACCGAATGGGTGGAAGCGCACCTGCCGCTCTATCCGCGCCGCTGGATCGGCGTGGGCCTGCTCTTCGCGCTGGCCACCGGAGCGGGCGCGGTGGTGCTCGGCTACCCCTTCCTCACCAGCCACACGGCGCACTTCACGCTGCCGGTGATCGGCGAGATCCACGTCGCCAGCGCGCTCTTCTTCGATATCGGCGTGTTCGCCATCGTCGTCGGCTCTACCCTGCTGATGCTCACGGCCATCGCCCACCAGTCCGTGCGCGGCCACCGCTACCACGCGCGCCTGATGGAAGAGGCCGCCGAAGCGGCCGGAGGCGCTGAATCCCCCGCCACGGAACCCGCCCCCAACCCACCCACCGCAGGAGGCCGCTGATGGAAATCGTTCTCGCCATCGCCATCGGCGTGCTCACCGGCTCGGGCGTCTGGCTGCTGCTGCGCCCACGGACCTTCCAGGTCATCATGGGCCTGTCGCTGCTGTCGTACGCGGTCAACCTGTTCATCTTCAGCATGGGCCGGCTGGGCCTGGCCGTTGACAAGGAGCCGGTGCTGATCGCCGGCGTGCCGCAGGATCTGCAGCACTACGCAGACCCCATGCCCCAGGCCCTGGTGCTCACGGCCATCGTCATCGGCTTCGCCATGACGGCGCTCTTCCTGGTCGTGCTGCTGGCCTCGCGCGGCATCGCCGGCACCGACCACGTGGACGGCGACCGCGCCAAAGACCTGCAGGAGATGCCATGACCGCCTGGGCATCCTTCATCTCCTCGCTGATGCCGCACCTGATGCTGGCGCCCATCATGCTGCCGCTGCTCACGGGCGCGCTGATGCTGCTGCTGCGCGAGGAGCGCCAGCG
Source organism: Acidovorax sp. (assembly GCA_041987645.1). Lineage (GTDB taxonomy): Bacteria > Pseudomonadota > Gammaproteobacteria > Burkholderiales > Burkholderiaceae_C > Paracidovorax. Next base: position 1,956 of record JBHIWE010000183.1, on the reverse strand, counting down.
GCTCAAGCTCGGCGTGAACATGGCCTCCACGCTGCTGGGCCTGATCATCGCCATCGCCCTCATGCAGTGGACGCACAAGGCCGGAGCCCCCGCGTCGATGGGCGTCTATCTGCCGGGCAACTGGCCCGCGCCCTTCGGCATCGTGCTGGTGCTGGACCGCCTCTCGGCCCTGATGCTGGTGCTGACCAGCGGCATCGCGCTGTGCTCCATCGTCTTCGCCGCATCGCGCTGGCACCGGGCGGGCGTGCACTACCACCCGCTGTTCCAGTTCCAGCTGATGGGGCTGGCGGGCGCCTTCCTCACGGCCGACCTGTTCAACCTGTTCGTTTTCTTCGAGATCATGCTCGCCGCCTCCTACGGGCTGGTGCTGCACGGCTCGGGCCGCACGCGCATCCAGTCGGGCCTGCACTACATCGCCATCAACCTCGCGGCCTCGTCGCTCTTTCTCATCGGCGCCTCGATGCTCTACGGGATCACCGGCACGCTGAACATGGCCGACCTAGCGCGCAGCATTCCGCAGGTGGCCGCGGCCGACCGGGGCCTGCTGCATGCGGCGGCCGGCATCCTGGCCACGGCCTTCCTCATCAAGGCCGCCGTCTGGCCGCTCAACTTCTGGCTGGTTCCGGCCTACAGCGCGGCCACGGCGCCGGTGGGCGCGCTCTTCGCGCTCATGACCAAGGTGGGCGTCTATACCTTGCTGCGCCTGTGGACGCTGATGTTCAGCAGCGAGGCCGGACCCTCGGCCCTCTTCGGCAGCCTCTGGCTCATCGGCGCTGGCATGGTCACCATGGCGTTCGCGGCCATCGGCATGCTGGGCTCGCAGCGGCTCGCCAATCTGGCGGGGTATGCGGCCATCCTCTCGTCGGGCACGCTGCTGGCGGCGGCGGGGTTCGGGCAGAACGTGCTCACCGCCGGGCTGCTCTACTACCTGCCCAGCTCCACGCTGGCCATAAGCGCCCTGTTCCTGCTGGCCGACCTGATCGACCGCTGGCGCAACGACGGCGCCTCGCTCGCACCCTACGAAACCGACGGCGACGCGCCCTTCCTCAACGCCCAGCTGATGCCCACCACTGGCATCAACCTGGACGAAGACGAAGTCGCACTCATCGGCCGCGCCATCCCGGCCGCCGCCGCCTTCCTGGGGCTGGCCTTCCTCACCTGCACGCTGGTGGTCGCCGGGCTGCCGCCGCTCTCGGGTTTCGTCGGCAAGTTCGCCATGCTGACCGCCCTGCTCAATCCGCTGGGCCTGGGCTCGTCGGCCGGCAACCAGCCGGGCCTGCCGGGCTGGACGCTGGTGGCCCTGCTGATCGCCACCGGGCTGATCGCGCTGATCGCGCTCACGCGGGCCGGCATCCGCCACTTCTGGGCCAGCCACGACCGGCCCACGCCGCAGCTGCGCGTGGCCGAGGGCCTGCCCATCGCCGTGCTGCTGGCTGCCTGCGTGGTGCTCACTGTGCGTGCGGAGAGCGTGATGCGCTACATGCAGGCCACGGCCAACGTGCTGCATGACCCATCGACCTATGTGCGTGCGGTGATGTCGGCCCGCCCCGTGCCCGGTCCCGCTTCGAGCGGCGTTCCATCCGAAAGCGCCGCCGCCCAGGGCATTTCCGGAGGCACGCCATGAGCCTGCTGCGCCGTATCTTTCCTGCGCCCTTGCTGTCGGCGGCGCTCTTCGCCACCTGGCTGGTGCTCAACGGCTCGCTCGGCGCCGGGCAGCTGGTGCTGGCCACGCTGGTGGCCGTCGTCATTCCGGTGCTGACGCGCGGGCTGCGGCCGCTGCCCGTGCGGGTGCGCAGGCCCGGCATGGTGCTGCGGCTGGCGGCCACCGTGGTCGCGGACACCGCCGCGTCCAACTGGGCTGTGGTGCGTTTCCTGGCCGTTCCGTCGCTGCGCCGGCATCCGTCCTGCTTCGTGCACATCCCGCTGGACCTGCGCGATCCCAATGCGCTCGCCGTG
>JBHIWE010000182.1:0-9195 GCA_041987645.1 Acidovorax sp. | reverse complement strand
GGGTCGATGATGATCGCCCCGTACATGCCCGTGAGTTCTTGGAAGCCGGAGTGCGAGTGATACCAGTAGGAGCCGCTCTGCTGAACCTTGAATCGGTACGTGAAGGTCTCTCCGGGGGGGATTCCGTTGAAGCTGATGCCCGGAACACCGTCCATCTGATACGGCAGGATGATTCCGTGCCAGTGGATGGACGTGGCTTCACGCAGCTTGTTGGTCACCCGGATCGTGACGGTGTCGCCCTCGCGCCAACGCAAGGTCGGCGCCGGGAGCGAGCCGTTGATCGTCGTGGCCACGCCGGGCGTGCCCGTGAAGTTCACGGGGGATTCGGCAATCACCAGGTCGAACTCGGTGCCCTTCAGGACAGGAGCGGCACCGCGTCGCGCCCCCGAGCCTTGCTGGGCAAATGCCCGCAGCGCCGGGGAGGATAGACCGGCCAGGACCCCGCCAGCGGCCAGTCCCTGGACAAAACGCCGGCGTGACAGGCCCAGTGGGGGCGCGATTGCAAAGGGCGAACGAAGCGGCATGCCTGAAATCCTCCATAGATCACTTGAAAGTCGTCTTCAGAGCCGCCTTGGATACATGGCGGAACGGTTCGACGCATGCAGGTGATGCTATGCAGGGAGCACTTTCGCATGAATGACCCTTGGATTACATTCATGTAATGGTCGCGTCATCTTCGTGGCAGGTGGCGACCATTAAATTGCCCCTCAGACTCAACTGAATGGGGCATCGTGGGCGGCAAATTCCTTGCGCCGTCGCGATTACATGGGGCACGTGATGAAGCTGTTGGTCGTTGAAGATGAGAACAAGACGGCGGATTACGTCCGCCAAGGTCTCATGGAGGCGGGGTTCGTCGTGGATTTGGCGCGCAACGGACTGGACGGATACCACCTGGCCATGAGCGAGACCTACGATTTGGTGGTCTTGGATGTCATGCTTCCGGATGTCGATGGCTGGCGCATCGTGCGTTCGCTGAGGGATGCTGGAAAACAGGTCCCTGTGCTATTTCTGACCGCACGGGGCAGCGTGGATGACCGCGTCAAAGGATTGGAATTGGGCGCGGACGACTATCTCGTCAAGCCTTTCGCATTCTCGGAGTTGCTGGCGCGGGTGCGGACGCTGCTGCGGCGCGGAAGCGCTCCGAGCCAGCCTGATCGCGTCCAGGTTGCCGATTTGGTGCTGGACTTGCCGCGCCGGCGTGCAACGCGCTCAGGGCAGCGCATCAATCTCACCAGCAAGGAATTCGCATTGCTCGAACTACTGGCGCGCCGGCAGGGGGAAGTTCTGCCGCGTTCGCTGATTGCGTCTCAGGTTTGGGACATGAACTTCGACAGTGACAGCAACGTCATCGATGTGGCCATTCGTCGGCTGCGCGCGAAGATCGACGACGCGTTCAATCCCAAACTCATCCACACTGTGCGTGGCATGGGATACACGCTCGATGCGCCGGACGATGCCCTCGCGCCATAAGCTGCAGCGAAGCCGTCCCGCGTCGCTGGCCTTGCGGGTCACCGCTCTGGTTGGCATCGCCACGACCTTGGTGTTTCTCGCGTTCAACTGGGTTGTCGTGAGGTCTCTGGAGCATCACTTTGCCCAGCAGGACGCCCATGAACTGGAGGCCGTGGTCAAGGCTCTGGCTGAGCCCCTGCGCCCAATCGCCAATCGAGCGGACGAAGAGGCGTTACGGCAGCATTTGGCCAATGCGGTGGCAGGACATCATGGGATCACCTACGGCGTCTATGACGGGGCGGGCAATACCATCTATGCCACGCCGGGTCCCGACCTTTCGAAGCTTGCCAGCAGAAAAACATTGGTAAGCCGCATTACTGCTGATGACTTGCCAGTGTGGCAAGAGGGGCCGCGGTCTTATCGAGGTGCGGCGCTCCGACTGCCCGCAGACCATTCGGCGGCGCCTGGCTACCTGATAGTGGCCGCTATGGATATCGGCTTCCATCTCGATTTCTTGGCGGAGTTCAAGCGCATGCTTTGGTGGGCGACCTGCCTCGTCCTCTGTATTGCGCTCGGTGTGGCTTGGCTGGCCGTGCAATGGGGCCACCTTCCAATCCGCAAGGTCAACGAGGAGATTCGCGCGATCCGCTCTTCCAAGCTGGATGTGAGGCTTGATCCTCTGGACGTGCCGATAGAACTGGCGGAGCTCGTGGTTGCCTTCAACGACATGCTGGCCAGAATCGAGGAAGGGTTTGTCCGGCTGTCGCACTTTTCTGCCGACATCGCGCACGAGTTGCGTACTCCTGTTACCAACCTGATTACGCAGTCCCATGTCGCGCTCGGGCAACCCCGCAGTGCGGACGAATATCGGGAGATCCTGTACTCCAACTTGGAGGAGTTTGATCGCATGAGTCGCATGATCGGCGACATGTTGTTTTTAGCTCAAACTGAAAATGACCCTCGAAATCTGCGTCTCGCCGAAATCGAATTGGCTGAGTTGATCCGAGGTGTGTTTGACTACTTCGAGGCATTGGCGGAAGACCGCAGCATCACGTTGTACGCACAGGGTGTGGCCGAGCCCATACGGGCGGACCGTGAGATGTTGCTGCGAGCGCTCAACAATCTTCTTTCCAATGCAATCCGCCATACTCCCCGTGGGGCGCGTATTACAGTCGCTTTGGAGCAAGACGAGCGATGGACAACGATAAGTATCGAAAATCCGGGCGAGCGAATTTCGGAGGCTGATCTCCCGAAGTTATTCGATCGATTTTTTCGAGTCGATCCGGCTCGTCAGCGAAAGAGCGCGGGTGCGGGGCTGGGGTTGGCCATCGTCAAATCCATTACCGAAGCGCATGGCGGATATGTGCAGGTGACCTCCAGTGACAGCGCGACTCGATTTGCTCTCACGCTGCCTCGCATCGTTTGAATGCGCCACTGCCCGTTTCACACCTGCCTTGTGGGGGTGAAAGACGAAACCGCACTGGGTTCATGGGGAAAGAAGGACTGATCCAGTCTTCGATGTCGCGTGCAGGAAGACGTTGGAAAACTCAAAGGTTCGGAGAATCGAGATCAAAGAGCGCAGGTCACTCGGCCAACGGCTACCTCGCCCCCGTGACGCGGGAGAGATCTCCCGCATGGCTGCATGAATGGATGTACGTGGCAACGGAGCCGGTCCAGTCACCGGGGGTTCGCGGGCCCCGCCTGCCAGATATCTCTGTGGCGGATCTCATTCGGCTGGTACTGCGTCTTGTAGTTCATCTTGGGACTGGCCTCGATCCAGTAGCCCAGGTAGACATACGGTAGGCCCAGGGCGCGTGCCTGCTCGATTTGCCAGAGCACGTTGAAGGTCCCGTAGCTGGTGCGTGCCTCGGGCTCGTAGAACGTATAGACCGCCGAAAGACCGTCGCCCAGCACATCGAGGATAGAGACCATCTTGAGCGTGCCGGGTGTGCCATCGGCACTTTCTGGTTCGCGGAACTCGACCAGTCGCGAGTTCACGCGGCTTTGCAGCAGGAACTGCGTGTACTGATCGATGCTGTCATGGTCCATGCCGCCGCCGGCATGGCGGGTGTTCTGGTAGCGCAGGTAGAGGGCGTAGTGCTCCGGCTCGTAGCCGAGGCGCAGCACGCGCGCCTGCAGGTGGCGGTGCCGCTGCCAGGCGCGACGCTGGCTGCGGTCAGGCTGGAAGCGGTCAGTCAGCACCCGTAGCGGCTTGCAGGCTTGGCATCCATCGCAGTAGGGGCGGTAGGTGAACATGCCGCTGCGGCGGAAGCCCCGCGCGACCAGGTCGGTATAGACGTCGTTCTGGATCAGGTGGCTGGGCGTGGCGACCTGCGAGCGCGCCTGCCGATCGGGCAGGTAGCTGCACGGGTAGGGGGCGGTCGCGTAGAACTGCAGGGTCTGCAGCGGAAGGTCATTAAGTTGCGTCATGCCAAAGGCGTTTCGGGCAGAAGCTCGCTCCAGTATAGGGGCTGGAAAACCCATTGCATGGGGCGCTCCTGCCCTGCGCGCCCGACGTGGTCGATGAACGCGCTGCGTGGGATCTCGCGTGCGCCCAGCGAGGCCAAGTGCCGCGTGTTCTGCTGGCAGTCGATCAGTTCTACGCCCTGGTACTTGCAGAGCGCCACGAGGGCCGAGAGCGCGATCTTCGAGGCATCTGTGGCATGCGCGAACATCGATTCGCCGAACACGGCCCGCCCGAAGGCGACGCAATAGAGGCCGCCGACCAACCGTCCGTCCACCCAGGTCTCCACGCTGTGGGCGTGGCCTGCCTCATGCAGCGCTTCGTAGGCGCGCACCATCTCGGGAAGGATCCAGGTGCCCGCCTGCCCCTCGCGTGGCGTGAGCGCGCAGGCGTGGATGACCGCGCTGAAGTTGCGGTCCACACAGATCTCATGGCCCGGCGTGGCGCGAAAGCGTTGCAGTGTTTTGCGCAGCGAGCGATGCAGCCTGAAGTCTGGCACATGCAGCACCATGCGGGGATCGGGGCTCCACCACAGCGTCGGCTGGCCCGCGCTGTACCAGGGGAAGATGCCCTGTTGGTACGCTGCGCACAGGTGGGGCACATCCAGCACACCGCCTGCGGCTAGCAGGCCCGGCGCCGGTGAGCGGTGGTCCCACGCGCTGGCGGCGGCAGGGAAGGGGTCTTCAGGTTCCAGCCACGGCAGAGTGGGCTTCATGGAGTGCCGCCAGTGAGGCCCAGGCGCTTTGAGGCAGGTTGTGCTGCGCGGAGCATCATGTGCCCAGTCCGTGGCCCGGCAGCGCTGCGTAGAGGCCGAGCCGGACCATGGTTCGGTGGTTGAGCTCCAGCGGCACGGCCGAGCGTGCCAGCGCAGACTGTATGCGTGGCTTGCCGGTTCCCGTGTGGTGCAGTGCAGGGCGCGCAAGCTGCCCGCCTTGCCGGTCGAGCAGACTGGCGACCAGTGGATACATGGGCCGGTCGCCGTGCCGTAGCACGACGGCGGTGTCGCCGTTGTCCAGGCGCACGAAGGTGCCCGGTGGACACAGGCCCACCCGGCGCACCAGGGCGAAGCCGACCTCGTCGCTCTGGTCCACGACCTCCTGGCTGACAATGGCGCGCACCGAATCCGTGGAACTGCGACCGATACGGGATTTGCGTGGGCTGATCATGGCTGCGTAGCGGTCGATGGTGGCCAGGATGCGGCAGAGCCTGCCCTCGGCACCCAGCAGTCGCAGAGGGGACGCGCGCGTGTCGCTGTCTGCGGCCGCAGCATGGTGCTGGCCCACGACCTCGAGCCAGACCTCGTCGCGAATGCCCAGCTCTTCCAGCAATTCCATGCCCAGGCGCGGGTGCGCGTCAATCACGCGTTGCTGCGCGGCCGTGGGGCGCTCGCGCTGATGGGCAAGCTCGTCCTGCAGCGCTGTCATCCCGATGTTCATGGTGAAGGCTGCCCGCACCAGGCTGTCGCGCTCGATGGAGGGCAGCTTCAGCTCGTGGGCCAGGATGTGGCAGAGGGTGCCGCACACCAGCGCGTGAGAGGCGCTGTAGCCTACCGTAGAGGTGGCGGCCAACTGAAACATCAGGTAGAGCGCGGCGTCGGTGTCGTGCGCGACCAGGTCCTGCAGCCAACGGTCGCACTGGCGCAGTTTGGCGGGGAAATCCTCCGTCAGCCGCGGACGCAGCAGCAGCCAGGACAGGGAGGTCTCCAGGTCGGCCCAGAGGCCGAGCAGATCCTCGTATTCATTCGCGTCGGGCGCGGCGGAGCCCGGCTGCGTGATCGGAGTGTGCGTGTTCGCGGGCATGGGCTCTTCAGCGGCGCTTTTCCAGCACCATCTCGTCGTTGGCCCGCGTCATGTGGAAGGCCGACAGGAAGCTGTTGCCCAGCAGCACGTAAGGCATGGGCTGGGGAACGACCACGGCGTCCACGGAGCGCACGTCAACGTCGCCCGCGCGGACCACGTCCAGCGTGATCCGCCAGCCCTGTGTCGTGCCATTGGCGGTGTTCATCATTACCGGCTTGCCATTGCGAAACGGCAGGCCTAGCCGCTCGGCATCGGGCTGGCCGATCGCGACTGCGGTGGCGCCGGTGTCCACCATGTAGTGCATGGCGCGGCCGTTAATGGCGCCGTCACCCGTGAAATGTCCCCGGCCGTCGGAGCGAAGCACGATGCGCTGGCCCTCCGATCCCGAGCGGACGCTGACCGGCGACGCGCCCAGGGCCACCGTGTGGCGCTGGCCGCCGATCTCCACCACGGCGTCGTCCCGTCCGACTGCAACGACCTTCACGCCCCGGTAGGTCTCGCCCGGCGCGACGCCGCGAGGCTGCGTGCCGTCCACCACGAGCAGGGCGCGGTTGCCGAGAACACCGCTCAGGGCCACCGCCTGCGCGGCCGCTGCCAGTGGCAGGACGGCCAAGCAGGCCGTGATGGTCCAGGGCCAGGCAGCCTTCCGGCGGCGGATGGAGGGGCTGGACGTCGGCATGGATTGGATTGGCGCGGGGCCGCGGCTTCAGTCGCGGAAGTTGTCGAACGACAGCGGGATGTCGGTGACTTCCTTGCGCAGCAGGGCCATGGCGGCCTGCAGGTCGTCGCGCTTGGCGCCGGTGATGCGCACCTTCTCTTCCTGGATGGCGGCTTGCAGCTTGAGCTTGCTTTCCTTGACGAGCTTCTGGATTTTCTTGGCCAGCTCGCTCTCGATGCCGTTGCGCACCTTGACCAATTGCTTGACCTTGTCGCCGCCAATCTTCTGGGGCTTGTCCATGTCGAGGAAGCGCACATCGACATTGCGCTTGGTGAGCTTGTTGCGCAGGATGTCCTCGACCTGCTGCAGCTGGAATTCGGCATCGCCGAACAGCGTGATTTCCTTGTCCTTGATTTCGATGGCGGCGGATGTGCCCTTGAAGTCGAAGCGCGTGCCGATCTCCTTGGCGGTGTTTTCCACGGCGTTCTTCACTTCAACAAGGTTGGCTTCACAGACGGTATCAAAAGAAGGCATGGCATCACTCTCGGCAAACGGGGGGAACCCTGCCCCGCATCGGGGCGGGTGCGACAATCCGACCGATGTTAGTCGAGAAAAACGCCCCTCTCCAGTCCTGCAATACCTTCGGCATCGTCGCGCGCGCCCAGACCCTGGTGCGCGTGCGATCGGTGCTGGACGTGCAGGCGCTGCTGGCTGACCCGGAGCTGGGCAGCCAGCCGATCTTTGTGTTGGGCGGAGGCAGCAACATCGTGCTGACGGGCGACGTCAAGCCCGTGGTGCTGAAGATGGAGATCAGGGGGCTGCGCCTGGCGGCCGAGACCGACCGGCACTGGATCGTCGAGGCCGGCGCGGGCGAGGTCTGGCACGAGGCCGTGACCTGGACATTGGCGCACGGCTATCCGGGGCTGGAGAACCTGGCGATGATCCCCGGCACGGTGGGCGCTTCGCCCGTGCAGAACATCGGTGCCTATGGCGTGGAGCTGCAGGACCGCTTCCATTCGCTGGACGCCATTGACCTGGCTACCGGCCAGGCCTTCTCGCTCGACGCCGGGCAGTGCGCCTTCGGCTACCGCGATTCGGTGTTCAAGCATGCGCCGCAGGCGGCGGGCGAGGACGGCGGCCTGCCGCGCGGCATGGGGCTGGCCGGGCGCGCCGTCATCACCCACGTGCGCTTTCTGCTGGCCAAGGCCTGGAAGCCGGAGCTGGGCTACCTGGACCTGGAGCGCAAGCGCGTCGAAGCCGGCGTGGACGTGCCCACGCCTCAGCAGGTGTTCGACTGGGTCTGCGAGGTGCGCCGCGCCAAGCTGCCCGATCCGGCGGTGGTGGGCAATGCGGGCAGCTTCTTCAAGAACCCCACTGTCACGGCAGACCAGTGCGCCGACATCATCGCCCGCGAGCCCCGCATCGTTCACTACCCCATGCCCGACGGCAGCATCAAGCTGGCAGCGGGCTGGCTGATCGACGCGTGCGGCTGGAAGGGCAAGAGCGTGGGCAAGGCCGGCGTCTATGAGAAGCAGGCCCTTGTGCTGGTCAACCGCGGCCGGGGCGCCGACAGCGTGACCGGAGGGGAGGTGATGACCCTGGCGCGCGCCATCCAGACCAGCGTCTATGAGCGCTTCGGCATCCTGCTGGAGCCCGAGCCTGTGGTCGTCTGACCGCCCGGCAGCGCCAGCACTGGCCGGGAAAAACAAAAGCCGCACCGCCCGAAGGCGATGCGGCTTTTTCATCTGCTCTGCTTTTGATAGCTGCCAGCGCTTGATGGACAAGCGCCAGCGGGCTATTGAGGCCTGATTTCGGCGCTTGGCTTACTTCTTGTCGCTGCCGTCGCCCAGCTGGGCAAGCGCGGCATTGCCGCCCAGCGACAGCAGGCCGGACTGGGCGTAGATGCCCAGCTTGGCGCGCGTGTCCACGATGTCCAGGTTGCGCATGGTCAGCTGGCCGATGCGGTCGGCCGGGCTGAAAGGCGCGTCCTCCACCTTTTCCATCGACAGGCGCTCGGGCGCGTAGGTCAGGTTCGGCGACTCGGTGTTCAGGATGGAGTAGTCGTTGCCGCGGCGCAGTTCCAGCGTGACGGTGCCGGTGATGGCACGGGCCACCCAGCGCTGGGCGGTTTCGCGCAGCATGATGGCCTGCGGGTCGAACCAGCGGCCCTGGTAGAGCAGGCGGCCGAGCTTGAGGCCGTTCATGCGGTACTGCTCGATGGTGTCTTCGTTGTGGATGCCGGTCACCAGGCGCTCGTAGGCGATGTGCAGCAGCGCGAGGCCGGGGGCTTCGTAGATGCCGCGGCTCTTGGCCTCGATGATGCGGTTCTCGATCTGGTCGCTCATGCCCAGGCCGTGGCGGCCACCGATGCGGTTGGCTTCCAGGATCAGCGCCACGGGGTCGCTGAATTCGACGCCGTTCAGGGCCACGGGCTGGCCTTCCTCGAAGCGCACCGAGACCTCTTCGGCCTTGACCTGCACGTCGTCCTTCCAGAACGCCACGCCCATGATGGGGTTCACGATGCGGATGCCGCTGGACAGCAGTTCCAGGTCCTTGGCTTCGTGCGTGGCGCCCAGCATGTTGCTGTCGGTGCTGTAGGCCTTCTCGGCGCTCATCTTGTAGCCGAAACCTTCCTTGGTCATGAAGGCCGACATCTCGGCGCGGCCGCCCAGCTCGTCGATGAAGAGCTGGTCGAGCCAGGGCTTGTAGATCTTCAGCGACGGGTTGGTCAGCAGGCCGTAGCGGTAGAAGCGCTCGATGTCGTTGCCCTTGAAGGTCGAGCCGTCGCCCCAGATGTGGACGTCGTCCTCCTTCATGGCGGCCAC
>JBHIWE010000181.1:0-9325 GCA_041987645.1 Acidovorax sp. | reverse complement strand
CCGCCAACTACCCGCACTCGGAGTTTCCCGAGCCGCTGTCGTGGCTGGTAGACGAGGAACGCCGCGCCGCCTTCCAGGACTCGGGCAACCACTTCGAGAGCGGCTACCACCTGACGCTGATGTATCTGCCGCCCGAGGAGGCACGCGCCCGCGCGGCGGGCCTGCTCTACGAGAACCGTCCGACCGAAGGCGTGGACTGGCGCGAGCGCCTGACGGCCTTCGTCGCGGAAACGGATCGCATCTTTGACCTGCTCGATGGCGTGATGCCGGAGATCGCGTGGCTCGATGACAGCCAGACGCTGACCTACCTGCACTCGACCATCTCCACGCGGTGCTATCGCGTCGGTGTGCCGGAAGTGCCATTCCATCTCGATGCGCTGCTGGCCGATTCCGCGCTCATTGGCGGGCTGGCGCCCATGCTGGGCGATCAGCACCTGCGCGTGGCGACGGTGCGCGGCTTCCCGACCTCGACCTGGCCGGGGATTCTGGATGACCTCAACCGCCTCGGCTTTGCGTATCGCTGGTCAACCCGGTTCCTGTGCCTCGACAAAGCCGATGCGGAAAAGGAGCTTTCCCGCCTGCGCCGCCAATGGTTCGCCAAGCGCAAGAACGTCATCGCCTTGCTGCGCGAAACCATCTTCCAGCAGGAAACCCCGCTGGTCGATACCGACGCGAGCAAAAAATCGGCGGATGCCGATGCGGCGTTGCAGGAGCTGGGCAGCGACCAAGTGGCCTTCGGCTATGTCACCACCACGGTGACGGTGCTCGATGCCGACCCGGCGAAGGCCGATGAGAAGCTGCGCATGGTGGAACGCGTCATCCAGGGGCGCGGCTTTGTGACGATCCCCGAAACGCTCAATGCCGTGGATGCCTGGCTATCGTCGATTCCGGGGCACGCCTACGCGAACGTGCGCCAGCCCATCATCTCGACGCTGAATCTGGCACATCTGATGCCGGTGTCCGCCGTATGGGCCGGGCCGGAGAAGAACGACCACCTCGACGGCCCGCCGCTGATCGTCACGCGCACCGAGGGGGCAACGCCGTTCCGGCTGGTGACGCACATTGGCGACGTGGGCCATACCTTGGTGGCCGGCCCCACGGGCATGGGCAAGTCGGTCTTGCTCGCCACCTTGGCGATGCAGTTCCGTCGTTATCGCGGCTCGCGCATCTTCGCCTTCGACATGGGGCGCTCGATGCGCGCCACCATCCTGGGCCTGGGCGGCGAGCACTACGACCTGGGCACGGATGGAGAAATTGCCTTCCAGCCGCTCGCCCGCATCGACCGCGAGGGCTATCGCACCTGGGCGGCCGAATGGCTCGAAGGCCGCTTGCGGCATGAGGGTGTCGCGGTCGGCCCCGACGAGAAGGTGGCCATCTGGTCGGCACTCGGCAGTCTCGCCGGTGCTCCGCTGGAGCAGCGCACGATGACCGGGCTTTCCGTCTTGCTGCAATCGAACGCACTGCGGCAAGCGCTGGCGCCCTATGTGCTAGGTGGCGCACACGGCAAGTTGCTGGATGCGGATTCGGATCGCCTGGGCGCTGGTTCCGTGCAGTGCTTCGAGATGGAGGAACTGATGCACAGCAAGGCCGCTGTCATGGCCGTGCTGCATTACCTCTTTGCGCGCTTCGATGAACGCTTTGACGGTGCGCCGACGCTGCTGATCCTCGACGAAGCGTGGCTGTTTCTCGATGACCCGGTGTTTGCGGCGCACATCCGCCAGTGGCTCAAGACGCTCAGGAAGAAGAACGTCAGCGTCATCTTTGCCACGCAGAGCCTGGCGGACATCAAGGATTCGAGCATCGCGCCGGCCATCATCGAGAGCTGCGCGAGCCGCATCTTCCTGCCCAACCCGCAGGCGACCGAGCCGCAGATTCGCACGATCTACGAAGGCTTCGGGCTCAACAGCCGCCAGATCGAGATCGTGGCGACTGCACAGCCCAAGCGGGACTACTACTACCAGTCGCGTCTCGGCAATCGCCTGTTCGACCTCGACCTGGGCGCCGCGACCTTGGCCTTCGCGGGTGCGTCCACGCCGCAAGACCAGCGCGACATCGACGCGGTGCTCGCTGCCGCCACCACCTCCACATCTTCCGCTTCCACCCCGTTCGCGGCCACCTGGCTGCGCCATCGCGGCCTGCATTGGGCCGCCGAACTGCTGTCCTCGTTTCCTTCCCACCCGCAGGAGAACTCACCATGAAAACCCGCATCCTTCCCGCCGCAATCGCCGCCGTCCTGACCGGCTCCCTGATGTTCGCCCAGCCCGCGGCGGCCCTCATCGTGTTCGATCCGTCCAACTTCGTGCAGAACATGCTGACGGCCATCCAGACGCTGCAGCAGCTCTACAACCAGATCAAGCAGTTGCAGAACGAGGCCAAGATGTTGGAGAACCAGGCGCGCAACCTGGCGAGCTTGCCATCCAGCGTGGTCGGTCAGTTGCGCGCCAACCTGGCGTTGACCCAGCGGCTGATCGACCAGGCCAAGGGCCTGGCCTACGACGTGACGAACATGGACAAGGAGTTCAAGCGCCTGTATCCCGAGCAGTACGCTGCCACCGTGAGCGGCGACCAGATGTACCGGGACACGCAGGAACGCTGGAAGAACACGCTCACCAGCCTGCAGACCGCGATGCAGATGCAGGCCCAGGCCTCGCAGAACCTCAAGGATGACGAGGCCGTGCTGGCTGACCTCGTGGGTAAGAGCCAATCGGCCGTGGGCGCGCTGCAAGCGATGCAGGCCATGAACCAGTTGCTGGCCCTGCAGGCCAAGCAGTCGATCCAGACGCAACGCTTGCAGCTCACGCAGGATCGCGCCGTATCGCTGGAGCAGGCGCGGCAGGCCGCGGCCACGGAGCGCGGGCGCGAAATCACGCGGCGCTTTCTGGGCTCTGGAACGCCATACACGCCGCACCCCGTCGATTTCTACAACCGCTGACGGGGCCGGGCCATGAACGACGTATCGGTCATCGACCGCTTTCTCGATGTTTTCTCGCGCTACATCGACTCGGGCTTTGGGCTGCTGCAGGGCGAGGTGGCGTTTCTGACAGCCACGCTGATCGTCATCGACATGACGCTCGCCGGACTGTTCTGGGCGATGGGCCATGCCAGCGGCCAGGGCGAGGACGTGATCGCCAAGCTGATCCGCAAGGTGCTCTATGTGGGCGCCTTCGCCTACATCATCGGCAACTTCAACATGCTCGCGGGCGTGGTGTTTCGCTCTTTCGCGGGGCTGGGCCTGACGGCCAGCGGTTCCAGCGTGAGCATGGGCAACTTCCTGCAGCCGGGGCGGCTGGCCAAGACCGGCATCGACGCGGCGGCCCCCATCCTGGAGCAGATCAAGCAGATGGCGGGCTTCCCGGAGGTGTTCGTCAACATCACCTCCATCGTGGTGCTGTTCCTCGCGTGGGGCATCGTCCTCCTGTGCTTCTTCGTGCTGGCGGTGCAGCTCTTCGTGACGCTGATCGAGTTCAAGCTGACCACGCTCGCGGGCTTCGTGTTGGTGCCGTTCGCCCTCTGGAACAAGACGGCGTTCCTGGCCGAGAAGGTGCTGGGCAATGTGGTGTCTTCGGGCATCAAGGTGCTGGTGCTCGCGGTCATCGTGGGGATCGGCACCGGGCTGTTTGCCGAGTTCAGGATTCCCGCAGGTGCCGAGCCCTCCATCGACCAGGCGCTGGTCATCATGCTGGCTTCGCTGTCCATGCTGGCCCTGGGCATCTTCGGGCCGGGCATTGCCACCGGGCTGGTGTCCGGCGGGCCACAGCTTGGAGCCGGTGCGATGGCCGGAGCAACGCTGGGGGCCGCAGGCGCTGCCATTGGCGTCGGGGCTGCGGCTGCTGGCGTCGGCAGCGCCGTGGCTGCAGGGGCGCGGATGGCACCTGGTGCAGCCCGCCTTGCGGCCGGCGGCGCGCGCGGCGCCAAGGCGGCTTTCGATGCTGGCTCTACGGCCGCAGGCAGTGGCATCCAAGGCGCTGCCGCTGGCGCGGGCAACGTGGCCAAGACCGCCGGGCAAAAGGTAGCCGACGGCGCACGCTCGATGAAGGAGCGCGTGGCAGCGGCCTTCCGGCCGGATGAGGCGCCGGCATCTGGCGCTGATGCCGCAGATGCGCCTCCATCCAACGAACAGCCTGCCTGGGCCAAGCGCCTGCACCGCAGGCAGCAGCTCACCCATGCCGCGACCACCGCCGCCCACACGCTGCGCGGCGGCGACGGCGGCAGCTCCAGCCAGGGGCCAAGCCTTCGTGATTCCGATTCATAAGGAGAACTCCCATGCGATTCAAACGACCGCAGGTGCGCTACGCCGATACGCCGCAGCCTGCCACCCCGTACCAATCCGCCGCCCAGGTCTGGGACGACCGCATCGGCTCGGCCCGCGTGCAGGCGAAGAACTGGCGGCTTATGGCCTTCGGCTGCCTCACGCTGGCGGTGCTGATGGCCGGCGGCCTGGTCTGGCGCTCGGCGCAGTCCATCGTCACGCCCTACGTGATCGAGGTGGACAACGCGGGCCAGGTGCGCGCTGTCGGCGAAGCCGCCACGCCGTACCAGCCCAGCGATGCGCAGATTGCTTACCACCTGGGCCGCTTCATCGGCCTGGTGCGCTCGCTGTCCATCGACCCCATCGTGGTGCGGCAGAACTGGCTCGATGCCTATGACTACACCACGGACAAGGGCGCCGTGGTGCTCAATGAGTACGCGCGGGTGGCTGATCCGTTCTCGCGCATCGGCAAGGAGTCGGTGACGGTGCAGGTGTCCAGCGTGACCCGCGCCAGCGACCAGTCCTTCAACGTGCGCTGGACCGAGACGCGCTTCGTCAACGGCGCGCTGGATCGCACCGAGCGCTGGAACGCGGTGATCTCCACGGTGCTGCAGACCCCGCGCACGGAGCAGCGCGTGCGCAAGAACCCGCTGGGTATCTACGTCAACGGGCTGGCGTGGAGCCGCGAGCTGGAAGGAAACGAAGGAGCAAAACCATGAATGGACATTTCCGTAAACCCGCCTTGCCTGTGATCCTACTGGCATCCACCGTTTTGTTCTCGGGCTGCGCCACGCAGGGGACTCCGCCGCCATCCATCTCGTTGGATGGGCCGGTGCAGGCCCAGCCGCTGCCCGAGGCGCCGAAGCCCGTGGAGGTCGTGACCGTGCCCGAGGTGCTGGCACTGCCTGGACAGATGAAGCCGCTGGCCGGTGATGCCAAGGCCACACTGGAATCGCCCGACGAGAAGGTGCGCGTGACCCGTGCGAACACGGAGGCCCGTGTTGCGCCCACACGCGAGGGCTATGTGAACGCCATCCAGGTCTGGCCGTTCACTGATGGCGCGCTGTACCAGGTCTATGCGGCCGTGGGTCGCGTGACCGTGATCGCGCTCCAGCCGGGCGAGGAACTGGTGACGGTGGCTGCCGGTGACACGGTGCGCTGGATCGTGGGCGACACATCGAGCGGCAGCGGCGATGCGCTGCGCGTCAATGTGATGGTCAAGCCCATCCGCTCGGGCCTCAAGACCAATTTGGTCATCACGACCAGTCGGCGCACCTACCTGCTAGAACTGACTTCGACCGAGAAGACATGGATGGCTTCGGTGTCCTGGGAATACCCCAAGGACAGGATGCTGGCCCTGCAGCGCCAGGCACAAGCGGCCAGCGCCGCCGCGCCGGTCGATGCCGGGCTGTCGCTGGAGAAGATCCGTTTCCGCTACGCGGTCAGCGGCAGCAATCCGCCGTGGAAGCCGTTGCGGGCCTTTGACGATGGCGAGAAGGTCTATATCCAGTTTCCGGCGGGCATCGCTCAAGGCGAGCTACCGCCAATGTTCGTGATCGGCGCGCAAGGCGACGGACAACTGGTGAACTACCGCTTCCGCTCGCCGTACTACATCGTGGATCGGCTGTTTGGTGCGGCCGAGCTGCGCCTGGGTGGCGATAAGGGCGCCGTGGTGCGAATTGAGCGCACCGATGGCGTGGCACGGAGGAATTGAGCATGAGCCAAGACAACACCCCCGACCATGCCACTTCTCAGGGGGGCAAGGCGGCGCCCGAAGCGATGGCGTTGCGCGCCCAGCCGCGCCCGGTCACGCGCCTGAACCGGCGCACGCTGGCCATGCTCACCGGCGGCCTGTCGGTCGCCGTGCTCGGGGCCACGATCTGGGCCCTGCAGCCGCACCGGCGCGGCGCAGGCTGGCAGAACGAGCTGTACAACGTGGATCGGGTCTCAAAGTCCGAAGGGCTGGATGGGTTGCCGTCCGATTACTCGAAACTGCCGAAGGCGCCCGAGCTGGGGCCGCCGCTGCCGGGCGACCTGGGGCCGGCCATCGTGGCGGCGCAGCAGCCCACCTACATGCCGCCGGGACATGATCCCAACGACGCCTTGCGCAAGGAGGCCGAAGCGGCGGCGGCTTCGGCGGTGTTCTTCCGCTCGGGAAAGCCGGGCCAAGCCGCTGGCGCTGTCGCGCAGGCGGCGCCCGGAGCACCCGGCATGGCCAACGCCTTGGCAGGGTTCGATCCGCTGGCGGCCGGTCCGGCCTCGACGGCGGCCCAGCCCAGTGATCCCACCACCGTGCAGAACCGGCAAGACCAGAAAGAGGCGTTCCTGAAAGGCGGCTCCAAGGAGACTCGCAATTCCGGCAATCTCCAAATGCCAGCCTCGCCGTACCAGGTGATGGCCGGGACGGTGATCGCAGCGGCGCTGGTCACAGGCATCAAGTCCGACCTGCCGGGCGATGTGATCGCCACGGTGACGGAGCCGGTCTATGACACGGCTACGGGCAGGTTCCTGCTGATTCCGCAGGGCTCGCGCATTTTGGGCAAATACAACAGCCAGGTGAGCTTCGGGCAGAGCCGGGTGCAGATGGTGTGGAACCGGATCATCTTGCCAGACACATCCTCGCTGACGCTCGACAACCTTGTCGGCACCGATCCTGCGGGCTACGCAGGGTTGGAGGATGAAGTGGATCAGCATTGGGGCCGCATCTTTGCCGGGGCGGCGCTGACCACGCTGCTGGGTATCGGCGCCGAGTTGGCCGCGCCGGAGAATCGGCAGAACGGCAACCGCATCGTCATTGCCGGGCGCGATGGTCTGCAGGACAGTGTGAACCAAGTGGGGCAGGAGATGACCCGGCGCAACATGAACATCCAGCCGACGCTGACAGCGCGGCCGGGGTTGCCGGTGCGGATCATCGTGGCAAGGGATTTACAGGTTCGAGCTTACCAGCCGCTCTTTCTTCAGCGTGGAGGTGCCCGATGAACATGGCCAGAAAACTCCGGCTTGGGCCGCTGCCATCGACCAGCAGCACCAAGCTGACATTCGCTTGTCCAGCCAGCCTGAAAATGGATCTAGACCGGTACGCCGCTCTTCATGCGCAGACCTATGGCGAAGCGGTCGATGCGGCCACGCTGATCCCGCACATGCTCGAAGCCTTCATGGCGGGGGATCGGGGATTCAAGCGGGGTGGCAAGGCCAAGGCCGTCGCCACCCCGAAGTCAGGATGACGATGCTCCGACATAGATTTAATGAAGAACGCGCGGCTCCAGGCCGTGCGTTCTTCGTTTGGGAAGCCGGTAATATGGGAGTTCAGGTCGGTTGCCGACGCTGCACTCCGTGTCCGATGTAGCGCGATCCGGCTTTCTCTCCCAACGCTCTCATGTGGCACCTAGCCCACACCGCCGAGGTGCCATCGGGTGGCACGATACAGAGCTAACTTGCTGTCTCGTATAAGGTTTCAGGCCAAATGGGATGCCTTGAAAATACTTGACACCGAACATTTTTTATTGCGCGCCCGGCATCGCGCGAGGTTTGCGCACCCACCACCAGACGCGCATCGCCAGCAGCACAAAGACTACTGCGGCGTAGATCGATACTTCGCCGAAATCATTCTTGCCGGCCTTGTGCCACCAGTAATGCAGGATGGCGAGAACCGCGATGCCATAGACGGCGCGATGCAACGCCTGCCAGCGGCGGCCGCCCATCCATCGCACCGCTGCATTGAAGGACGTGGCGGCCAGAGGGACCATCAGCACGAACGCCGCAAACCCCACGGTGATAAACGGACGCTTGCCGATGTCCTTGATCATGTAGGCGACATCGAAACCCCGATCCACCGCCAGCCACAGCATGAAATGCTGAACGGCGTAGAAAAACGTGAACAACCCCAGCATGCGGCGCAGACGTAGCAACCAGTGCCACCCGGTCAATTTGCGCAACGGGGTGATGGCGAGCGTCACGCACAGCATGACGAGCGTCCATGTGCCCGTGGAGCGCGTCACGAATTCGAGCGGATTGGCGCCGAACTGCGACGTGGCGCCGAGGTAGAGCAGGCGCAGAAATGGCAGCAGCGCCAGCAGCCAGACCAGCACCTTCACGGCGCGCACGCGCGCCGGCGACAACGTCATGCCGCTGGGGCCGCGTGCGGCGGATCGCGGTGTGCGGGCGCGCGCCGCGGAAGCCAGATCCGGTTCCGCCATCAGAAATTCTTCTTCAGGTCCATGCCCTGATAAAGCGATGCCACCTGCGCGCCGTAGCCGTTGAACGGTAGCGTCTTGCGCTTTGGTGCAAACAATGCGGAGAAGCCACCGCCGCCCTTGTCCTCGCCGATGCGGCGCTCGGTGGCCTGGCTCCATCGCGGGTGGTCGACGTCCGGATTCACATTGGAATAGAAGCCGTATTCGTTGGGCGCGGCGATATTCCAGCTCGTGGGCGGCTGCTTGTCGACGAAACGAATTTTCACGATCGACTTCGCACTCTTGAATCCATACTTCCACGGCACCACGATGCGTACCGGTGCGCCGTTCTGGTTCGGCAGCACCTCGCCGTACAGACCGAACGTCAGCAGCGCCAACGGATGCATCGCCTCGTCGAGACGCAAACCCTCGCTGTACGGCCACTGCAATACGCCGCTGCTGATGCCCGGCATCTGCTTCTTGTCTGCCAGCGTGATGAACTGCACGTACTTGGCTCCCGGTTGCGGCTCGACGCGCTTGATCAACTCGGCCAATGGAAACCCGATCCACGGAATCACCATCGACCATCCCTCCACACAGCGCATCCGATAAACCCGTTCCTCCATGGGCGCGAGCTTCATCAGCTCGTCGATATCGTAGACCTTGGGATGTTTGACCAGCCCTTCCACCGCCACTTGCCACGGACGCGTCTGCAGCGTGCCGGCATTCTGCGCGGGGTCCGACTTGTCCGTGCCGAACTCATAAAAGTTGTTGTACGTAGTGACGTCCTGATACGGCGTGCGCTTCTCCGTCACCACGTAGGCATTGTACGCCGCGGCAGCCAGCTTTGGCAACTTTCCCGACGCGCCTTGTGCGTGCGCAGGCGTGGCGAACCACGGCGCCA
>JBHIWE010000180.1:0-9436 GCA_041987645.1 Acidovorax sp. | reverse complement strand
GCACATGGCCCGCCTCATGGCGGCAGCCGACCACGACGCGCCCGCGCCGGCTGTAGCGGATGGCGTTGGACACGAAGTTCTGCACGATGCGGCGCAGCAGGTTCTCGTCGGTGCGAACAACGGCGCGCGTCGGCACGCAGCGCAGCTTCAGGCCCCGGCTGTCGGCGAGCACGCCGAAATTGTGGCCCAGCACCTGCAGCAGCGGCCCGAGCGCCACGTCGCGGATGCGCACTTCGAGCTGCCCGGACTCCATGCGGGCGATGTCCAGCAGGCTGCCCAGGATCGCGTCCTGCGAGGCGAGGGCGCCGTCGATGCTGTCGGCCGCATGCTGGGCCGCGTCGCCGTGCAGGTGGCTGCGCAGCAGCGAGGTGAACATGCGGGCCGCGTTGAGCGGCTGCAGCAGGTCGTGCACCGCGGCGGCGACGAAGCGGCTCTTGTAGCGGTTGGCGCGCTCGGCTTCATGGCGCGCGGCTTCCAGGTCGCGCGTGCGTTCGCGCACCCGCTGCTCCAGCGCATCGGCCAGGGAGCGCAGCTCGCGCGCCGCGTTCTTGTAGCTGGTGATGTCGGCATAGCTGGTGACGAAGCCGCCGTCCGGCAGCGGGTTGCCGCGGATCTCCAGCACCGTGCCGTCGCCTTTGGCGCTTTCGTGCAGGTGCGGCTGGCCGCTGCGCAAGTGCTGCAGGCGCCGGGCGATGGCCTCTTCGGCAGGGGGCGGGCCCAGCAGGCCGCGCCGGGCGTTGTGGCGCAGCAGGGCCTCGATGGGCTGGCCGACCGTCATCAGGTCGGCCGGGTAGCGAAAGAGCTGCACGTAGCGCGAATTCCACGCCACCAGCCGCAGCTGCGCGTCGATGATGACCACGCCCTGCGGCAGGTGCTCCAGGCTGCGCGCCAGGCCCATGTCGGTCTGCTGGGCCGCCTGCTGGGCCGCCTGCACGATGCCGTCCTTGGCCGAGCGCAGCTCCTGCGCATGCTGCTTGAGCACGGCTTCCAGCTCCTGGCGGCTGTGCTGGCGCAGCCGCGCCATGCGCTGGCGCTGGCGCACGAAGAGCACCAGCAGGCCCAGCGCCAGCCAGCCGCCACCGCCGGCGGCCGCGGCCCAGCGGCTGTTGGCCACGCTGCTGTGCGTGTCGTGTATCAGGTGCAGCTGCCAGGCGGTGCCCGGCAGGGCCTGGGAATGCCAGAGCACCTGCCCCGGCAGCGGCGGGGCCTCCATGCGGGCCAGCATGCCGCCGTCGTCCAGTCGCTCTTCGGTGCGGTAGATCAGCGGCCTGAGCGGCTGGTCTGAATACTGGCGCGTGGCGGCCAGCTCGCGCCGCTCCCGGGTGTCCAGGGGGTGCAGCAGCCGGTAGCGCCACGCGTCCTGGCTGGCGAGGAAGACCACGCCGTGCGCGTCCGAGGCCAGCACCACGTCCGGCGTCTGCAGCCATTCGCGCTCCAGTTCGTGCAGTGCGATCTTGATGGCGACCAGGCCGAGCGTGCGGCCCCGGCGGTCCACGATGGCCTGCGAGAGGAAGTAGCCCGGCTCGCCCGTAGTCACGCCGATGCCGTAGAAGCTGCCGCTGCCCTGCGCCAGCGCCTGCTGAACGTAGGGGCGGAAGCTGTAGTCCACGCCCACGTTGCTGGTGGGCGTGCGCCAGTTGCTCGCCGCCACGGCGCGGCCCTGGCGGTCCAGCAGCGTGAGGGTGGAGGACTGGCTGGCACCGTTGGCCTCCTCCAGCTTGCGGTTGAGCCGGTCGATTTCGCTCGCCGACAGTGGGTGGGTGAGGGCGGCGCGCAGCTGGTCGTCCAGCGCCAGCACCTCGGGCAGCGTGCGGTAGCGGTCGATGCGCTGGCCCAGGGTCTGGCCGTAGAGCGCGAGCTGGCGCTGCACGGTGTCGCTCTCGTCGCGCAGCGAGTGGCGCCAGGCCAGTTCGCCGGCGAGGAACATGCTGGCCGCCGCTCCGCCGATGAGGGCGAGCAGTGTCCAGAGCAGGCGGCGGTGGTTGGAAAGGATCGAGCGCACGGCCCGGATTGTCTCCCGGCGCGCGCTGGCGCTCGGGGCGCACCGCCCGGACGTGCCTTTCTGTGGCGGCCATCCCTAAGGGGTTTCCCTAGGTTGGTGCAGGGCCCCAGAGGGGGATCCCGAGAGCTAATACCAATGGGCTATCGGTCCTTGGAGGCTGCAGCAGTACAACTCGTAACCTTGGATGCACCCCGCTGGTGCAGATCGCAGATTCAGGAGACCGCCCCATGCACGCCATTCCCGCCGCAGACCCCCATAGCCAGCCCCGGCTGCCTGTGCCTTTCTACCGCCAGCTGTATTTTCAGGTGGTGATCGCCATCATCCTGGGTGTGCTGCTCGGACACTTCGAGCCGGCCTATGGCGCCGCGCTCAAGCCGCTGGGCGATGCCTTCATCAAGCTCATCAAGATGATCATCGCGCCGGTGATCTTCCTGACGATCGTCACCGGGATCGCCGGCATGACGCACCTGAGCAGCGTCAGCCGCGTGTTCGGCAAGGCGATGGCGTACTTCCTGACCTTCTCCACGCTGGCCCTGGTGGTCGGCCTCGTGGTGGCCAACGTGATGCAGCCGGGCGCCGGCATGCACATCAACCCGGCCGACCTGGACCAGAAGGAAGTGACCTCCTACGTCGCCAAGTCGCATGACATGACCCTCACCGGCTTCGTCATGGACATCATTCCCAAGACGCTGGTGAGCCCCTTCGTGGGCGACAACATCCTGCAGGTGCTGCTGGTGGCCGTGCTGTTCGGTGTGGCGCTGGCGCTCTCGGGCAATGCCGGCCGCCCGGTGCAGAACTTCCTGGAATCGCTGACGGTGCCCGTGTTCAAGGTGGTCCATATCGTCATGAAGTTCGCCCCCCTGGGCGCCTTCGGTGCCATGGCCTTCACCATCGGCAAGTTCGGCGTGGGCTCGCTGATCAACCTGGCCGAACTGGTGGCCACGTTCTACATCACTTCGCTGCTCTTCGTGCTGGTGATCCTGGGTGCCGTCGCTCGTGCCTGCGGCTTCTCGGTGCTCAAGCTGATCCGCTACCTGAAGGCCGAGCTGCTGCTCGTGCTGGGTACCTCATCGTCGGAATCGGCCCTGCCGTCGCTCATGGAGAAGATGGAGCGCGCCGGCTGCCGCAAGTCCGTGGTCGGCCTGGTCGTGCCCACCGGCTACTCGTTCAACCTGGACGGCACCAACATCTACATGACGCTGGCGGCGCTCTTCATCGCCCAGGCCACCGACACGCACCTGACGCTGGGCCACCAGATCGCCCTGCTGCTGGTCGCCATGCTGTCGTCCAAGGGCGCGGCAGGCGTGACCGGCGCCGGCTTCATCACCCTGGCCGCCACCCTGGCTGTGGTGCCCGAAGTGCCCGTGGCCGGCATGGCGCTGATCCTGGGCGTGGATCGCTTCATGAGCGAATGCCGCTCGCTCACCAACTTCATCGGCAACGCCGTGGCCACCGTGGTCGTCTCCCGCTGGGAAAACGCCCTGGACCGCGACCGCCTGAACGCGGCACTGGAAGGCCAGCCGCTGCCCCCGCTGGCGACCGACAGCCCCGTGCCGGTGGCTGCCGCCTGAATTTCTGGCCGGGCCGCGGGCCCGCGCCAACTCTCCCAAAGCGGTGCAGCCTGTGCGGGCTGCACCGCTTTGGCTTTTGGGGTCGCTGGCGCGAGGCAGAGAGCGTGCTAATGTCGCCGGCCCGGTCGCATTGCCGACCTCGAACCGCAACGCCGAACCCGCGCTGCGCCGCCTGCCATGTCCTCCGCGCCTCTGCCTCCCGACTCCCCCGCTCCGTCTGCTTCCACCGAACACGACAGCCGCACGCTGCTGCGCGCCGTACTGGCGCTGGGCGTGGGAGGCTTTTCCATCGGCACCGGCGAATTCGTCATCATGGGCCTGCTGCCCGAGGTGGCGCGCGACATCGGTGTCTCCATCCCCGAAGCCGGCCACGTCATCAGCGCCTATGCGCTGGGCGTGGTGGTGGGCGCGCCGGTGCTCGCGGTGCTGGCCGCAGGCTGGGGCCGCCGCGCGCTGCTGATGGCACTCATGGCCGTCTATGCCCTGGGCAACTTCGCCTCGGCCATCGCGCCCACTTACCACTCGCTGGCCGCGATGCGCCTGCTGACCGGCCTGCCGCACGGCACCTATTTCGGCGTGGCGGCGCTGGTAGCCGCCTCGCTCGCGCCGCCCGGCAAGCGCGCGCGGGCCGTGGGGCTGGTGATGCTGGGTCTCACCAGCGCCACGTTGGTGGGCGTGCCCATCGCCGCCGCGCTGGGGCAGGTCTTCGGCTGGCGCGCCGCCTTCGTCTTCGTGGGGCTGATCGCCGTGCTGGCCGTGGCGCTGGTGCGCGGCGGCGTGCCGCACATTCCGGCGCCGCAGGGCGCGAGCCCGCTGCGCGAGTTGGGAGCCCTCAAGCGCAAGCAGGTCTGGCTGACGCTGGGCATCGCGGGTATCGGCTTCGGCGGCATGTTCGCGGTGTTCAGCTACATCAAGCCCACGCTGATCGAAGTGGCCGGCCTGCCGCTGTCCGGTGTGCCTTTCGTGCTGGCGCTCTTCGGCCTGGGCATGGTGGCTGGCAATCTGGTGGGCTCGCGCATGGCGGACAAGGCTCTCATGCGCACCGTCGGCCAGCTACTGGTGTGGTCGGCTGCCGTGCTGGTTTTCTTCGTGTTCGCCGCGCACCATGTGGCGACGGCGGCGGTGGCGACCTTTCTGCTGGGCACCGTGGTCGCCATCGGCCCGGCGCTGCAGATCCGGCTCATGGACGTTGCGGGCGAGGCGCAGACGCTGGCCGCTGCGCTCAATCACTCGGCCTTCAACGTAGCCAATGCCCTGGGCGCCTGGCTGGGCGGCCTGGCCATCGCGGCTGGCCTGGGCTGGACGTCCACCGGCTGGGTGGGCGTGGTGCTCAGCGTGGCCGGCATGGGCATCTTCGCCTGGTCGCTTGCGGCCGAGCGCGCCGCCGGGCGCTGAGCCGGACCCAGAACGCGTTCACGTTCTTATAGGGCCACCGGCCTGCGTAGCCGGTGCCAGTGCGTGGCGCCGCGCAGCACCAGCAGGCAGCAGGCCAGCCAGGCGCTGCCGGTGATCCAGCCGGCCAGCACATCGCTGGCGAAGTGCACCTGCAGCACCACCCGGCTCCAGCCCACGGTGACGACGATGGCCGCCGCCAGCAGCAGGGCCGGCCGATGCCAGCGCGCCGGCAGCAGCCGAAAGGCGAGGAAGGCCAGCATCCCGTAGGCCACCAGCGATGAACTGCTGTGCCCGCTGGGGAAACTGAAGCCCTCGGCCACCGCGATCTCGTGCGTGTGCACCGGCCGCACGCGCTCGAAGCTGTGCTTGAAGGCCCGCGTCAGCAGGCCGTTGCCGGCCAGTGCCACCACCCAGCCGGTGGCCAGCATGCGCCGCCCGTGCAGCCAGAGGGCCACGGCGACCACCACGGCCAGCACGGCGAGCACGGCCGTATCGCCCAGGTGTGTGAGGCGCGCGAACAGGGTCAGCGTGAACGTCGATGCGCTGGCGCGCAGGGTGGCGGCCAGGCTGTCGTCCAGCGCCGCCCAGGCAGTCGGCTGGCCCCAGGCATCGGCCAGCAGCGCCAGCACATGGGCGCAGCCCCAGAGCAGCACGCCCGCCAGCGCCATGGTGGCAGC
Source organism: Acidovorax sp. (assembly GCA_041987645.1). GTDB lineage: Bacteria > Pseudomonadota > Gammaproteobacteria > Burkholderiales > Burkholderiaceae_C > Paracidovorax. The sequence continues at coordinate 3,791 of JBHIWE010000180.1, read as the reverse complement.
CAGGGCCACCGGGCCTGAGGGGCGGGGCAGGCGGGTGGCCCAGGGAGCGCAGTGCGGCGCTGCGCGCGTGCTGCCCGCATGCACGAGCCAGGCCAGACCGAGCGCCAGCGCCAGCCCGGTCAGCCACACCGCGTAGGGGTGGGAGCCGGCCCAGGCGCCCCAGGCGGCGGTGGTGGCGTTCATCGGCGGCCTCCGGCGAGGCGGGGCGTTGGGGCGGGCTGGGGCAGAGCGTGGAAGGAGGTCATCGGCATGCTGGGTCGGAAATCACCCGACCATTGTCCTCAATGCGCTCGCCTAGCCCTTCGGGCCCGGTGCGCAACTGGGGGCATTTCGCGGCATTGGCTGACACGGGCTGGCGGCGCGCCGCAGTGCCTTGGGGCCTTGCGGGTTCCACAATCGACCGCTGCCTTCAAGCAAGGTGTTCACGACATGACGCAAACCTCTTCCCCCGCCTATATGCCGCCCCGGCCCGCCGCCGACGCGCCCCTGCACATCGTGGTGCCGCTGCGCCCCGGTGCCGATCTGGACCAGCTGCGCGCCAAGCTCGACGCCGTGCCGCACCTGCAGCAGCGCGCCGTGCGCTGGCATGTGCCCCGGGCGCGGGCCGATATCGTGCAGCTGTCGCAGGAGGCCGCGCGCAGCGCCAAGGCCGATGGCGGCCTGGTGGTGGCGGCCGGCGGCGACGGCACCATCAATGCCGTGGCCACCGCCGCGTGGGCCGAGGGCGTGCCCATGGGCGTGCTCCCCATGGGCACCTTCAACTATTTCGCCCGTGACCAGTCGCTCTCGCTGGAGCCGCAGCAGGCCGTGCAGGACGTGCTCACCGCGCTCGAGGGCGGGGACATGCGGCCGGTGGGCGTGGGCTTCGTCAACCAGCGCATGTTCCTGGTCAATGCCAGCGTGGGCCTCTACCCGCGCCTGCTGGACAACCGCGAGCGCGCCTCGCGCCGCTTCGGGCGCACGCGGCTGGTGGCCATCATCTCCTCGATCTGGAGCGTGCTGCGCGGCAGCGCCTCGCGCCGCTGGCGCGTGTCGGTGCAGCCCGAGGTGGGCGCGCCGCTGCAGCAGCAGGAGCACCTGGTGTCCACCCTCTTCGTGGGCAACAACCGGCTGCAGCTGGAGCAGGTGGGTATCGCCGAGGCGCAGGACGTGGCCGCTGGCGATCGGCTGGCCGTGGTGCTGCTGCGCCCGCCCGAGGGCGATGCCTCGACGGCCCGCATGGTGGGCAACGCCATTCTGGGCAAGCTCGGTCGGGACGAATCCGTCACCAGCGTGGCCTGCACCGAGATGGTGGCCGAGCCCGCGAGCTGGAAGCCGCAGCGCGTCAAGGTCGCCTTCGATGGCGAGCGCGAATGGATGCCGCCGCCCATCCGCTTCCGCGTGGGCGAGCGGCCCCTGTGGCTGATCGCGCCCACGGCCACCGCCAAGGACGACGACCCGGTGCCCGAGACCGCAGCTGCGGCCGCCGAGCCGGAACCCGTGCCCCTGCCGCCCGCCGGGCTCGCCCCCGCCTGAGGCCAAGCGCATGAGCGTTCTGCTGCACATCTCCGACCTGCATTTCGGCGCCCACGACCCGGCCGTCTGCGATGCGGTGGCCCGGCTCACCGCACGGCTGGGCGTGCGGTTGGTGGTGGTGTCGGGCGACCTGACCCAGCGCGCGCTGCCGGTGCAGTTCGAGCAGGCCCATGCCTTCATCACCGCCCTGCCGGCGGAACACCGCCTGGTGATGCCGGGCAACCACGACGTGCCGCTCTTCGCCTGGTGGGAGCGCCTGGGCGGCCATGCCTACGACCGCTATGCGCGCTGGTGGGGCGGTGCGCTGGAGCCCGCGTGCGAGGCCGACGGCTTCGCGGTGGTGGGTGTGAACACCACGCGCTGGTGGCGCCACCAGCGCGGCAGCCTGTCGGTGCGTCAGATCGACGCGGTGGCCGAACGCCTGTCAGCGGCCCGGCCCGGCACCTGGCGCATCGTGGCCAGCCACCACCCGCTGGTGGCCGCGCACCCGCAGGACCGCAACCACCGCCCGCACCGCGCCGAACGCGCCCTGGCGCGCTGGAGCGCGGCCGGGGCCGATCTGCTGCTCTCGGGCCACGCGCACGAGCCGGGGCTGGTGGAACCGATCACCGGCCTCTGGTCGGCCCAGGCAGGCACGGCGGTGTCGGTGCGGCTGCGCGCCAGCGCGCCCAACAGCCTCATCACGCTGGAGCGCCTGCCGGCGCCCGAGGGGACGGGCGACCAGCGCTGGCTGACGCGCTGGGACTATGTGCGTGACGCGGGCGAATTCCTGCCGGTGGAGCGGCACGACCTGAGCCGGACTTCGCCGCTCGCCGCTGGCTGAGGCGGCTTCCAGCAACTACATCGACCAGATGCGCGGCCGCTCGGCCGGCAGTTGCCAGAGCTTGGCGCGCCAGGCGGCCCACACGCGCTGCAGCAGCGCCATGGCGGGCTCCACCACCGGGGCCAGGGCGCGCACCACCACCACGCGGTCGTTGGGCGCGGTGGCGCCGGACAGGGGCGCCAGCGCATCGGCATCGGTCACGGCGCGCGCGCAGTCCAGCGCGGCTTCGCGCCGTTCGCGCGAAAGCGGCGAGCCCGCAACGAAGAAAAGCGATGCGAGGCAGCGGTGCCCGGCGAGACCCAGCGGCCCGTCCATCAGCAGCGCGTCGGCGGCATCGATGCGGCCGCGTTCCAGCCACAGGCCCGGCACTTCGATGTGCTGCTGCAGGCGCCCCTGCGTGAAGGGCTTGCCCGCATGCGGCAGGCCGAAGGCGGCGACGTCCAGGCCGATCATCTCGGCGCCGGGCGCCAGCTCCATCGTCAGGCGGTTCTCGGCGTTGCAGGCGTCGAAGCACAGGGCTTCGAGCGGCAGCCATTCCAGGCGCGCGCCGGGCTCCAGCACCGCATGCGTGCGCTGCAGCGCCAGCGGTCCGAGCGAGCGGTAAAAGCGCGTGGCGCCGGGTGTGGTCACCAGGCCGTGCGCGCCTTCGCCCACGCGCAGGTCGATGTCCAGCGTGTCGCCCCCCACCAGCCCGCCGGGGGGATGGACCAGCACGTTGTGGCAGACCGCGTCGCCCTCGGGGTAGAGGCTTTGCAGGATGCGCAGTGGCCCGCTGTGCTCGAAGCGGGCGACGGTGCGGCCGTGTTCGCGGCGGTAGTCCAGTTGCAGGCGGGCGTGCCAGGTCATGCGGTGCGTGCTATCGAATGAAGAGCGGAGCGCGCATGATATACGGGCGCTGCAGCCCGCCCGGGCTGTAAACGGTGCCGCTCAGGCCTTCCACGCGCCGACGTGCGAGGCCGAGGCCTCGTCGATCAGCGCCGGGCCGATGCAGGCGATGGGGTGGGGCGAGGCGTTGAACACGTCACGGCAGGAGAGCTCGGCGTCGCGCTGGTCCTGCCGCTCGCCGCGGAAGGCGCGCAGGCGTTCGGCGTCGATGCCATAGACCACCCGGCCGATGTTGGACCAGAAGATGGCGCCGGCGCACATCACGCAGGGCTCGCCCGACGAATACAGCGTGGCCGCGGCGAGCGTGTCGCGTCCGTGCGCGGGGCTGGCGACGCGGATCGCCGACGTCTCGGCATGCGCGGTGCAGTCGCCGGTCTCGCCGTTGGCGTTCCAGGCCTCGGCCAGCAGCGTGCCGTCGGCCGCCACGATGACGGCGCCAAAGGGGCGGTTGCCGCGCGCCCGCGCCTGGTCGGCCAGGGCGATGGCCTGGCGCAGGTAGCGGCCGTCGCGCTCGTCCAGCGGGACTTCGGCCGGGAGCGGGGGCAGGGTGGTGGCGAGCGCGCTCATG
>JBHIWE010000179.1:0-9445 GCA_041987645.1 Acidovorax sp. | reverse complement strand
CAAGCGAAAAGCTGCCTGCCAGGAGTGGTAGTTCAGTTGGTTAGAATACCGGCCTGTCACGCCGGGGGTCGCGGGTTCGAGTCCCGTCCACTCCGCCAAAAATAAAAGGTTTGCTGCTATGAAAATAGCGGCAAACCTTTTTTCTTTGGTGCTCCGGAATCAGGGGCATTGCAGTCGGTGGCGCGGCGAATGTCATAGGCGGCGGGCCGTAGGTGGCTCGGCCGGCGCTTTTTCGAGGTGAGATTGCCTGCCTGGAGGGGGTATCCCGGCTCTCGAAGGCTGACCCCCTGCACAGCCACCTGGCGGGGCGGCTGTTTCTTCTCCTAATTTCAGCGCGGAGCGAGTCGGATGGCGCCATCCAGGCGAATCACCTCGCCATTGAGCATGTCGTTTTCTACGATGTGGCGCACGAGGTTGGCGTAGTCCTGCGGCGTTCCGAGGCGGCTTGGGAAGGGTACTCCGGCGGCCAGTGCGTCCTGGACTTCCTTCGGCATCCCGAACAGCATGGGCGTACCAAAGATGCCGGGTGCGATCGTCATATTGCGGATGCCATTTCGTGCGAGATCGCGAGCGATCGGCAATGTCATTGCCACGATGCCGCCTTTTGACGCCGAATATGCGGCTTGGCCGATCTGACCATCATAGGCCGCCACGCTGGCGGTAGAGATCAGCACGCCGCGCTCGCCCGTGGTCTCCGGTTCGTTGTGGCTCATGGCTTGCGCCGCCAGTCGGATCATGTTGAAGCTGCCTATCAGGTTCACCGAGATGGTCTGGGTGAAACTGGTGAGCGCATGGGCGCCGTTCTTGCCCACGGTTTTCTCAGCAGGGGCGATGCCCGCGCAGTTCACCAGGCCCATGAATTTGCCTAGCGATCCGGCTTTCTCCACTGCAGCCTGCGCGTCAGCCTCCTGGCTGACATCGCATCGCACGAAACTGCCGCCGATGTCTTGGGCCACGGCCTGGCCCTTGTCCGACTGCATGTCCGCAATGACGACCGTGCCGCCCGCAGCGGCCAGCATGCGCGCCGTGCCTTCGCCCAGGCCTGATGCGCCACCGGTCACGATGAATACCTTACCCTGGATGTCCATGCGCTGTCTCCTTTTGACGTTGACGTAAACGTCAATTATGTCTCAAGGTTTCAACCACGGCATTCTTTGTTCAGGCGCAAAAAAGCCCGGCAAGCCGGGCTGTGCGGACGGCGGGAGTGTTGGCAATGCTCAGCGGAAGCCGACCCGGTCCAGCATCTGCTGTACCTTGGTGGTGTTGGCGCCGACTGCGCTGATCGGAATGGTTTCGCTCTTGAACAGCTTGCCTTCTGTCATCGCCTGGAGGGCGGGATTGGCGGGATCCACGCCCTTGGCGGCGGGCCATTCGTTGTTGCCGTTGGCAAAGTAATTCTGGGCCTGTGGGCTGGCCAGGTACTCCAGGAACTTGATGGCATTGGCCTCATGCGGGGTATGGCGCGCCACGGCTCCGCCCGCGATGTTCAGATGGGTGCCCCAGGATTGCTGGTTGGGAAACACCACGCCGACCTTGTTGGCGACGGCGGTGTCTTCGGGCTTGCCAGAGCGCAGGATGCGGGCCAGGTAGTAGCTGTTAGTGACGGCGATCTCGCATTCGCCCGAGGCGACGGCCTTGATCTGGTCGGTGTCGCCACCCTTGGGTGCGCGGGCCAGATTGGTGACCACGCCCTGGAGCCAGGCTTCGGTCTTCTGTTCGCCCATGTGTTCCATCACGGCCCCGAAAAGGCTCAGGTTGTAGGGGTGGGACCCGGAGCGGATGCAGACCTTGCCCTTGTTCTTGGGGTCGGCCAGTTCTTCGTAGGTGTCTACATCCTCCTTGTTGACCTTGGACTTGTTGTAGACGATGACCCGCGCCCTGGTGGAGAGGCCGAACCAGGGGATGCCCCCGTTTGCATTGGGCTTGGCACGCAGGTTGGCGGGAATCGCGTCTTCCAGCACCTTGGACTTGATCGGCAGGAAGAGACCGTCGGCTTCGCCGCGATAGAGCCGGGCCGCATCCACCAGCAGGATCACGTCGGCAGGGGAGGAGGCGCCTTCGGCCTTCAGCCGCGCCATGATGCCGGCGTCGTCGGCATCGACGCGGTTGACCTTGATGCCCGTGGCTTTGGTGAAGCCTGAGTAGAGCGCTTCGTCCGTAGCGTAGTGCCGGGCCGAATAGAGGTTGACGACTTGCTCCTGTGCGGCGCCGACGCCGGCCGCAGCCATCAGGCACATGGTGAGAAACGATTTCGCGACAGTCTGCATGACAAAGTTCTTTCAGGAATGAAGCTTGGAACGCCGTGCATGATAGTCTGAACGCGAATAGTTCTTAACAATGGCCCAAGTCCGGCAAGGTATTGATACTGAGCCACACCGCTGTGCGTCTCGTGCCGTGATGCAGTGACTGCGGAAAGAAAAAAAGCCCGACAAGTGACGTGTCGGGCTTTCAAGGGACTCCTGAAGCAGTCTTCCGAGGAGTCCAAGGAGACAACCGTGTGGCCGGTGCGCGTCGTGTGTGCGCTCGTCCGGCGACGACTGTTGAGGCGAGCCGCTACGGTGGTAGCCGCGCGCCTCGTGGATCAGCGCTTGCGCGGCACGGCATTGGCCGTGGCGGACTTGGCAGCGTTGGTCGCAGTGTTGGCGACAGCGCTGAAGTTCGCTTCGGCCACGTCGCTGGCGTGCTTCACGGCCTTTTGCACGGATTCGTAGGCGGTGTTGGCCGCGGAAACTGCGCTCTTGAACACGGCCACGCCGGTTTCGGTGCCGGCAGGAGCGTTGCGCGCGGCCGTATCCACCATGTTGCTGAAGTTGCGTTGCACTTCGTTGGCCTGGGCTTCGAAAGTCTTGCCGATTTCGGTGCTGGTGCCCGAAGCGATGTCATACAGGTGGCGGCTGTAGGCGGCAGTCTTTTCAGCCAGGGGCTGGAACAGGCTCGCTTGCAGGGCCAGCAGTTCTTGCGCGTCCTTGGCGCTCAGCATGGCCTGGGTGTGGCTGGCGGCTTCGGACAGGGCCGCGCGAGATGCCGTCACGTTGAGCTCGACCAGTTTTTCGACGCCTTCAAAGGCCTTGTTCGTCAAGCCGAACAGGGTTTCCAGGTTGGCTTTGTGCGAGGCCAGCAATTGTTCGGGGGTGAGGGACATGACGTATCTCCTGATAAGGTGCTTTGAAAGCGGTTGGGAAGAACTCATCTGCGGCAATCTGACTTTTCATGTTGCAGTGCAGCATGGGTTAAATTTTAGAGACTTCGTCCAGCGCCGCAAGCCTTTTTGTTGCAGTGCAGCAATTTTAGAGGGCGCACTCCATTTGTGCATCCGGGGGCCGTGTCGCCTGGTTGTCACCCAGCGGTCTGCAGCCTGCGGTGAAACTGCCGAAAATGCCGGGCACCATGCCTCAGCAAGATGAGATCCCCAGCGCGTTGGCGCGCCCTGTTCCGCAGCCCCGCTCCGCCTACGCCGTCTTCCGTTCCATCGGAACACGCTGGGCGGACAACGATGCCTATGGTCACGTCAATAACGTCGTCTATTACAGCTGGTTCGACACGGCCGTGAATGCGTATCTGATCGAGCAGGGCGCGCTGAACATTCATCAGGGTGGCACCATCGGGCTGGTGATCGAGACTCAGTGCAACTACTTCGAGCCGCTGGCATTCCCGCAGACGGTGGAGGCTGGTATCCGCGTGGCGCGGATCGGCACGAGCAGCGTGCGCTACGAAGTGGGCCTGTTTGCGCAAGGTGCCTCCATGACGGCGGCTTGCGGCCACTTCGTGCATGTGTATGTCGATCGAGAGCATCGCCGTCCTTGCGCGCTGCCCCTTGAACTCCGCGCTGCGCTGCAGCCGCTGCGGGTGGGGGCGCCGCCAGCGTGATGGCGGCAGTCGGAAGGGGTTGTCCTCTGCTCGGTGAGGCTGCCGCCTTGATGCCACAATGGCGTGCGAGACAAGCGCCGCCCGGCGCGCCAGCCTGATCCGCGGAATCCTCCCGCGGCGTTCACATGATCATCACCAGCCTGCTCGACACCGACCTTTACAAGTTCACCATGATGCAGGTGGTGCTGCACCAGTTCCCCGGAGCGCAGGTCGAATACCGATTCAAATGCCGGAACCAGGGCGTGTCCCTTGCGCCCTATGCCAACGAGATCCGCGACGAGATCCGGTCGCTGTGCAGCCTGCGTTTCCAGGATGCCGAATTGGCCTACCTGCGGTCTCTGCGGTTCATCAAGAGCGACTTCGTGGACTTCCTCGCGCTCTTCAAGCTCAACGAGAAGTACATCACCATCACGCCGCAGCCTTCTGGCGAGTTGGACATCTCCATCCAGGGGCCGTGGCTGCACACCATCCTGTTCGAGATCCCGGTGCTGGCCATCGTCAACGAGGTGTATTTCCGCAACACCCAGAAGGTGCCCGACTTCCCGCAGGGCCGCCGCCGGCTGGATACGAAGATCGCCCAGTTGCAGGGCGAAGGCCTGGCGGACCTGAAGATCGCCGACTACGGCACACGCCGGCGCTTCAGTCGCGCCTGGCACGAAGAAGTGCTGCGCGTACTCTGCGCTCGCCTGGGCACGGCCGAGCGCAAGCCCGACGGCCGCACGGCGCCGGGCCAGTTCGCCGGCACCAGCAACGTGCTGTATGCGATGAAGCTGGGCCTCACGCCGCTGGGCACCATGGCCCATGAATACCTGCAGGCCTGCCAGGCCCTGGGCCCGCGCCTGCGCGACAGCCAGATCTTCGGCTTCGAGATGTGGGCGCGCGAATACCGGGGCGACCTGGGCATCGCGCTCTCCGATGTCTATGGCATGACGGCCTTCCTGCGCGATTTCGACCTGTACTTCTGCAAGCTCTTCGACGGCGCCCGGCACGATAGCGGTGACCCCTTCGCCTGGGGCGAACGCCTGCTGGACCACTACCGCAAGAACCGCGTCGATCCGCTGACCAAGACGCTGATCTTCAGCGACGCGCTCACCGTGCCGCGCACCATCGAGCTCTACCGCCAGTTCCAGGGCCGCTGCCAGCTGGCCTTCGGCATCGGCACCAACCTGACCAACGACCTGGGCGATCCGCCTGCGCACGTGCCGCTGCAGATCGTCATCAAGATGACGCGCTGCAATGGCCAGCCCGTCGCCAAGCTGTCGGACACACCCGGCAAGGGCATGTGCGACGACGAGAAATACCTGGCCTATCTAAGGCAGGTGTTCGAGATTCCCTCCGCAGCCTGAACGCAGCGCCTCCGCTGCACGCTGCGTCAGCGCAGAAGGTCGCCTGCTGCGGCCCGGCTGTTTCTTTCCCTCTCTTCCAAAGGATGACTTCCGCCATGTCCAAGCCCCGCATCCTCATCGCCCGCAACATCTTTCCCGAAGTGGTGGAGCGCCTGTCGCAGCACTTAGAGGTCGAGGCCAACCCCGATGACGTGATCTGGTCCCCCGCGGAGCTGGCCGAGCGCCTGGCGGACAAGGACGGCGTGCTCACCACGGGCAGCCAGCGCGTGGATGCAGGCCTGCTGGCCGCCGCACCCCGGCTGAAGATCGCCGCCAACATGGCCGTGGGCTACAACAACTTCGACGTGGACGCCATGACCGCTGCCGGTGTGCAGGGCACCAACACGCCCGACGTGCTGACCGAGACCACGGCCGATTTTGGTTTCGCCTTGCTGATGGCCACGGCCCGCCGCGTGACCGAGAGCGAACACTACCTGCGCGCCGGCCAGTGGACCCGCTGGAGCTACGACCTGTTCGCCGGCAGCGACATCCACGGCAGCACACTGGGCATTCTGGGCATGGGGCGCATCGGTCAGGGCATCGCCCGCCGGGGCGCGCATGGCTTCGGCATGAACGTGATCTATCACAACCGCTCGCGCCTGAGCCCGGAGCTGGAAGCCGAGTGCAAGGCGCGCTACGTCGGCAAAGAAGAGCTGCTGCGCACGGCCGACCACCTGGTGCTGGTGCTGCCCTACACGCCCCAGTCGCACCACACCATCGGCGCGGCGGAGCTGGCGCAGATGAAGCCTACGGCCAACCTGATCAACATCGCGCGCGGCGGCATCGTCGATGACGCGGCGCTGGCTGTGGCCCTGAAGGAAAAGCGCATCGCCGCCGCCGGTCTCGACGTCTTCGAGGGCGAGCCCGAGGTCCATCCGGCGTTGCTCGAGGTGCCCAACGTGGTGCTGACCCCGCACATCGCCAGCGCCACCGTGCCCACGCGGCTGGCCATGGCCAACCTGGCGGCGGACAACCTGATCGCCTTCTTCGACGGGCGCGGGCCGCTCACCCCGGTGAACACGCCCGCCGGGCGGGGCGCCTGACTGTCTTTTTGGATGAAATCAGCTGTCAGCCCTTATTTTAAAAGGGCTGACAGCTATCTTTTTTGTAGTTATTGAGACATGAACTTCGAGATGATTCTTGCCCTGGCGTTGCTGCTGCTCATCGCCGTGCTGGTGGGTGCCGTGCTGCTGCGCCGCCCGCGCGTGGAGCTGCCGCCGGAATGGCTGGAGCGCCTGCAGGCGCTGGAGCGCGGCGTGCAGGCCACGCAGCTGTCGGTGGCCAAGAACGACGGCGCACTGGACGCCGTGGGCCAGCAGCTGAGCGGCTTCACGCAACTGACGCAGGGCACGCTGGAGAGCCTGCGCGGCGCGGTCGATGAGCGCCTGGCGCAGGCGGTGGCCGAATCGCGCACCGGCCGCGCCGAGCTGCTGGCCGCCTTCGGCGCCTTCGAGGCCAAGCTGGAGCAGCGCCTGGCCCAGGGGCAGTCCGAGGCGGCCGTGGCGCGCAAGGAGCTGTCGGAAACGCTGGCCGCCTTCCGCACCGAGCTCACGCAGACCGCGCAGCAGCTGGCCTCCGACAGCGCCCGTTCGCGCGAGGCCATGGCCGAAAGCACCCAGCTCTTCGAGCAGCGCATTCAGGAGCGCTTCGAGGCACTCACCGCCGCCACGCGCGGCACGCTCGACTCGCTCAAGGGCGATATCCACACGCAGCTGGGCACCGTGTCCGCCGCGCTCAAGGACCAGCTGGACGCCAACGGCCAGCAGATCCGCAACCAGTTCGCGGTCCTGCAGGACGCCGTCTCGCAACAGCTCGGCGCCATGGCCCAGGGCAGCCAGCACAACGCCGAGGCGCTGCGCGGCGCGCTCAACGAGCGGCTGGCCGCCATCCAGGCCGACAACACCGCCAAGCTTGAGGAGATGCGCCGCACCGTCGACGAGAAGCTGCACGCCACGCTGGAGCAGCGCCTGGGCGAATCCTTCAAGCTCGTCAGCGACCGGCTGGAGCAGGTGCACAAGGGCCTGGGCGAGATGCAGACCCTGGCCGGCAGCGTGGGTGACCTGAAGCGCGTGATGACCAACGTGAAGACGCGCGGCACCTGGGGCGAAATGCAGCTGGGCGCCATCATCGAGAACGTGCTGACGCCCGACCAGTTCGCGCGCAACGTCAAGGCCGTGCCGGGCAGCGACGAGCTGGTCGAATTCGCCATCCGCCTGCCGGGCCGGCAGGACGAAAAACCCGTCTGGCTGCCCATCGACTCCAAGTACCCGGTCGAGCAGTACCAGCGCCTGCTGGACGCGCAGGACGCGGCCGACAAGGCTGCCATCGCCTCTGCCGGCAATGCCTTCGAGACCTCCATCAAGCTCGAAGCCAAGAAGATCTTCAGCAAATACGTTTCGCCGCCGCACACCACCGACTTCGCCGTGCTGTACCTGCCCACCGAAGGCCTCTTCGCCGAGGTGATCCGCCGCCCCGGCCTGGTGGAGGCGGTGCAGAACGACTGCCGCGTGATGATCACCGGCCCGGCCAACCTGGCGGCCATGCTCAGCAGCCTACAGATGGGCTTCAAGACGCTGGCGATCGAAAAGCGCTCGTCGGAGGTCTGGGGCGTGCTGGGCTCGGTCAAGACCGAGTTCGCCAAGTTCGGCGAGATCGTCGATTCGGCCAAGAAGTCCATCGACGCGGCAGCCAAGAAATTCGACGACGTGGGCGTGCGCACCCGCGCCATCCAGCGCAAGCTGCGCGACGTGCAGGAACTGCCCGCGCCCACGGCATCGACGGCGGCGGGCACCGCGCTGCCGGGCGTGGCCGCGCAGACGGGCCTGTCGCTGGAGGACGAGGGCGAGTGACGTGAACTGGGCGCTCGCGCGGCTGATCCTGGGGCAGATCTGCATCCACGCCAGCATGGCCGGCATGCGCCTGGCCGCGCCGCTGCTCGCGCTGCGGGAGGGCTACAGCGCGATGGCCGTGGGCCTGCTGCTGGCGCTCTTCGCGCTCACCCAGGTCTTTCTGGCGCTGCCCGCCGGCCGCTATGCCGACCGGCGCGGGCTCAAGCGTCCCGTGGGTTGGTCGGTGGCGGTGGCCGCCACGGGCGCTGGGCTGGCCTTTCTGTTTCCCGTGTTCCCGGTGCTGTGCCTGGCGGCGCTGATGACAGGCGGCGCTTCGGGCGCGGCGCTGATCGCGCTGCAGCGCCACGTGGGCCGGGCCGCGCACGACGCCACGCAGCTGCGCCGGGTGTTCAGCTGGCTGGCCATCGGGCCGGCGGCATCGAACTTCCTGGGGCCCTTCTTCGCCGGCCTCTTGATCGACCATGCGGGCGCGCTGGTGGGGGAGGGCGCGGGCAGCACGGCGGGCTACCGCGCCGCCTTCGCCCTGCTGGCCGCGCTGCCGCTCGCCACCTGGTTCTGGGTGCGTGCCACGGTGGAGCTGCCGCCGGTCGAGGCTGCGTCCACCGACGGGCCGCGCCCACGCGCCTGGGATCTGCTGGCCGAGCCGCGCTTTCGGCGCCTGCTGCTGGTCAACTGGCTGCTCTCGTCGTGCTGGGACGTCCACACCTTCGTCGTGCCGCTGCTGGGGCATGAACGCGGTCTGTCGGCCTCGGTGATCGGCACCATCCTGGGCGGCTTCGCCATCGCGGCGGCGCTGGTGCGCATGCTGATGCCGCTGCTGGCCGCGCGCCTGAGCGAGGCGGTGGTGGTGACGGGCGCGATGGTGGCGTCCGCGTTGCTCTTCGGCATCTATCCGCTGCTGCCCACGGCGCTGTCGCTGGGCATCTGCTCGGTGCTGCTGGGCTTTTCGCTGGGTTCGGTGCAGCCCATGATCATGAGCATGCTGCACCAGATCACGCCGCACCACCGCCATGGCGAGGCGCTGGGTCTGCGGCTGATGACCATCAACGCGTCCAGCGTGCTGATGCCGGTGCTGTTCGGAACGGCCGGCGCGCTGATCGGCGTGGGCGGGCTCTTCTGGGTGGTGGGCGCCACGGTGGGCGCGGGCGCGCGGATGGCCTGGCGCATGGAGGCCGCCGGGCCGGCCGGGCCCTGAGCGGGCCGGTCAGCCCTGCTGCTTCATCGCGGTGACTTCGATCTCGATCTTCATGCGTGGATCGAGCAGCCGGGCCGAGATCATCATCGCGGCCGGGCGCACCGCGCCGAAGTACTTCTGCAGCACCGGCCAGCAGGCCTCGAAGTCTT
>JBHIWE010000178.1:0-9493 GCA_041987645.1 Acidovorax sp. | reverse complement strand
GCAGCCAGGGCAGCGCGCGCCGCCAGAGCGGGCCGGACGGCGGGGACTGCACGGCCTCGCCGGGCAGCGGAGCGGCGGCCGCGCCCATCAGGCGGCGGGCACGGCGCCTTCGGCCGCCGGAGACACCTTGAACCAGCGCACCGCCCCGCCCTTGGCGTGCAGCACCACGAATTGCAGGCCGCCCAGCACGGCCTGCTCGCCCTTGCCCGGGGTGTGGCCGAGCTCATGCGCGATCAGTCCTCCGATGGTGTCGAATTCTTCGTCGGGGTCGCTGCTGTGCAGCGTCACGCCGAAGGCCTCGGCCACGCGCTCGACGGGGGTGTCGCCGCTCACGCGCCAGGTCTGGTCGGCCAGGCCGAAGATGTCGCCCTCGTCCTCGGGAATGTCGAACTCGTCCTCGATCTCGCCGACGATCTGCTCGAGCACGTCTTCGATGGTGACCAGGCCGGCCACGCGGCCGAATTCGTCGATCACCACCGCCATGTGGCTGCGCGTGCTGCGGAAGTCGCGCAGCAGGTCGTTCAGGCCCTTGCTCTCGGGCACGAACACCGCCGTGCGCAGCAGGGCGCGGATGTTCAGCTCGGGCGCGCGGCGCAGCTTGAGCAGGTCCTTGGCCAGCAGGATGCCGATGATGTTCTCGCGCTCGTCCTGATAGACCGGAAAGCGGGAGTGCGCGGTGTCGATCACCTGGTTGACCAGGGTTTCGAGCGGCGCGCCGATGTTGAGCAGGTCCATGCGCGTGGCGGGCACCATCACGTCGCTGGCGGTCATCTCGGCCATGCGGATCACGCGTTCGAGCATGACGCGGGCGTCGGCGTTGATGACGTCGTTGGTTTCCGCCTCGGCCAGGGTGGCGATCAGTTCATCCGTCGAATCGGGGCCGGGATGGATGAATTCGACGAGTTTCTGCAGGAAGGTGCGCTTGTCTTCCTTGTCGGAAGGGCGTCCCGGGTGGGGATCGGACACGGTCTCGGAGTGCAGGAAGTGCGGTCGTTGGACAAGCTGCAAGGATAGCGGATCACTTTGACGCTGCTGCAGCGCCCGCGCTGTGCCTGTTTTCTAGCCCGCCGAGCGGCCGCCCTGCAGCGCAGAGCGCATCGCACCCCACTGGCGCAGCTGCTTCTTGAACCGGTAGTTCATTTCGCCGTAGTAGCGCGTCGCCCGCTCGGCCAGGCGCGTCTTCCAGCCGGGCGGGTGCAGCTGCAGGTAGGCCTCGGATTCGGAGCCGTCGCGCCGCACGGTGGCGCCGGCATTGCGGGCGATGCGCAGCATGGCCGTGTTCTCCGACAGTGCATGGATCAGCACCTCGTTCACGCCGGCCGTGCGGGCATGCATCACGGCGCGCTCGAAGAGGCTCGCGCCCAGGCGCCGGCCACGCGCATGCGGCAGCACCGAAACGCCGAACTCGGCCCGCCCCTGAGGCGACGGCCCGTGCGCGAACGCCAGATGCGCCGTGGCGATCAGCTGCAGCCGGCGATTGAAGATGCCGAAGATCTCGTCGCGTACGAAGTCGAGCTGGTCCACGTAGCGGCGCACCTGCTCATCGCTCGCGGCATAGCCGAAGCGCAGGTACCGATCGCCGGGCAGTAGCTGCAGCAAATGCTGGGCGATGCGTTCGCGGTGCTGCGGCCCCAGGGACCGGATCGGCACGGCCACGCCGGACGGCGCGGTGACGCCGGGGCGTGCGGTCCGCAGCAGGCTGCGGGCACGGCGCCAGGCGGCGCGTAACAGATCGGAAGGGGTGGGCATGATGGCCGTATTTTAGGGTTTTCCCTGATTTTTGGCATGCAGCTGTGCGGCCGCGCCACGGCCATCGCAAGGCCCAGCCACCCCGCGTCTTTCAAGGCCCCAGCCCTTTGCCAAACTCCGCCATCAGCTATAAAAAATGGAGCAAACCATTCGGAGGCGGTGTCACCAATGCGTCAGGCCACTGGTTTCCCCGCACCGCCCTCATACCCGAGCGCCGTGAAAAAGCAGTCCGAGCTACAGCGGCACCGCCGTCGTCGCCTTGACCCGATCGAGCACGAAGCTGGTCTTGCAGTCCTGCACGCTGGGGTGCTTGAGCAGCGTGTCCATGATGAAGCGGCTGTAGTGCGCCATGTCGGCCACCACCACGCGCAGCAGGTAGTCCATCTCGCCCGTCAGCGCGGCGCATTCGACCACCTCGGGCCAGGTCTGCACGCTGGCGCGGAACAGGTCCATGGGGTTGCGCTTATGGCTTTCGGTGTGCTTTTCCAGCCGCACGTTCAGGTAGGCGGTGAGGCCCAGCCCCACCGCCTCGGGCTGCACCAGGGCTACGTAGCGGTCGATCACGCCCGCGTCCTCCAGTCGCTTGACGCGGCGCAGCACGGCACTGGGCGACAAGCCCACCTGTTCTCCGATGACGTCGTAGGTTTCGCGGCCATTCGCCTGAAGGCAGCGCAGGATGGCGCGGTCGAGCCGGTCCAGTGCGTGGGGAGCTTCCATTGCGCAGGATTCTACGAAGGTCGGGGCCCCATGCACTGCCGCTCCGGGCGCCCTCAGGTTTGCCCCCAATGCGATGGGCAAGGGGCCCGGGAAATAATGACCCGCACAAAACGAACGATCGTTCTTTTTTGTACCAATCACCCCTCACGGAGACCCCCATGCACGCCATCTTTCGCCGCGGCAGACGGCTCGTAACCCTGGCAGCGGGCGCCGCGCTCGCCGCCACCTTGACCCTGGCGGGCGCGCCCGCAGCACAGGCCCAGCAGGACGGCACGAGCGCGGGCTACACGCAAACGCGCTACCCCATCGTGCTGGTGCATGGCCTCTTCGGCTTCAAGTCGCTGGCGGGCGTGGACATGTTCTACGGCATTCCCCAGGCGCTGCAGCGCGACGGCGCCCGGGTTTTTGTGGCCGAGGTCTCGGGCGCCAACAGCACTGAGGTGCGAGGAGAGCAACTGCTCGCGCAGGTCAAGGACATCCTGGCGATCACGGGCGCAGCCAAGGTCAATCTGATCGGCCATTCGCATGGCGGCCCCACCGCGCGCTACGTGGCCGGCGTGGCCCCGCAGCTGGTGGCCTCGGTCACCACGGTGGGCGGGGTCAACCGGGGCTCGCGCGTGGCCGACCTGGTGCGCGGCGCGCTGCCACCCGGCTCGGTGCAGGAAACCGTCGCCAACGAGGCCATCCGGGGCTTCGCGCGGGTGCTCGCCTTCCTGGCGGGATCGCCGTCCGAGCAGCCGCAGGAGCCCAAGGCGGCGCTGGATTCACTCTCCACCGCCGGCGCGGCCGACTTCAACCGCCGCTTCCCGCAGGGCCTGCCCGCCGCCTGCGGCGACGGCGCCTCGGTGGTCAACGGCGTGCGCTACTACTCGTGGACAGGCACCCAACCCCTGACCAACCCGCTGGACCCCAGCGACGGCCCGCTGGTATTGCTCTCGCGGGTCTTCGGCGAGGCCAACGACGGCCTGGTGTCGGCCTGCTCGTCGCGCCTGGGCACGCATCTGGGCGACTACCGCCAGAACCACCTGGACGAGATCAACCAGTTCGTCGGCCTGCGCGACCTGTTCTCCATCGACCCGGTCACGCTCTACCGCCAGCAGGCCCACCGCCTGAAGGCCCAGGGGCTCTGAGGCCATGGCCGCCCCGCGCACCCGCATGGCCCTGGCGCTGCTGGCAGCGCTCGTGCTGGGCGCGGGCGCCTGGCGGGCCACCCGTTCCCCGGATGCGGGCGGCGGCGCACCAGGAGCAACGGCCCAGGCCCCATGGAGCACCGCGGCCGGGCAGCCCGCACCCGGCGGCTCCGCCGACCCATTCATGACACCGCCCCCTGCGGGCCAGCAGGAAGGCCCCCTGGCCGACCCCCTGCTGCGCCCCGGCCTGCGCTACGCCATGGAGGAGCTGCTCAA
This sequence comes from Acidovorax sp., assembly GCA_041987645.1. Taxonomy (GTDB): domain Bacteria; phylum Pseudomonadota; class Gammaproteobacteria; order Burkholderiales; family Burkholderiaceae_C; genus Paracidovorax. The sequence goes on along the minus strand of JBHIWE010000178.1, from coordinate 5,621 downwards.
CGCCGCGCTGCAGGCCGGCGACACCCGCGACCCGGCCGAGCTCAAGCGCCGCCTGCGGGCCCTGGTGGACCAGCACTTCGGCGCGGAGGTGCGCGAACGCGCCCTGGCCCTCGCCCTGCGCTATGTGGACTACCGCACGGCCCTGTCCCGCATCGAGCCGCCGGCGGACCTGTCCGACGCGAAGGCCGTGCGCGATGCGATGCAGGCGCGCGACCAAGTCCGCCAGCAGTTCTTCGACCGCGGCGAATACGACGCGCTCTTCGCCGACGAAGCCGCGCTCGACCGCCTCACCCTGGCGCGGCTGGGCATCGACGCCGACCGCAACCTCACGCCCGAGCAGCGCACCCAGGCCCTGCGCGCCGCCGAAGAGGCCCTGCCGCCCTCCATGCGCGCCCAGCGCGAAGCGGCCACCGCGCAGCTGGGCGTGGCGCAGCAGACCGCCGCCCTCGCTGCGCGCAACGCCGACGACGCCACCCGCTATGCCGAGCGCAGCGCCCGCTACGGCGAGGCCGCCGCCCAGGCGCTGGCCGCGCGCGACACGGAAGAACGCCAGTGGCAGCAGCGGCTGGAGCAGTACCAGCAGGCCCGCGCTGCGAACGGCGACGGCCCGGCGCTGCAGCAGCTGCGCCAGCAGCTCTTCTCGCCCGAGGAACGGCTGCGCGTGGACGCCGCCCTGGCCCTGCGCGGCGCCGCAGGCGGCACCCGGCAGGGAGGCGGCTGAACGCCGCCCGCGCCGGCGCTCAGAAATAGCGCCAAACCGCCACTCAACGCAGCATTCCTGCGGCAAGACGGCGATACGGCACGGCTTTCGCCAAAAACATCCACACCCTTGCGCCTACAGTGCGTTGACCGACATCAACACAACGTACGGAGACAAGCGCATGAACACCCCCCTGCCCCAGACCGCCGCCCAGGACGCTGCTGCCTGGGAGAACCCCATGGGCACCGACGGCTTCGAATTCATCGAATACGCCGCGCCCGATCCGCAGGCCATGGGCCGGGTCTTCGAGGGCATGGGCTTCAAGCCCGTGGCGCGCCACCGCCACAAGAACGTGACGCTCTACCGCCAAGGCCAGATCAACTTCATCATCAACGCCGAGCCCGACAGCTTCGCGCAGCGCTTCGCCCGCCTGCACGGCCCCAGCGTCTGCGCCATCGCCTTCCGCGTGCAGGACGCCAAGGCCGCCTACGAACGCGCGCTCAACCAGGGCGCCTGGGGCTACGCCGGACAGGCCGGCCCGGGCGAGCTGAACATTCCCGCCATCAAGGGTATCGGCGACAGCCTGATCTATCTGGTGGACCGGTGGCGCGGCAAGAACGGCGCGCAGCCGGGCGACATCGGCAACATCGGCTTCTTCGACGTCGATTTCGAGCCCCTGCCCGGCGTGACCGGCGAAGAGGCGCTGAACCCCAAGGGCCACGGCCTGACCTACATCGACCACCTGACGCACAACGTGCACCGGGGCCGCATGGCCGAATGGGCGGACTTCTACGAGCGCCTCTTCAACTTCCGCGAGATCCGCTACTTCGACATCGAAGGCCAAGTCACGGGCGTCAAGAGCAAGGCCATGACCAGCCCCTGCGGAAAGATCCGCATCCCGATCAACGAAGAGGGCAAGGAAAAGGCCGGCCAGATCCAGGAGTACCTGGACAAGTACAACGGCGAGGGCATCCAGCACATCGCCATGGGCTCGGACGACCTCTACGCCACGGTGGACGCGCTGCGCGCCTCGGGCGTGCGCCTGCTGGACACCATCGACACCTATTACGAGCTGGTGGACCAGCGCATTCCCGGCCACGGCGAGAGCGTGGAGGCGCTGCACCGCCGCCAGATCCTGATCGACGGCAAGAAGGACGCCATCCTGCTGCAGATCTTCAGCGAGAACCAGCTGGGCCCGATCTTCTTCGAGTTCATCCAGCGCAAGGGCGACGACGGCTTCGGCAATGGCAACTTCAAGGCGCTGTTCGAAAGCATCGAGCTCGACCAGATGCGCCGGGGCGTGCTGGAAAAGGCCTGAACGGCCCCAGCCCCCAGCGCCATGCCCGCGAAGACGGGCAGGCGCCGGGAGCGAACGACACACCGCCCACAGGAGACAAGCCATGGGAACCACCGGAGCCGCACCGGCCGTGTACGGCCAGTCCAGCCGTCCGCCGCGCGGGGACTATGCCCGCTGCCATGCGGACTACACCTGCGACCAGAACTTCAGCGCCTACAGCGAGGCCGACCACGACACCTACCGGCGCCTCTACGCACGCCAGTCGGCGCTGCTGCCCGGGCTGGCGAGCGATGTCTTCATCGCCGCCCTCCCCTCGCTGGGCGCCAAGGACCGCATTCCGCGCTTCGACGAGATCAACGAACGGCTCTGGCGCGCCACGCGCTGGGAGATCGTGGCCGTGCCCGGCCTGATCCCCGAAGTGCCGTTCTTCACGCTGCTGGCGAACCGCAAGTTCCCGGTGACGGACTGGATCCGCACGAGCGGGGAGTTCGACTACATCGTCGAGCCGGACCTCTTCCACGACCTGTTCGGCCATGTGCCGCTGCTCTTCGACCCGGTGTTCGCCGACTACGTGCAGCGCTACGGCCAGGGCGGCCTGAAGGCGCAGGAGCTGGGCGCATGCGAGATGCTTTCACGCCTGTACTGGTACACGATCGAGTTCGGCCTGATTCGCCAGCCCGAGGGCTTGCGGGCCTACGGCGCGGGCATCCTCAGCTCAGCGGGCGAGCTGCCCTACAGCGTGCGCAGCCCCCTGCCGCAGCGCCTGCCGCTGCAGCTGCAGCGCACCATGCGCACGCGCTACCAGATCGACAGCTTCCAGCAGACCTATTTCGTGATCGACAGCTTCCAGCAGCTCTTCGACATGACGGCTCCGGACTTCGCGCCGCTCTACCCGCAGTTGGCGGCCTTGCCCGAGATCGACAGCGGCCTGGCCCTGCCGGCCGGATAGCTATAAGGCCGGCAAGAGCCCCTCAATCTCTCAGCAAGTCCAGACAGGCCTGCACCACCGGGGGATGGAACGCCAGCTGCACGTGGGCCACGCCCTCGACCAGCCGGTTGTCTGCGCCGGGCAGCGTGGCTGCGCGCGCCGGAAAGACGATGTTGTCGCAGTTGGAATAAAAGCAGGTGAAACGGGCCGCGCGGCCCGCTGGCTCGGCCTGCCGCAGGGCCTGCACCCAGGGCCCCTCCAGCGCCATCTCGCGGCCATTGACCGCATGGCTGAAGCGCGCTGGCCAGGTGCCGGCATGGGGCGCGCCCAGCGTGATGATGCGGTGGGCGCAGGCCTCGGCGCGGCCCGCGTCGCAGGCGCGCAGCCAGGCGCGTGCGGCGACGCCGCCCATGCTGTGGCCGATGACCACCGGGGCGCGGCCGGTGACCTCGGTCACGCGGCGCACGGCGGCGTCGATCTGGGCGGCATAGCCGTCGATGGAGCCGAAGGGCGGCTCCAGGTCCACCGCCACGAAGGCATGGCCCCTCGCGCGCAGCAGCGGCAGCCAGGGCGTCCAGAAACCACGGTTGCACAGGAAGCCGTGCACCAGCACCACGCCGCGCGGGGCCGGCGCAGTCGCCTCCAATTCCGCATCTTCGCCACCCGCGGCGCGCCCGGGCAGCCAGTCGGGAATGGCGCCTCGGCGAAAGGGCTGCCACCAGCCGAAGATGACCGAGGCCCAGCCAGCCTCGGTCCACCAGGCGCGCACCATCCGCCCCACACCGGGCCGGGGCATCGGTTCTTCCCGGTTGGCCCAGGCCATCGCCACGAACTGCAACGCCATCAGCAGCCGCATGGCCAGCCATGCCAACGCCGGACCGGCCAGCGCGGTCACCGGCGATATGGACCATTGCCAGGCGACCCAGGCCACGGTCAACAGCAGGGAGCTCCAGACCATCCAGCGCTGCCAGCGCGCATTCGTCATGCTTCGTGCCCTTTCATTCAGCAAAAGCCTGCCGGCCGCCGCGCATCGGCACGACGGTGTGCTGCAACGCACGCGACCCACCCGGCAAGCATCGCGGTACGCGGGGCATTCTGACGCATGCCTGGGGCGGCCCCCTGGACGGCACCGCCTGCAAGATCGGTTGCGCCGGCCCGCATCTCTGCTGCGCTGCGTCGCGGCGGCGACACGGAACCCGCCGCGCAGCCATGACGTGATCTGGTTACAGCCTCCGTGCGCAGCGACCGCCCGAATGCGGCGCCCACCCCAGAGTTACCGGGTTACATCCGAGGTACATGCAGCGCTGCGCAAAGTGCGCAGACGCCCGCCCCTGCGCAGCGGTAACAGGGATAACCCCATGCAAAAACGCAGACGAAAACGTTTGCGCAAACGTTTTACCCCGTTAATATCCGCGCCTCGATCCGCTGGACTGGCCTTTTTTCGCGCGTGAGCGCTGTGGGTCCGACCTGCCCGGTGGAAGAGTTTCTCTTTCTCGTTCCCGCCCCCTTCTTCCCTATATCGGAGACAACATGCGCTTTACCCGCCGTTCCGTACAGACCGCCGCCGCCATCGCCGTCCTGGGCAGCCTGCTGGCCAGCCCCGCCTGGGCCCAGGACAAGCCCAAGGTCGCCCTGGTGATGAAGTCGCTCGCCAACGAGTTCTTCCGCACCATGGAAGACGGCGCCAAGGCGCACCAGAAGGCGCACGCCGGCGAATACACGCTGGTGGCCAACGGCATCAAGAACGAGACCGACACCGCCGAGCAGATCAAGATGGTCGAGCAGGCCGTGGCCCAGAAGGCCACCGCCATCGTGCTGGCCCCGGCCGACTCCAAGGCCCTGGTGCCCGTCGTCAAGGCCGCCATCGACAAGGGCGTGATCGTGGTGAACATCGACAACCGCCTCGATGCCGCCGCGCTGAAGGAAAAGAACATCAACGTGCCCTTCGTCGGCCCCGACAACCGTGCCGGCGCCAAGCTGGTGGGCGACTACCTGGCCAAGCACCTGAAGGCTGGCGACAAGGTCGGCATCATCGAAGGCGTCTCGACCACCTTCAACGCGCAGCAGCGCACCCTGGGCTACCACGACGCCATGAAGGCCGCCGGCATGAACGTGGTCGGCGTGCAGTCCGGCCAGTGGGAAATCGAAAAGGGCAACACCGTGGCCGCCGGCATGCTGCGCGAGCACCCCGACCTCACGGCCCTGCTGGCCGGCAACGACAGCATGGCGCTGGGCGTGGTCGCCGCCATCAAGGCCGCCGGCAAGACCGGCAAGGTGCAAGTGGTGGGCTACGACAACATCCAGGCCATCAAGCCCATGCTGGCCGACGGCCGCGTGCTGGCCACCGCCGACCAGTACGCCGCCAAGCAGGCCGTGTTCGGCATCGAACTGGCCCTGAAGGCCCTGTCCGCCAAGACGCCGCAGGCCCAGCTGCCCGCCGAGGTGAAGACCGACGTGGTGCTGGTCACCAAGGGCAGCAAGTAAGCCTGTAGCCCGCCCCCGCGCGTCCAGCGGGGGCGCCTTTGCCCCCTCCCATCGCACGAATCCCACGCCATGCCCCAGCCTTTCAGCAGCGCGCCCCTGCGCACTCCCGTCCTGCACATCGACGCGGTGGGCAAGGACTATCACGGCACCACGGTGCTGAACGATGTGACGCTGGCCCTGAACGCGGGCGAGGTGCTAGCGCTGACCGGCGA
>JBHIWE010000177.1:0-9503 GCA_041987645.1 Acidovorax sp. | reverse complement strand
CTGCCACGCCGCTGTCCACATAGGCCTTCACCTTTTCGAAGTGGGGCTGGGTGACCAGTGGGCCCATGTCGTTGCCGTTGTCGGTACCGGGGCCGACCTTCATCTTGGCGATCTCGGTCTTGAGGCCTGCGATCACCGCGTCACCCACTGCATCGCCTACTGCGACCAGCAGCGGGATGGCCATGCAGCGTTCGCCGCACGATCCATAGGCTGCGCCCATCAGCGCGCTCACGGCGTTGCCGACGTCCGCGTCGGGCATCAGCACGGCGTGGTTCTTCGCGCCGCCCAGGGCTTGCACGCGCTTGCCGTGCTTGCAGCCTTCGGCGTAGATGTATTCGGCGATGGGCGTGGAGCCGACGAAGCTCACGGCCTTCACGCGCGCATCGCGCAGCAGCGTATCGACGGCGGTCTTGTCGCCGTTGACCACGTTCAGCACGCCAGGTGGCAGGCCCGCTTCCAGCGCGAGCCGGGCGATGAACAGCGTGCTGCTGGGGTCGCGCTCCGAAGGCTTGAGCACGAAGGTGTTGCCGCAGGCCACAGCCATGGGCCACATCCACAGCGGCACCATGGCCGGAAAGTTGAAGGGCGTGATGCCGGCGGTGACGCCCAGCGCCTGGAATTCGCTCCAGCTGTCGATGCCTGGGCCCACGTTGCGGCTGTGTTCGCCCTTGAGCAGCTCGGGCGCGTAGCTGGCGTATTCCACGTTCTCGATGCCGCGCTGCAGCTCGCCGTGCGCGTCGGAGAGCACCTTGCCGTGCTCGGCGGTGATGAGGGCGGCGATCTCGTCGGCATGCTCTTCGAGCAGCACCTTGAGCTTGGCGAACACCCGCGCGCGCTTGAGCGGCGGCGTGTTGCGCCAGGCGGGGAAGGCGGCCTCGGCCGAGGCGATGGCGGCCTCCACGGTGGCCTGGTCGGCCAGGGCCACGCTGGTGGTCGATTGGCCGGTGGCGGGGTTGAACACCGGCTGGGTGCGGGCAGTGTCGGCGACGAGCTGGCCGTCGATCAGATGGCCGACGGTGGAGGTCACGGATTTCTCGTGGTGCATGGTTTCAAGGTCAAAAGTGCCTGCGGCGCAGGTGGTGCCTGCGCTGCCTGCTATCAAAAACAGAGTTACGCGGTTTCGTGCAGGGCATCGCCCAGGGCGCTGACCAGGCGGTCGATCTCGGCCTCGGTGCTGATGAAGGGCGGTGCCAGCTGGATGGTGTCGCCGCCGTAGCGCACGTAGAAGCCCTTGTCCCAGCACTTCATGGCGATTTCATAGGGCCGGCGCGCCGGCTCGCCCGGCAGGGCGGCGATGGTGAAGCCGGCCGCCAGGCCGTAGTTGCGGATGTCCGCCACGTGCTTGGCACCCTTGAGCCCGTGCACGGCGCGCTGGAAGTAGGGCGCCAGCGCCTTCACGCGGCCCGGAGCGTCTTCCTTCTGCAGGATGTCGAGCACCGCGTTGCCCGCCGCGCAGGCCACCGGGTGGGCCGAATAGGTGTAGCCGTGCGGGAATTCGAGCATGTACTCGGGGCCGCCTGCCGCCATGAAGGTGTCGTAGATCTCGCGCGTGGCGATCACGCCGCCCAGCGGCTGGGCGCCGTTGGTCACCTGCTTGGCGAAGTTGAGGATGTCCGGCGTCACGCCGAAGGCCTGTGCGCCCGTCCAGGCGCCGCAGCGGCCGAAGCCGGTGATGACCTCGTCGAAGATCAGCAGGATGTTGTTCTGCGTGCAGATCTCGCGGATGCGTTCCAGGTAGCCCTTGGGCGGGATGACCACGCCGGCCGAGCCCGAGAACGGCTCCACGATCACCGCCGCGATGTTGCTCGCGTCGTGCAGCGCGATCACGTCCAGCAGCCGGTCGGCCAGCGCCCGGCCGCCGTCTTCGGCCATGCCCTGCACGAAGGAGCCGGCGGGCGGCTGCGTGTGCGGCAGGTGGTCGGCTTCGATGCCCTGGCCGAAGGTCTTGCGGTTGCCCACGATGCCGCCCACCGAGATGCCGCCGAAGTTCACGCCGTGGTAGCCCTTCTCGCGTCCGATCAGGCGCGTCTTTTGTCCCAAGCCCTTGGCGCGCCAGTAGGCACGGGCCATCTTCAGCGAGGTGTCGGCGGATTCGGAGCCCGAGCCGGTGAAGAACACGTAGTCCAGGCCCGCCGGGGTCAGCTCGCGGATCGTGTTGGCGAGCGTGAACGAGGCCGGGTGGCCGAACTGGAAGGCCGGCGCGTAGTCCAGCGTGGCGGCGGCGCGGCCGATGGCCTCGGCGATGTCGCGACGGCCATGGCCCAGGCCCGCGCACCACAGGCCGGAGAGGCCGTCGAAGATCTTGCGGCCGTCCGAGTCGGTGTAATAGGCGCCCTGGCCCGCGACGATCATGCGCGGCTTGGCCTTGAACTGGCGGTTGGCCGTGAAGGGCATCCAGTGGGCGTCGAGCCAGGCGGCGTCCATGCGCGGCGCGGCGCCGGCGTCCGATTGGTCGGCGACGGGGGTATCCAGGGGAACGAAGCTCATGCGGGACTCCGGTGAGAGTGAAAGCGGGATGACAGCGGGGCGTGGCGAAACGATGGGCGCATGGCAGCCTGCCGATGCGATGCGTCATTGTTCGTGCGGCCGATAATCCCTTGAATGCCGCAATATCACCGTTCACTTGCGCGGTAGTGCAAGTAATGACCCGCAACGCCCATGCTTGATGCCTCCGCCTCTGCCTCCGTCCCCGCCGCCCCGTCGGTGCCCGTGCCGCGCCAGCGCGCCGTGCTCGGCCAGGTGGCCGATATGGATCTGCGCCTGCTGCAGGTGTTCAAGAGCGTCGTCGAATGCGGCGGCATGGCCGCGGCCGAGCTGGAGCTGAACATCGGCACCAGCACCGTGAGCCGCCACGTCAAGGACCTGGAGGCGCGCCTGGGCCTCACCCTGTGCCGGCGCGGGCGCGCGGGCTTCGCGCTCACGCCCGAGGGGCAGCGGGTGTATGAAGAGACGCTGCGCCTGCTGGCCGCCGTGCGGGGCTTTCGCGACGGCATCGACGACATCCACGCCCGCATGGGCGGCCAGTTGGCCGTGGCCGTGTTCGACAAGACCGCCAGCAACCCGGCCGCCCGCATCGGCCAGGCGATCGCCGCCTTCACCGCGCAGGCGCCCGACGTGCAGCTGCAGCTGCATGTGGCCTCCATCAATGCCATCGAGCGCGGCGTGATCGACGGCAGCTGGCAGGTCGGCATCATTCCGGCGCATCGCGCCTCGCAGAGCCTGGTCTATGCCGACCTGTTCGGCGAGACCATGCAGCTCTATTGCGGCGCCGGCCATCCGCTCTTCGGCGCGCAGCATGCCGCGCTCGACTGGGACGCGCTGCGCGCCCACCCCTTCGCCGGCCTGGGCTACCACTCGCCCAACATGGAACTCAGCCACCGCGCCCGCTTCGCCCGCGCCGCCACCGGGTTCGACCAGGAATCCATCGCCACGCTGGTGCTCTCGGGCCGCTACCTGGGCTTTCTGCCCGACCACTATGCCGAGAGCTTCGAGCGCCAGGGCCGCATGCAGGCCGTGCGGCCGGAGCTTTTCTTCTACCGCTGCCAGTTCGTGAGCCTGGTGCGCCGCTCGCCCACGCCCAGCCGCGCCGTCCAGGTGTTCGTGCAGTGCCTGGAGCGCGCGCATGCCCCCAGTGCCGCCGGGCGCTGAAACGCGCTCCCACGCATAATTGGCGCTCGTCTCGATCCCCCCTTCTTCCCTCGGAGCCCGCACATGAACAGCAGCGTTTCGGCGATCGCCTCCTCCGGCCTGCGCGCCGCGCAGATGCGCATGGACGTGTCGGCGAACAACGTGGCCAACGCGAGCACGCCGGGCTTTCGCCCGCAGTCGGTGCAGGAAGAGGCCGTGCCGGGGCAGGGCGGCGTCGCGGCCCGCGTGAAGCCGGCGACGGGTGCGCCGGCCCCCGCGCAGGGCGGCGAGGGGGCCGCGCCTTCCGGCACTTCGCTCGAGGGCGAGGCGGTGGACCAGCTATCCGCCAGCTATGCCTTCACGGCCAATCTGCAGGTGCTGCGCACCAGCGACCGCATGATGGGTGCGCTGCTCGATGTGCGCGCCTGACGGCCTTTTTCTCCCCTCTCTTCGCTCTTCACTGCGCCCAGGCCAGTCCGGCCAGGCGGTCCATCAGCCAATGCTGAAACGCCCTTGCGGCTGGCGTGTTACGACGGTTCGGTGGGTTCGAGGGCATGGCGTGTTCCTTTCGTCTGCTGCGGTGTTTCGCTGCGCTCAGGCCGCGGCGGCCGCGGCTTCGGGCGCTGCGGCCTCGCGGCGGCGGGCCGCGCGTTCCCAGGCCTTTTCATGGAAGAAGAAGGCCACCGCCTGGACCGTAGGCTCCAGCAGGCTCAGCGTGAGCGACGCGATCAGATTGCCCGTGACCGCGTAGGCCACCAGGGCGGCGACGCAGATATGGATCAGGTAGTAGCTGCCCGTCTTCATCAGCGTGGGCATGTTCTGGCGGGCGGTGGCGCGCAGGCGGGACATGTTGGTGCTCCTCTCAATCGGCGATGCGTGAATGCTAGAGGCCGATGGTTGGCTTGGCCAATTGCTCATCCCTAATCGAGAGATAGAAACTATCGCTTCGGGCGGTGCGACGCGTTGCTGTATGGGGGTGGGGGCGCAGCAAGGAAGGGATGCGTCCCCCTGAAGCGCAGGCCGGCCGCGACGGTGCGGCATTCCCATGCTCCGCAGGTGCAACCCACGCGGCATGGCTGCAAACAGAGGCTTCCTGCCAACAGGTCATCGACGTCGGTCGGTGCCCACGCTGTGTCTTGGTAACGATATGTATAGTGGACGCGGAGTCAGGTGCGCACGAGAGGCGCCTTGCACTCTTGCCAAGGCATGCAGATGGTGATTCTTGTGGTCAATATCTGCGCAAATAGCAACATATAACGCATCAAAATGGCATCCTGGATCACTCATCTCCGTTTTTCGCGCAAGTTCGCCCTCATCGGGGCACTGGCGCTGGCGCTCTTTCTCGTGCCCACCGTCATGCTGGTCAGCATCGCGATGGAGAAGCTCGACGTGGCTCGCGCAGAGCGGCTGGGTCTGGACCCGGCCGCCGACATGCTGCGGATGCTGCAGCAGATTCAACAGCATCGGGGCCTGTCCGCTGCGGTGCTGAGCGGCTCCTCCTCCGAAGAGGGCGACCGCCAGAAGCGCCAGCAGGAGATCGACGCCACCATTGCCCAGGTGCGCAAGGAACTCCCCCCTCTGGCGGACAAGGCGCTCTCCGAACGCTTCGACAGCATGGCCACGGATTTCAACGCGCTGGCCAGTGCCGTGGCGGGCAAGACCCTCTCCGGCCCGCAGAGCAACCAGCGGCACACCGCCCTCATCGCACGGCTGCTCAGCATCCTGGACGACGTGGCCAACAGCTCCGGTCTCGCGCTGGACCCCGATGCCTCCACCTACTTCGTTCAGCGCGCGGTGCTGTCGCACCTGCCGCAACTGGCCGAATCGCTCGGACAGATGCGGGCGCGGGGCGCGGTGTTGCTCGGCAGCGGCGAGGCCTCGCTGGAAGAGCGTGCGCGACTGCAGGCCTTGGCCGACCGTGCCCGCCAGTACTATGAAGACTCGCGCAAGGCGCTCGACCTGGCGGCCGGTGGCGGCAAGTTGCCCGCCGCCGTGGAGTCGGCTCGCGATGCTGCCGAGACCGCGGGCCAGGACGCGTTCAAGCTGGCCGAGGAGGCGATCGTGCGCCCCGAGGCGCTGACGCTGCCGGCCACGGCCTGGATCACCCGCATGACGGGCTTCGTCGATGCGCAGTTCGCGCTGGTGGATGCCTCGTTCGCCCTGCTGGATGCCTCGCTGGATCAGCAGATCGCCCGGCAGCGCCACCTGCTGCTGGTGCTTCTCTCTGTGCTGGCCGCGCTGGCCTGCGTGGCGGTCTGGGTGATGGCGACCATCACGCGCACCACCAACCGGGCGCTGGGCCAGGCGGTGCAGCTCGCCGAGTCGGTGGCGGCCGGCGACCTGTCGGTACGCGTGCGGGTTGAGGGCAGCGACGAGATCGCCCAGCTCATGACGGCCCTGCAGTCCATGACGGCACGTCTGAGCAGCGTGGTCGGCTCGGTGCGGCAGAACTCCGAAAGCGTGGCCACCGCCAGCGCGCAGATTGCCCAGGGCAATAGCGACCTGAGCCAGCGCACTGAGACCCAGGCCAGCGCGCTGGAGGAAACCGCCGCCTCGATGGAAGAGCTCGGCTCCACCGTGCAGCACAACGCCGAAACCGCCCGCCAGGCCAACGAGATGGCGCGCAGCGCGGCCGGTGTCGCCACTCGCGGCGGCGAGGTGGTGCAGCAGGTGGTGCAGACCATGCAGGACATCCATGCCGGCTCCAGCCGCATCGCGGACATCATCGGGGTGATCGACGGCATCGCCTTCCAGACCAACATCCTGGCGCTCAATGCCGCCGTGGAAGCCGCCCGCGCGGGCGAGCAGGGCCGGGGCTTCGCCGTGGTGGCGAGCGAGGTGCGCAGCCTGGCGCAGCGCTCGGCCGCCGCGGCGCGGGAGATCAAGGAACTCATCACCACCAGCGTGACCCAGGCCGGCCAGGGTGCGCAGCTGGTCACCCAGGCGGGCAGCACCATGCAGGAGATCGTCGATTCCGTCCGCAAGGTGAGCGAACTGGTGGGGGCGATCAGCGCCGCCACGTCCGAGCAGAGTTCGGGCATCGCCCAGGTGGGCGAGGCGGTCACGCAGATGGACACCACCACGCAGCAGAACGCCGCGCTGGTGGAGGAAAGCGCCGCTGCCGCCAACAGCCTGAACGAGCAGGCACAACAGCTGGTGCGGGCCGTGGCGGTCTTTCGCCTGGCCTGACGGCATCCCCACGGCGCGCAAGGCGGGGCCGCTGCCTCATTCGATGGCCGGGCCTGCCGGGCGTTGGATACTGCGGTGGCCGGCCCGGACCGCATCGCCCTCTTCGCACTCTCCCATGGTTTCTTCTCCTCCCCCCGCCCCGCCCCGCACCCGCCGGGCGCTGCGCACCATCGCGGCCTTCGAGGCGCTCAAGGGTGCCGTGGCGCTCGTCGCCGGCGTCGGCGTCCTGGGCTTGCTGCACAAGGACCTGCACCAGATCGCGGCCGCACTCATCGGCCATGTGGGGTTGAACCCCGGCGCGCACTACCCGGCGCTGCTGTTGGCCGGCATCGACCGCTGGTCCGGCCACGGCGACTGGCAGATGCTCACCGCCGTGGCCACGGGATATGCGGCCCTGCGCTTCACCGAGGCCTACGGCCTCTGGCGAGACCGCGCCTGGGGGGAATGGCTGGGCGCGCTCTCCGGCGGGCTCTATATCCCGTTCGAGCTCTGGCACTGGCTGCACCGGCCCACGGCCGCGGCCACGGCGGTGATCGCGCTCAACGCGGTGGTGATCGCCTACCTGGGATGGCAGTTGGCACAACGGCGGCGCGCGGGCGGCTGAGCCCGCACCTGCTGCCACCGAACGCGCCCGTGCAGGGCGTGGCCGGGGCTGCCGCGTCATGGCGGCGTCATGGGTCATGGGCAAGGTGGCGGCTCTTCCATTCGCTGTGAGAGAGCGCATCCCATGTTGTTCCCTTCGACCTTCCGCCTGGCCGCCTGCGCCGCGCTGGCCTGCATCGCCGTCCTGCCGGCACGAGCCCAGCCGCAGACCGCCCCGCAAGCCTTTCCCTCCGTGCTGGCCGGACACGCCGTGCTGCCGGCGCGCTCCTTCATCGCCCCGCCCGCTGATGTGCCGGCTGACCTGCGCACCAGTGGCAAGTTCACCACCGCCCGGCGCGTAGATGCCGTGGGCACGGTCGAAGGCCAGTCCGCCGGCCGGCCCACGGGCGTGTCGCTGCCCTTCGAGGGCCAGCCCGCGCAAGGTCATTCGGGCATCAAGCACATGCCCGACGGCAGCTTCTGGATCCTGACCGACAACGGCGCCGGCTCCAAGGCCAACTCGCCCGACTTCATGCTCTACCTGAACCACTACCAGGTGGACTTCAAGAGCGGCCAGTTCAAGCGCCTGAAAACCGTCTTCCTGCACGACCCTGACAAGAAGGTGCCCTTCCGCATCGCGGAGGAAGGCACCCAGCAGCGCTACCTGACCGGCGCCGACTTCGACCCCGAGAGCTTCCAGTTCGCGGGCGGCGCGCTCTGGATCGGTGAAGAGTTCGGCCCCTATCTCATCAAGGCCGACCTGAACGGCCGCGTGCTGGCCGTGTTCGACACGCAAGTCGATGGCCGCGTGGTGCGCTCGCCCGACAACCCCGCCGTCACCACCGCTGGCGCACCCGACGCCAAGGCTCCAGCCTTCGACATCAAGCGCTCCAAGGGCTTCGAAGGCATGGCCGCGAGCCCCGACGGCAGCAAGCTCTACGCGCTGCTCGAAGGCCCGGTGTGGGATGAATCCGCCAAGGCTTATGAGTCGGTGGCGGGCGGCAAGCAGTACCTGCGCGTGCTCGAATTCGACGTGAAGGCCGAGAAGTGGACCGGGCGCCACTGGAAGTACGTGCTGGAGGCCAACCAGAACGCCATCGGCGACTTCAACATGATCGACGGCAGCACGGGCCTCGTCATCGAACGCGATAACGGCGAAGGCACGCCGGACAAGGCCTGCCCCGAAGGCGTCAAGCGCCCCGACTGCTTCCACGACGTGGCGAAGTTCAAGCGCATCTACAAGGTGGAGCTGGCCGACGCCAACGCCGGCGGCCCGCTTCGCAAGGTGGCCTACATCGACCTGCTGAACATCCACGACCCGCATCACCTGGCCCGCAAGCCGCTGACGGGCGGCGCGCTCGCCTTCCCGTTCTTCACCATCGAGAACGTGGACATCGTGGACCCGACCCACATCGTGGTCGGCAACGACAACAACCTGCCTTTCAGTTCCAGCCGCGAGCCCAACCAGGCCGACGACAACGAGCTGGTGTTGCTCGACGTGGGCAACTTCCTGCGCGCCCGCTGAAAAAGCCCGCTGCGCCGACCGCACAGGCTGCCCGGCGGGCAGCCTTTTTCATGTCCGCCGCAGGAGGATGGAGGCGGCTGGCAGAATCGCCTTTTGCCCGTTTCGCCGCCTTCTCCTCCCCCTAAAAGACCGTCCACCATGTTCACCGGCATCGTCCAGGCCACGGCAGGCATTGCCGCCATCACCGACCGCGCAGGCCTGCGCACCTTCACGCTCGACTTCCCCGCAGGCTTCTGCGAAGACCTCGCCATCGGCGCCAGCGTGGCGACCGACGGCGTGTGCCTCACGGTGACCGAACTGGTCTCGCCCACGCGCGCCAACTTCGACGTGATGCTGCAGAGCCTGAACATCACCACGCTGGGCAGCTACGCCGAAGGCGACCGCGTGAACGTGGAGCGCGCCGCCAAGGACGGCGCCGAGATCGGCGGCCATCCGCTGTCGGGCCACATCGATTTCACCGGTACGCTCGTGGAACGCCGCGAGTTCGACAACAACCTGGTGTGGCGCGTGGCCGTGCCCGAGCCCTTCCGCCGCTACGTGTTCGCCAAGGGCTACATCGCCATCCACGGCGCCAGCCTGA
>JBHIWE010000176.1:0-9521 GCA_041987645.1 Acidovorax sp. | reverse complement strand
TCGGCCACATCGCCGGCCTGGTAGCGGAGCTGCGTCAGGCGCAGCGTCTCGCGGTAGGCCGCCAGGCTCTCCCGGACCAGGCTGCTCTCGGCCTGCACGGAGCGCAGCTGCAGGTAGGCCTGCGCCGCGTCGGCCTGGGCCATCAGCCGGGTGCTTTGCAGCAGCGCATCGCGCGACTGTGCGTCGAGCCGCGCCGCATCGCTGGCCTGCGACAGGCGGCCGAACAAGTCCAGCTCGTACGACACACTCAAACCAACGGTGGCGAGAGTGGCAGGCAAGGGGCCGCCCGTGGCCGTGTTGGCCCCGGCCTGGCGCGCCACGCCGGTGGACAGGCCCACCTGCGGAGTGCGGTTGGCGTCGGCCGAGCGCAGCAGCGCACGGGCCTCCGCCAGGCGCGCGGCCGCCTCCTGCACGGTGGTGTTGCCGCTGCCGGCACGCTGCACCAGGTCGTCCATCACGGGATCGCGAAAGCCCAGCCACCACGCGCCGCGCGGCTGTGCCTCGGCCGGAGGCGCGGTGGTCCAGGATGCTGCGCCATCGGCTTCGCTGAAGGCGGCGGGCACGGCCACGCCGGCATGTTCCGGCACCACCGGCGGGCTCATGCAACCCGCCAGCACCAGGGCCGCGGCCAGCGGAACCAGCCGCGAAAAGGAAGAAAGGGAAAACAGTGTCGTCATGGAAAAACTCCGTCTCATTCGTGCAGGCCACGCGGCGCGGCGATCACCGGGTAGGCCGAGGCGCCATGACCTGCTGCGCCCACGTCGGCATCGGTCAACGGCGCCACGTGGCTGCCGTGCTGCTGCAGCGGCCGATTGCCGGCCATGCGGCGCAGCACCACGTAGAACACCGGAGTCAGGAACAGACCGAAAGCCGTCACGCCGATCATTCCGGCGAACACCGCCACGCCCATGGCGCTGCGCATCTCGGCGCCGGCACCGGTGGACAGCACCAGCGGCAGCACGCCCATCACGAAGGCCAGCGACGTCATCAGAATGGGGCGCAGCCGCAGGCGGCTGGCCTCGATCGCGGCCTGCACCGGCGTGCGTCCCGAAAATTCCAGCTCCCGCGCGAACTCCACGATCAGGATGGCGTTCTTGGCCGACAGCCCCACCAGCACGATCAGTCCGATCTGCGTGAACACGTTGTTGTCGCCGCCCGAGAGCCACACGCCCGTCATGGCCGCCAGCAATCCCATCGGCACGATCAGGATGATGGCGATCGGCAGCGTCAGGCTTTCGTACTGCGCGGCCAGCACCAGGAACACCAGCAGGATGGCGATGGGGAACACCAGCACGGCGGAGTTGCCGGCCAGGATCTCCTGGTAAGTGAGCTCGGTCCACTCGAAGCTGATGCCCTGCGGCAGCGTCTCAGCGGCGATGCGCTCGATGGCGGCCTGTGCCTGCCCTGACGAGTAGCCCGGCGCGGGCCCACCGTTCACATCGGCTGCCAGGAAGCCGTTGTAGCGCATGGCACGCTCGGGCCCGAAGCTGGGCTCGATCTTCATCAACGCCGACAAGGGCACCATCTCGCCCGTGGCGGAGCGCACCTTGAGCAGGCCCACGTCTTCGGCCCGCGCGCGGTAGGCCGCATCGGCCTGAACGCGCACGCTGTACGTGCGGCCGAACTGGTTGAAGTCGTTGGCGTACAGGCTGCCCAGGTAGATCTGCAGGGTCTCGAAGATGTCCGTGACCGGCACGCCCAGCTGCCGCGCCTTGGTGCGGTCGATGTTGGCGTACAGCTGCGGCACGTTGACCTGCCAGCTGGTGAAGAGGCCGGCCGGCTCGGGCGTCTGGTAGGCCTTGGCCATGAAGGCCTTCACAGCCGCATCCATGGCTTCGTAGCCCAGCGAGGCGCGGTCCTCGATCTGCAGCTTGAAGCCGCCCGTCGTGCCCAGCCCCGCCACCGGCGGCGGCGGGAACATGGCGATGAACGCCTCCTCGATGCTGCCGAAGGCCTGGTTCAGCTGGCCCGCGACGGCGCCGCCACTCTGGTCGGCGCGGGTGCGCTCGGCAAAAGGCTTGAGCGTGACGAACACGATGCCGGAGTTGGAGCTGTTGGTGAAGCCGTTGATCGACAGCCCCGGGAAGGCGATGGCGTCCTCCACATTGGGGTTCTTCTTGACGATCTCGCCCATGCGGCGGATCACGTCGTCCGTGCGGTCCAGCGTGGCGCCGTCGGGCAGCTGGGCAAAGCCGACCAGGTACTGCTTGTCCTGCGCCGGCACGAAGCCACCCGGAACGATCTTGAACAGGCCCCAGGTGGCGAACACCAGTGCGCCGTAGATCACCAGCATCAGCGCCTTGCGGCCGATGACGCGCCTGACGCCCCCGCTGTAGGCCTCGGAGCCGCGGTGGAACACGCTGTTGAAACGGCGGAAGAACCCGCCCAGCACTTTGTCCATGCCGCGCGTGAGCGCGTCCTTGGGTTCATCGTGGCCCTTCAGCAGCAGTGCGCTCAGGGCCGGCGACAGCGTGAGCGAGTTGATGGCCGAGATCACCGTGGAGATGGCGATGGTCACCGCGAACTGGCGGTAGAACTGTCCCGTGAGCCCGCTGATGAACGCCAGCGGCACGAACACCGCCACCAGCACCAGCGCAATGGCGATGATGGGCCCTGACACTTCGCGCATGGCGCGGTAGGTGGCCTCGCGCGGCGTCAGGCCCGCCTCGATGTTGCGCTCCACGTTCTCCACCACCACGATGGCGTCGTCCACCACGATGCCGATGGCCAGCACCAGGCCGAAAAGGCTCAGCGCGTTGATCGAGAAGCCCAGCAGATGCAGCATGGCGAACGTGCCCACCACCGACACCGGCACCGCCAGCAGCGGGATGATGGACGCGCGCCAGGTCTGCAGGAACAGGATCACGACGACCACCACCAGCGCCACGGCCTCCAGCAGCGTCTGGATGACGGACTTGATGGAGGCGCGCACGAACTGCGTGGGGTCGTAGGCGATGCGGAATTCCACGCCCTCCGGCATCTTCTTCTGCAGCTCGGCCATGGTGGAACGCACGTTGGACGAAATGTCCAGCGCGTTGGAGCCCGGCGCCTGGAACACACCCATGCCCACGGCCGGGTCGTTGTTGAGCAGCGAGCGCAGCGAGTAGTCGGCCGCGCCCAGCTCCAGCCGGGCCACGTCGCGCAGACGCGTCACGGCGCCGTCGGCACCGGTCTTGACGATGATGTCGCCGAACTCCTCCACCGTCGCCAAACGCCCCTGCGCATTGATCGACAGCTGCATGTCCACGCCCTTGAGGCCGGGCGACTGCCCCACCACGCCCGCTGCGGCCTGCACGTTCTGGCCGCGGATGGCGGCCACCACGTCGCTGGCCGACAGGCCGCGCTGCGCGACCTTCTGCGGATCGAGCCAGGCGCGCATGGAATAGTCGCCGCCGCCGAAGATCTGCACCTGGCCCACGCCAGGGATGCGGGCCAGCCGGTCCTTCACGTTCAGCACGGCGTAGTTGCGCAGGTAGTCGATGTCATAGCGCCCGTTGGGGGAGACCATGTGCACGACCATGGTCAGGTCGGGCGCGCTCTTGACGGTGGTGATGCCCAGCCGGCGCACTTCCTCGGGAAGGCGCGGCTCGGCTTGCGAGACGCGGTTCTGCACCAGCTGCTGCGCCTTGTCGGGATCAGTGCCCAGCGCGAACGTCACGGTCAGCGTCATGACCCCGTCGGTGGTGGCCTGGCTGCCCATGTAGAGCATGCCTTCGACGCCATTGATGGACTCCTCCAGCGGCGTGGCCACGGTTTCGGCGATCACCTTGGGATTGGCGCCGGGATAGGTGGCGCGCACCACCACGGAGGGTGGCGCGACCTCGGGGTACTCCGAGATCGGCAGCGCGCGCAGGGCGATCAGCCCTGACAGAAAGATGAGCACCGACAGCACCCCGGCGAAGATGGGACGGTCGATGAAAAATCGGGAGAGATTCATGATGTTCTTGTCTTGGGTCTAGACGTGCATTCAGGCTGCAGGCTGATGGGCCGCCGTGCGTGCCTGCTTGCGGTCGCCCGCCAACTCGGACTTGGCGGCCATCGGTACCTCCTGCGGCGCGATCACGGCGCCGGGGCGCACGCGCTGCAGTCCGTTCACGACGATGCGCTCTCCGGCCTTCAGGCCCGAGGTGACGACACGCAGGCCGTCGACCGGCGCACCCAGCTGCACCTCTCGCCACTCGGCCTTGTTGCCCTCGCCCACCACCATCACGAACTTCTTGTTCTGGTCGGTGCCCACGGCGCGTTCGTTGATCAGCACGGCCTGCGTGCTCTTGACCTGCCCCATGCGGATGCGGGCGAACTGGCCAGGCATCAGCGCGCCGTCCGCGTTGTCGAACACGGCACGCACGCGCACTGTGCCGCTGCGGGCGTCAACCTGGTTGTCAATGAGCTGCAGGTGGCCGGTGTAGGGCGTGCTGCCGGCCGTGCCCGTCCCCATCTGCACGGGAATGTTCTCGATCTGCGAGCGGGCGTTCTTGCCGCTGCGCAGGCCTTCCAGGGCCTTGGCCACGATCTGCTCGTCGGTGTCGAAGCTCGCGTAGATCGGGCTCACCGACACCAGCGTGGTCAGCACCGGCGCGCCAGCCCCTGCGGCCACCAGGTTGCCCTGCGTGACCTCGATGCGGCCGACGCGGCCCGACACGGGGGCGCGCACCTGGGTGTAGCCCAGGTTCAGGCGCGCGGTCTTCAGGGCGGCCTGCGCTGCGCGCAGGTTGGCGTCAGCCTCGCGCTGCGCGTTCACGCGCTCTTCATGCTCGCGCTGTGCGATGGCACGCTCCTCCCACAGGCGCGTGGAGCGCTCCATGTCGCTGCGGGTGTACGCCACGCGCGCCTGAGCAGCCACGACCTGCGCTTCGGCACGGTCCACTTCAGCGGCGAAGGGAGCGGGGTCCACAGTGAACAGCAGGTCGCCCTGCTTGACCAAAGCGCCTTCGCGGAAATGCACGGCCTGCAGGGCGCCGGCCACGCGGGGGCGAACCTCCACACGCTGGATAGCTTCGAGCCGGCCTGAGAATTCATCCCACAGCGACACGTCCTGCTGCACCACGGTGGCGACCGACACCGGCATGGCCGCCGGCACAGCGGCCGGGGACTCGGCGCGCGACGCGCTCAGTCCGAACATCGCACCGCCGGCGGCAGCCACGGCCGCGGCAGCGCCGGCAGCGGTCCACCAGCGGCGGGCGGGCGAGAAAAGAGTGGATGGCTTCTTCATGATGATTCCTCCGTGTTTTGAATCTCAGATCGGTACAACAAAAATTCGGGGCAAGCCTTCTCCCTCCAGCACGGGACGGCCGGAAAAAAGGCATGAAAGGGAAAGCCTTGCGATCGACAGGCGTGCGAAGGCTCAGACCTCAACCGCAGTGGAGGTCAAGCACCAGGCACGGCCGGTACGGGGAAAGCGGGTTTAAGAGGTCACTGCGGAGCGGGACATCGCGTGGCCTCGAAGAATTGGCGGAATTGCTCCTGCACCTCAGCGGCGCAAGGGCAATTGCGTGCGCCCGGTTGCAGGAGGGCGTCGGGCCACTGCGCTGCCTTGTTGAAGACATGGCGCGTTACGGGCTGGCCGGCGGCCTCCAGGCGGGCGGCATAGGCGAGCGCCTCATCGTGCATCGGGTCGTCGCTGCCCACCAGCACCAGCGTGGGGGGCAGACCGGCCAGCCGTTGGGCCGCCGCGGGCACGGCGTAGGGATGCTCCGCATCCCGCGCGCACCCCAGGAACTTCATCCACCCAGCGGACCATTTGCACTCGGTGGCCTTGCCGGTGACGGCGCGAACCGAGGGGGTGCCGACGCACGGATCCAGCATGGGCGACAGCAGGATTTGCCCCGCCAGCGGGGGATGTGCCTGGTCACGCGACATCAGCCCCACGCCCGCGGCCAGGTTGCCGCCGGCCTCCTCGCCCGCCAGGTACACCCGCGCGCCCTGCCCTGCAAGCCTGGTGCGGTGCTTGAAGGCCCACTTGAGCACGGCGTAGCCGGTCTCCAGGGGCTGCGGGAAGGGCGTGAGCGGATAGGCAACAGACACCACCAGCGCACCGGCGGCTTCGAGCAGGCCGGCCACCGTGCCGCCGTTGTCAAGGTCTCCGGACACGAACGCGCCGCCGTGAAAGTGCACCACCAACGGCAGCACGTGACCTGCCCGCTTGCGCCCATACAGGCGCACGTCCACCGACTGGCCGTTCGCCACCTCAATGGTGGAGTCGGTGCAGACGGACGGCGTTGGCGTTGGCGTGGTGGAGCGGATCATGGTGGTGGTGCCGGACAAAGGCCGGGTGATGTGAAATGTAGCGACGGGTCACCCCACGATAAACCAGCCAAACGCCACAGCACTGTTTCCAAACTTCGAACAATCCAGCCATGTGCTGCGTGTGAGAATTCTTTCCGTCTCTGCAAGAGACGGGGAAGGGAACAAAGGGAAATCCATGGACCAGATACAGGCCATGCGAATATTCGTGCGGGTAGTGGAAGCCGGCACGTTCACGCGCGCCGCCGATTCGTTGCAGCTGCCCAAGGCCAGCGTGACCAAGCACGTGCAGGCGCTGGAGGAGCGGCTGCGCGTGAAGCTGCTCAACCGCACGACGCGGCGCGTCACCGTGACGCCTGATGGCGCGGCGTACTACGACCGCACGGTGCGGCTGCTGGCCGATTTCGACGACATCGAGGCCAGCATGAGCCAGGCCCGCGCCAACCCGCGAGGTCGCCTGCGCGTGGATGTCGGCACGGCGGTGGCCCGGCTTCTCATCATTCCGCGCCTGGCGGCGTTCCAGGACCGCTACCCCGACATCCAGATCGACCTGGGCGTGAGCGACCGCACTGTGGACCTGATCGGCGACAACGTGGACTGCGTGATCCGCGGCGGCGAACTGGCCGACCAGTCCCTGGTGGCGCGGCGCATCGGCAACCTCGAGTTCATCACCGTCGCCTCGCCCGATTACCTCGCGCAGCACGGCACCCCCAAGCATCCGCTGGACCTGGAGAACGGGCATCGCAGCGTGATCTATTTCTCGCCCGTCACCACGCGCCGCTACCCGCTCGAATTTCACAAGGACGGCGAAGTGCTGGAGATTTCAGGCCCGTCGCAGCTGGCGGTGAACGAGAGCAATGCCTACGTCTCCTCGCTCGTGGCCGGCCGCGGCGTGGGCCAGATCACCACCTTCCAGGCGCAGCGCTATGTTGACGAGGGCCAGCTGATCCATGTGCTGGACGACTGGTCTCACCCCCTGCTGCCCGTCTACGTGGTGTACCCGCCCAACCGACACCTCAGCGCCAAGGTGCGCGCCTTCGTGGACTGGGCGGCCGAGCTGTTCGCCAGTGAGCCGCATCTGCAGCGGCAGTGAACGACGCGCCCGCCACTCTTCGTGCCAGGGTCTGCGGCGCGGCACAAAGCCGGCGCGGGCAAGAAAACGTCACGCACACATGAGCCGGGGCGGAGGGCACGCGCCCGCCGGCAGGCCCGCAGGAGCGCGTATGCTCGCGGCCCATGCACGACGACGACTCCACCGCCCCACCGCCGGCGCCCGCACCCGCCCAGCCGCCCGCACAGCCCCGTAACCCGCTCCACGGCATGACGCTGGAGGCCATCGTGGTGGCGCTGCAGCAGCACTATGGCTGGGGCGGCCTGGCGAGAGAAGTACCGATCCGGTGCTTCGAGAGCGACCCGAGCGTATCGTCGAGCCTCAAGTTCTTGCGCAAGACGCCCTGGGCGCGGGAAAAGGTGGAAAGCCTGTACCTGTTCATGCTGCGCGAGCAAAAACGCAGAGGCCAGCGCTGAAAGCCGGCCGCCTCAGCGACGGGCCGGGCAGGCAGATCGCGCCTCCGGCCCATGGCGCTGATGACTGCATCAGCAGCGCCCCTATCGCTATCAAAAAAGTAGCTGTCTGCGCTTGATTCTCAAGCACCTCAGCCACTTTTTACTCCCAACTCCCAATAAGACAGCGCCTGCCGCCAGCTCTTTGAGCTGCGCGCCCGGCGCCCGGTGCATGGATGCGGTCGATAGCGGCTGGGGGCGACGCAGCCAGGCCCCGCCTTCGTCAGTGCGGCACCGGCACCAGGAAATCTCGGCTGATGCCGGCTCCCAGTTCGTTGACCCGGTCCAGGAACTGCGTGAGGTATGCATGCAGCCCGGTGGCCAGGATCTCGTCGATGCGGCCGTAGCGCAGATCGGCCAACAGGCGGCCGGCCTTGCGCTGGGTCTCGCCCGAGTGCTCGTTGGAAAGCACGGCGAGGTTGTCCGCCACTTCGTTCACGCTGGCGTGCAGCGAACGCGGCATGTCGCGGCGCAGGATCAGCAGGTCGGCCACGCGCTCGGGCGTGATGACGTCGCGGTAGGCCTTGCGATAGACCTCGAAGGCCGAGACGCTGCGCAGGATCGCGCTCCAGTGGTAGAAGTCGAACTCCGGCGTGGCCCGGCGCGGGTTTTGAACCGAGCCGTGGAAGTCGCTCTGCACCGCATGGAACTTCACGTCCAGCAGGCGTGCCGTATTGTCGGCCCGTTCCAGGAACGTGCCCAGCCGCAGGAAATGGAAGGCCTCGTCCTGCAGCATGGTGCCCAACACCACGCCGCGCGACAGGTGCGAGCGGTACTTCACCCATTCGAAGAACTGGCCCGGGTCGCGCTCGAACACGCCGCCGCCCAGCTGGCGGCTCAGCTCCAGCCAGGTCTGGTTCTGCGTCTCCCACACCTCTGTGGTGAGCGCGCCGCGCACCGCACGGGCGTTCTCGCGCGCCGCACGCAGGCACGACACGATGGACGAAGGATTGGTGCCGTCATGCACCATGAAATTCAGCACCCCGGCCGGCGTGACCTCGCCGTGCTTGGCGAGGTAGGCCGGCATCAATTCGCTGATGGAAAGAAGGCCCTGCCAGCCCTCTTCCGACACGGCGGCGGACTGGGGCAGGAGCGACGTCTCGTAGTTGACGTTCAGCATCCGGGCGGTGTTCTCTGCCCGCTCGGTGTAGCGGGACATCCAGAACAGATGATCGGCGGTACGACTCAGCATGCAGCCTCCTCGGGCACAGAACCCCGCACGCGCTGCGCGCGCACGCGGTGTTGTAGCGAAAGCCTGCCTGCGGCGCGCTTTTCTGCCCGCTCGGTGTAGCGGGACATCCAGAACAGATGATCGGCGGTACGGCTCAGCATCTCAGAGTCCTCCCAGGGGGGGCACCACGCTGCCCAGGGTCTGGGTCATGCCGCCCAGGGTTTGCGTAGGTGCGGGCCAGGGCACGGGTGGAGCGGCGTTGTCTTCGCCCAGCACCCAGGTGTCCTTGGTACCACCACCCTGCGACGAGTTGACGACGAGTGAGCCTTCCTTCAGCGCCACGCGCGTGAGGCCACCAGCGGCCATCTGCACCTTCTGGCCGGAGAGCACGAAGGGGCGCAGGTCGATGTGGCGCGGCGCGATGCCGGATTCGACGTAGGTGGGACAGCTGGAGAGCGACAGCGTGGGCTGCGCGATGTAGCCCGACGGATTGGCGAGCAGCGCGGCGCGGAACTCCTCGATTTCGGCCTTGGTGGCGGCCGGG
>JBHIWE010000175.1:0-9708 GCA_041987645.1 Acidovorax sp. | reverse complement strand
GAGACCCATCCCTGCCCGGCCGAGGCCTGGTCCGACGGCCCCAACGCCGTGCCCCTGGGCCGCATGAAGGCGCTGCTGGAAACCCTGGTGGCGCTCGACGAGGTCACCAAGAAGAACGGCTTCCTCGAAGACGATTTCGAGGCCTGATCGCTTCCCGGCCCCACCACCCATCAACCACCAAGAGACAAGCACCATGCCCAGCGGATACGTCATCGCCAGCGTCAACGTCACCCATCCCGAGCAGTACGAGGAGTACAAGAAGTGGAGCACGCATGCCATGCAGGTGCATGGTGCCGAGGTGTGCATCCGCGGCGGCAAGGTGGAAGTGCTGGAAGGCGACTGGAACCCCGGCCGCATGGTGGTGCTGAAATTCCCCTCGTTCGAAGCGGCCCAGGCGTTCTACGCCACGCCCGAATACCAGAAGGCCAAGGCCGCCCGTGAAGGCGCGGCCGTCATGCGCATGGTCTGCGTCGAAGGCGTCTGACCTGCAGGCGCTCCCCTTTCGATAGCAAACTGCGCAAGAAGATCAAGCGCTGGTGGCCGATTTGGCGTTGAAGATCGGCCCCACCCGTCCCGGTTTTTGAAACTCTCCCTGAAGGAAACCCATGAGTGCGATTGTTGATATCGTCGGCCGCGAAGTGCTGGACAGCCGTGGCAACCCCACCGTCGAATGCGACGTGCTGCTCGAATCGGGCGTGATGGGCCGTGCGGCCGTGCCCTCGGGCGCCTCCACCGGCAGCCGCGAAGCCATTGAACTGCGTGACGGCGACAAGAGCCGCTACCTGGGCAAGGGCGTGCTCAAGGCCGTCGAGCACATCAACACCGAGATCTCCGAAGCCGTGCTGGGCCTGGACGCCTCCGAGCAGGCCTTCCTGGACAAGACCCTGATCGACCTGGACGGCACCGACAACAAGAGCCGCCTGGGCGCCAACGCCATGCTGGCCGTCTCCATGGCCGTGGCCCGCGCCGCCGCCGAAGAATCTGGCCTGCCCCTGTACCGCTACCTGGGCGGCATGGGCGGCATGCAGCTGCCCGTGCCAATGATGAACGTCATCAACGGCGGCGCGCACGCCAACAACAGCCTGGACCTGCAGGAATTCATGATCATCCCCGTGGGCGCTCCGAGTTTCCGCGAGGCCGTGCGCTGGGGCGCCGAGGTGTTCCACGCCCTGAAGAAGATCATCAACGACAAGGGCATGAGCACCGCCGTGGGCGACGAGGGCGGCTTCGCCCCCAGCGTCGAGAACCATGAAGCCGCCATCCAGCTGATCCTGCAGGCCATCGACGCTGCCGGCTACACCGCCGGCGAGCAGATCGCCCTGGGCCTGGACTGCGCCGCCAGCGAGTTCTACAAGGACGGCCACTACGTGCTGGAAGGCGAAGGCGGCATCCGCCTGACGGCCCAGCAATGGACCGACATGCTGGCCACCTGGGTGGACAAGTACCCCATCATCTCCATCGAGGACGGCATGGCCGAAGGCGACTGGGACGGCTGGAAGCACCTGACCGAGCGCCTGGGCAAGAACGTGCAGCTGGTGGGCGACGACCTGTTCGTGACCAACACCAAGATCCTCAAGGAAGGCATCGACAAGGGCATCGGCAACTCGATCCTCATCAAGATCAACCAGATCGGCACCCTGACCGAGACTTTCGCCGCCATCGAGATGGCCAAGCGCGCCGGCTACACGGCCGTGATCTCGCACCGCTCGGGCGAAACCGAAGACTCCACCATCGCCGACATCGCCGTGGGCACCAACGCTGGCCAGATCAAGACCGGCTCGCTGTCGCGCTCTGACCGCATCGCCAAGTACAACCAGCTGCTGCGCATCGAAGAAGACCTGGGCGACATCGCGCACTATCCCGGCCGAGCAGCGTTCTACAACCTGCGTTGAAGCGCCTCCGCGCTGCTGCCGTGAGCGCCGCCGCTTGCAGCCACGCCACCGCCGGGCCCCGCGCCCGGCGCAACGCGCCGTGCAGGTGCGGGTGGACTGCAGCGCGGCCCGGCACGCCATCGCCCCCCCGACACCCGGCTCTATGACCCCCCGCATCGTCCCTCTGGTCCTGCTGCTGCTGCTGGCGGGCGTCCATGCCCAGCTATGGACCGGGCGCGGCAGCCTGGCCCATGTGCAGGGAATGCAGGAAAAGATCGCTGCACAGAAGGCCGCCAACGAAAAGGCCCGCCTGGCCAACGATCGGCTCAGCTCCGAAGTACAGGACCTGCGCGACGGCCTGGACATGGTCGAGGAAAAGGCGCGCAGCGAACTGGGCATGGTCAAGCCCAACGAGATCTACGTGCAGATCGCCGGCAACCGGCGCTGAAGCGGCACGCAGGCTTCCCGCACGGTGGGCCCTGCCGCTTCCTTCACCCCTCATTCACGCATATGGAGGCGGTCTCTCGCCGCCCGTCACCACAGGCAACCATCCCTTGCCCCCCGCTGTTTTCCAAGTGGCCATCCTGGCCGATCGCGCCGACGACAGCGCCGCCCTGGCCCATGCGCTGGATGCAGCCGTGCGCGCCGATCTGCCCGCTGGCCGCGCATGGCGACTGCAGGGCCGCACCGAACTGCAGGCCCATGTGCTGACCGCCGCTTGCACCGGCGCTGAAATAGCCCTGACCTCCCCCACTGGCGCAGGCGCGGCCCCAGACCCGGGCCGTGACGCCATCGAGGCCGCAGCCCGCCGCCATGCCGCCACCTACCAGCTGACCTTGCTGGGCGGGCTGGAAGGGCCCGCGCCGGACGCTCCGGCCGAGGCCCTGCACGCCCGACTGCGCAGAGCACTGCACGCGGGCCAGATTCCCTACCAGGTGCTCTATGGCGACATGCCGGCCCGCGTGCAGCAGGCGAGCAGGGCTTTGATGGCCCTCGCAGGCGTGCGCCAGAGCACGGCAGCCAACGAGGCGCAGCAAGCGCCGGCATCCGTCGCCGACCGTCGGCTGCGCATGCGCAACTGGGCCTGCGAGAAATGCAGCGACCCGGAATGCGAGCACCAGCTGTTCCAGCGGCTCATCGCTGCGCGCTGACAAACGCTGCCGCGAGCGCGCAGACGCCCTCAGCCCAGCGGACTGCAAACCCGGCGGCCGGCAAAGCTGCGGCCGGCCACCTCAGTTCATTGCACTGCGTCCGTGCCCGGCGGCAACTTCACGGCGCCGGTGAAGATCTGCGCGGCATCCACCGCGTCGTAGCGGTACTGCTGGCCGCAGAACTCGCAGGCCACCTCGATCTCGCCGCGCTCGGCCAGGATGCTCTCGGCCTCTTGCGCGCCCAGACTGCGCAGCATGTTGCTCACACGCTCACGGCTGCAGGTGCAGGCAAAGCGCGGACCTTCCTCGCCTTCGCGGGGCACGAAGCGCAGCAGCTTCTCTTCCCAGAACAGGCGCCGCAGGATGGTATCGGTGTCCAGCGAGAGCAGCTCTTCCCGCGTCAGGCTGGCGGCCAGCGTGGCGATGCGGTTGTAGTCCTCATTGCGGCCGATCTGGTCCTCGTTCTCGCTGTGGCTCAGCTCGCTCCCGCCGAGGTTGCCCTCGCCCTTGATGGGCATGCGCTGGATCAGGATGCCGGCGGCCACCTTGTCGTCGGCAGCCAGCACCAGGGTGGTGTCGAGCTGCTCGGACTGCAGCATGTAGTGCTGCAGAACATCGCTGAGCTTGTCCAGCTTCTCGTGGTGGTCGCCGTGCAGCGGCACCACGCCCTGGTAGGGCTGCTGGCCGGGCAGGCGATCCTTCGGGTCCAGCGTGATGGCGCAGCGGCCGCCACCGCCTACGTTCACCATGTCAGAGAGGCGCGACGACACCGGCACCTCGCCCGTGACGGAGGCCGTGGCGCGCAGGCTCAGGTCGGACTGCACTTCGGCCACGGCCAGCTTGACCGGGCCATCACCGAACACCTGAAGCACCAGCGCACCATTGAACTTGATGTTGGACTGCATCAGCACGGCAGCGGCGGCCATCTCGCCCAGCAGCTCGCGCACCGGCTCCGGATAGGCGCCCGTGGTGGTGTTGCCGGCACGGCGGGCCAGGATCTCGGTCCAGGCGTCTGTCAGACGCACCAGCATGCCGCGTACCGGCAGACCGTCGAAAAGGAATTTGTGGAGTTCGGACACGCTGTGCCTTCCTGCAAAAAAACGAAAAAAAGATGGGGACGAGGACAGCCGGGCAATCCCGGCCAGGCAGGCGATTGCGCGGGCGGTCAGCCGATGCGGTGCAGTCCTGCGCGGAACCGCCGGGCGTTCTCGACATAGCCCTGCGCACTGCGGCGCAAGCCCTCGATCTGCTCGGGTGTGAGCTGGCGCACCACGCGGGCGGGGCTTCCGAGGATCATGGAGCCGTCTGGGAACTCCTTGCCCTCGGTGACCAGGGCCCCCGCGCCCACCAGGCAATGGCGGCCAATCTTCGCGCCGTTGAGCACCACTGCGCCGATCCCGATCAGCGACTCGTCGCCAATGGTGCAGCCGTGCAGCATGACCTTGTGGCCCACGGTCACGCGCTCGCCCAGCGTCAGCGGCTGGCCGATGTCGGCATGCAGCACGCTGCCGTCCTGCACGTTGGTGCCCGCGCCAATGGTGATCGGATCGTTGTCGCCTCGCAGCACCGCGCCGAACCAGATGCTGGCGTCTTCGCCCAGCGCCACGTTGCCCATGACCTCGGCGCTCTCCGCCACCCAGGCCGATTCCGCCACGCGCGGAGCAATGCCATCGAGTTCATACAGCGCCATGCGGTCTCCTGTCATCGGGATGTGGTGGAAAACCTAGAATTGTAGGGATGGAGCTTCGCCAACGTGCCCTGGAGGTCTTGCGCCTCGCAGACCCTGAAGAAAAATCGGCCGCAGCGCTCGAAATGCATGCGCAGTCAGCTATTTTTTCCATAGCAAGCCAGGCCACGCTGCCGGAGCCCGATCCGGCCAGCCTGCCCGGCCGGCCCGATCGGCCCGCGCTGCTGCGCCACACCGAGGTCGCCCGCCGCTCGCCCGCCACCCCCGAAGGCCGCGCCGTGCTGATGCACGCCATCGCCCACATCGAGTTCAACGCCATCAACCTCGCGCTCGACGCGGTCTGGCGCTTCGCGGGCATGCCCGATGCCTACTACCGCGACTGGCTGCGCGTGGCCGGCGAGGAGGCCAGCCACTTCCGCATGCTGCGCGCCCATCTGCGCAGCACCGGCCACGACTACGGCGACTTCCCCGCGCACCAGGGCCTCTGGACGATGTGCGAGAAGACCGCGCACGACATCGTGGCCCGCATGGCCCTGGTGCCGCGTACGCTCGAAGCCCGCGGGCTCGATGCCACGCCCCAGATACAGCGCAAGCTGCGCCAGGTGGGCACGCACGACGCGCTGGCGGCGGTGGACATCCTGGACGTGATCCTGCGCGAAGAGATCGGCCACGTGGCGATCGGCAATCACTGGTATCGCCACACTTGCGAACGCGCGGGCCTGGACCCCGTTGCGCATTACGCGCACCTGGTGCGCCACTACGAGGCGCCGCGTTTGAAGCCCCCCTTCAACGCCGACGCACGGCGCGCAGCGGGCTTCAGCGACGCCGAGATGGACTGGCTGTGCAACGGCTGAGGAACCACCGCGGCACCGGAGGGCTCCATCCAGCTAGCACGAATCGGAACCGCAACCCCGGCGGCCTGCATACTCGCCTACACGACGCCACGGGGGTTTGCTGCTTTTCTCCGCGCATCGCCTTGCTCAAGCTATGCTTGGCCGCAATTCATCGCTTTCCTCAATCATGCCTACTGCAACGCCTCCCTTGCCCGCCGCGGTGCCCCCTGCCGGATCGTCCGCGATCAGCAAGGCGATGATCGCGCGGCAAGCCATCGTCAACGGTGAGCACGCCGTCATCGGCTACGAACTCTTCAACCGCTCGCGCACCCAGACCGAGCACACGGCCGCCAGCGACGTCACTCTGGTCTTCACGGCCCTGTCCCATGCAGGCACCGAAGACCTGGTGGGCAAAAAGCTCATCTTCGTCAACTGCACCCATGAGAGCCTCTCGGGCGGCCACCTCGAACTGGTCGACCCGGCCAAGGTCGTTCTCGAGATTCCGCCACTGGGCCACGCAGCGTCCGAAGAGGTGAACATGCGCCTGCCCATCCTGGCGGAGCTGCGCCAGCGGGGTTTCCATCTGGCCTTCAACCACACGGTGCTCGAATCGATCTACGCGCCCTGGCTGCCGCTGGCCGACTACATCAAGCTGGACCTGTCGGTGCTGGCCTATGACCAGCTGGCGGTGCTCATCAACTACGCGGGCCGGCAGTCCAGCGCCGAGCTGATCGCCGAGAAGGTGGAAACCGCGCAGCAGTACGACATGGTGTCGAGCAAAGGCATCCAGCTCTTTCAGGGCTACTGGTTCTCGCGCCCCTCACTGGTCGAGGCCAAGCTGCTGAGCCCTTCTCAGCACAGCATCATCCAGCTCATCAACCTGGTACGCAAACAGGCCAGCACCGACGAGATCGAGGAAGTGCTGAAGAAGGACGCGGGCCTGGCCTTCAACCTCATGCGCCTGATCAACTCCACCGGCTTCGGCATGACGCGCGAGATCACCTCGTTCCGCCAGGCCGTCATGCTGATGGGGCTCAAGAAGCTCTTCCGCTGGGCCGCACTGCTGCTCACCGCCTCGCGTACCGGCGCCATGCCGCCCGCCGTCGGTCAGACGGCGGTCGTGCGCGGCCGCCTGATGGAGTTGCTGGCGCTGGAGATTCTCACGCCCGAAGAGGCCGACCAGGCCTTCGTGGTCGGCGTCTTCTCGCTGCTGGACGTGATGCTGTCCATACCCCTCGCTGCCGCGGTGGGCCTGCTGCACGTGCCTGCGCCCGTGGCAGAGGCACTGCTGGAGCGCACGGGCACGCTGGGCCAGCTGTTGACGCTGGCAGAAGCCTGCGAGAACAACGATGACGCGGCCTTCGACCAGGCGTCCCAAACCCTGGGGCTGACAAGCCAGCAGATCAACTGGGCCCATCTGCAGGCCCTGGCCTGGGCCGACCACGTCGCCGACGGCAGCTGACGGCTCCTGCGCAAAGCGCCTGCCGCCCGGCGGTGTGGGTGCCAGCGCCGCAGCGCTCAGGCGCACGCCGTCCGCCTGGCGCCTTGGCTGCTTTTAGAATGGGCCTGTACCCCCCCATCCAGCCTGCGTCCATGCCGAGCCCATCCGCCCCCCTTTCGCCAGACTTCCAGCCCACCGAACCGCAAGCCCTGGAAAACGCCGATTCAGCTGAGTCGGGCGAGCACATCATCATCGCGCGGCAGGCCATCCTCGATGAGAATCGCACGGTCTACGGCTACGAGCTGTTCGACCGCTCGACCCGCGCGGACGAGCACACGGCGGCCAGCGATGCTGCCTTGCTGTTCAACGCCCTCTCCTATGCCGGGACCGAGGCCCTGGTCGGGCGCAAGACGGTTTTCATCAACTGCACACATGAAAGCCTTGCCGGCGGCCATCTGGAGCTGATCCATCCCGAGAAGGTCGTGCTGGAAGTGCCCATCCTGCAGGACGGCGCCGCCCCCGAGGACATCCAGGACCGGGTGCCCCTGCTGGAGGGGCTGCGCGCACGTGGCTTCCGCCTCGCCTTCAGCCAAGACGTGCTGCGCAAGGCCTACGCCTCCTGGCTGCCGCTGGCGGCCTTCATCAAGCTCGACATACAGGCCTTCCACCCACAGCTGACCGAACCGCTGGTGAAATACGCCCGCGCCCACAGCACCGCTCAGCTGGTCGCCGAGAAGGTGGAGACGGCCGAACAGCACGAGCGCATGGCAGCGCTCGGGGTCAAGCTCTTCCAGGGCTTCTGGTTCGCACGCCCGTCGCTCGTCAAGGCGCAGACCATCCGCCCCTCCCAGGCCACCGTCATCCAGCTCATCAACCTGGTGCGCCGCCAGGCATCTACCGCCGAGATAGAGGAGTTGCTGAAGAAGGACCCCACCCTGTCCTTCAACCTGCTGCGGTTCATCAATTCGTCCGGCTTCGGCCTGTCCTGCGAGATCACCTCGTTCGGGCATGCGGTGATGATCCTCGGCCTGAAGAAGCTCTTCCGCTGGGCCGCGCTCCTGATGACCACCTCGCGCGCCGACAGCACGCCGCCCGCCGTAGGCCAGACGGCCGTGGTGCGCGGACGCCTGATGGAACTGCTGGCGGCCGAACTGCTGCCGCCAGAGGACTGCGACAACGCCTTCGTGGTGGGCGTGTTCTCGCTGCTCGACACCATGCTGGGTGTGCCGCTGGAGAAAGCGCTCGAATCCGTGGCGCTGCCACAGCCCGTGATCGATGCACTCTTGCACAACACCGGCGTCTTCGCCCCCTTCCTCGAGCTCACCAAGGCCTGCGAAAGCAGCGACGACGCAGCCTTCGCCCGGGCGGCGCAAGAGCTTCACCTCTCCAACCGCCAGGTCAACTGGGCCCACTTGCAAGCGCTGACGTGGGCTGAGAACCTCAGCCAATGAACACCCGCTGCGCCCCTGCAGGCGCAGCCTCCGCACTCATTGCGCCTGTATGTGCGCAGCGCGGATCACTTTGAGGTTGCTCGCGGATTCGGCCGCGATCTGCCGGGCGAAATCGGCTGCCGAGCCGCCTGCGGGCACGTTGTCCGAAGCCGTCAGCCGCGCCCGCACGTCGGGCTGCGCCAGCGCCCGGTTGATCTCCGCATTCAAACGCTCAACCACCGGCACGGGCGTCTTGCCCGGCGCGAAGATGCCGAAGACCGAGGTCAGATTGGCGGCTGGCAGGCCCAGCTCGGCCAGCGTGGGCACCTCAGGCAAGGTCTCCAGACGCTTTGGCGCGCCCACGGCCAGCGCATGCAGCCGGCCCGCCTTTATCTGCTGCATCACCGCCGGCGCGGCATTGGTGGACAGCACCTCGAACTGGCCGCTGAGTGCATCGTTGAGCTGCTGGCCGCCGCCCTTGTAGGGCACGTGCGTGATCTGTGCCTGGCTGCCCAGCACGATCTGCTCGAGCATGATGTGGCCGAGCGACGCCAGCCCCGAAGTAGCCCAGCGCACCTCGCCCGGCCGCGCCTTGGCTTGAGCCAGCAGCTGCTGAAAATCGCGCGCGCCCAAGGCGGACGTTCCCACCAACAGCACCGGTGAATACATCACGCTGGCCACCGGCACGATGTCACGCACCGGGTCGAACGGCGGCTTGCCCAGGTGCGGATTCAGCACCAGCGGGCTGATGGCGGAAAAGCCCAGCGTGTAGCCATCGGGCGCGGCCTTGGCGACCGCATCCATGCCGATGCTGCCACCCGCGCCGGCCTTGTTGTCCACCACCACCGGCACATTCAGCTGCGCAGCGAGCTTGTCGCCCAACGCCCGGGCAACCACGTCGCTCACCCCGCCGGCCGGATAGGCCACGACGATGCGGATGGGGCGCGAAGGCCACGCGGGCTGCTCGGCCAGCGCAGGCATGCAGAGGGCGGCCAGCAGGCCCGATGCGAGCAGCGCCAGATGGCGGCGGCGGTGAAGTCGTTGCATGAAGGATCCAGACAGTAAAAAGAGAAAAAGTCCCCTAGCCACGCGGATGGTGCTGCGCGTGCAGGTGCTTCAACCGCTCGCGCGCCACGTGGGTGTAGATGGTGGTGGTGGAAATGTCGGCATGGCCCAGCAGCAGCTGCACCACGCGCAGGTCGGCGCCGTGGTTGAGCAGATGGGTGGCGAAGGCGTGGCGCAGCGTGTGCGGCGACAGCGGCGTGGTGATGCCGGCCCGCTGCGACGACTTCTTC
>JBHIWE010000174.1:0-9765 GCA_041987645.1 Acidovorax sp. | reverse complement strand
GGTGCATGCGGGCGAGGTGGATGTGCTGGTGGGCACGCAAATGATCGCCAAGGGCCACGACTTCCGCCGCATCACGCTGGTGGCGGCGGTGCAGCCCGACGGGGCGCTCTTTTCCAGCGACTTCCGCGCGCCCGAGCGGCTCTTCGCCCTGTTGATGCAGGCCGCCGGCCGCGCCGGCCGCGACGCGCAATACGTGGCCGCGCAAGGCGGCCGCCCCAGCGAGATGTGGGTGCAGACCTGGCACCCGGAGCACGCCCTCTACGCTGCGCTGCGCCGCCACGACTACCCGGCTTTCGCTGCCGCCCAACTGGCCGAGCGCGTGGAGGCCGGCATGCCGCCCTTCGCCTACCAGGCCCTGGTGCGCGCCGACGCCCGCACCCAGGAGGCCGCGCAGGCCTTTCTGCGCGCCGCCGGCGAGGCGGCCCAGGCCGCCGCCCTGCCGGGGATCGAGCATGTCTTCATCTTCCCGCCTGTGCCGCTGGCCGTGCAGCGCGTGGCGAACGTGGAGCGCGCCCAGATGCTGCTGGAAAGCCCGAGCCGGGCCGCGCTGCAGCACTTCCTCTCGGCCTGGCAACCGCTGCTGCACGCCACGCGGGCCGCGCCCGAGCACAAAGGGCTGGTTCGCTGGTTGGTGGATGTCGATCCGCTAGCGATCTGAGCACCTGTTCAGCGTGCTTGAGAAGATCTCGCAGCCCGCGTGAACCGGCGTGAGAGCGCGCGGCCGTCTGCGCCGCAGCGCTGCGGCACAGAACCCTCCAATGGCCGAAAACCCCTGTATTTCCTTGGCCCTACGCTCTCCAAAAGAGAGCAAAAAGCGCTATGCCCGGCCACCCGCGGTGCAGCGGGGCGGCCGGGGGATTACGGTCAGAGCGCGCCGTCGCCCAGCACGACGCCTTCGCGGCGCGGGTCCACTCCGCCTTCCAGTTGCAGCGTGGCGCCGCCGCTGCGCTGGACCCGCATGATGGTGGACACGCCGCTGGACTGAGCCGAGGTGGACACCGTGTGGCCCTTGGCCTGCAGCCCGCTGACCAGGCCGGTGAGGTCCAGCGCGGTGTTGGACCCATCCACGTTGGTGGTCGTGCTGTTGGTCGCGCCGAAGTTCACCAGCGACGTGGCCTGCTGCGCGTTCAGCTTCCAGTCCACGGCCCCCACGACCGTCTTCAGCACGTACTGGATGATGGTGCCGCCGCCGGGCGAGCCGGTGGCCATGAGGAAGTCGCCCGGAGCGGTGCCCTTGAACACCAGCGTGGGCGCCATGGTGCTGCGGGGGCGCTTGCCGGGCGCCACGCGGTTGGCCACCGGCGTGCCGGAGCTGTCGGCGGGCTGGGCCGAGAAGTCGGTCAGCTGGTTGGTCAGCAGGAAGCCGCCGACCATGTGGAAGGAGCCCATGCTCGACTCCACGGTGGAGGTCATGGACAGCACGTTGCCGTAGGCATCGACGATGGAGAAGTGCGTCGTGCCGTGCTCGACCGTCTTGTCCACGCCCAGCGGCACCGAGCCCAGGTCGCCCGCTGCGACTACGCCGAGGGAGTTGCCATTGGGGCGGATCAACGCTGCGCGCTGCTTCAGGTAGGCCTTGTCGAGCATCGTTGCCACGCCCTTGCCGGGCAGGGGTACGAAGTCGGTGTCGGCCACGTACTTGTCGCGGTCGGCATAGGCCAGGCGCTCGGCCTCGGACACCAGGTGCACGCCCATCACGCTGGGCACGCCGCCTTCGTTGGCCGGGTTGGACGGCGCGTACTGCGACAGGTCGAAGTTCTCCAGGATGCCCAGCGACTGCGCGATGGCGATGCCGCCCGAGGACGGCGGCGACATGGTGCAGACGTAGTAGGCGTCGCGGTAGGTGGTACACACCGGCTCGCGCTTCTTGGCCTGGTAGTTGCGCAGGTCGTCAGCCGTCATCAGGCTGGGGGTGATCGGTGTCCGGGCAGCGTCGTCGCCCACCGACTGTGCAGCCTTGGCGACGATGGCCTGGGCCATGGGGCCGCTGTACATCGCGCCCGCGCCCTGGCTGGCCAGGGTGCGCAGCGACTGCGCGTAGGGCGCATTGGTCATGGTCGTGCCCGCCGCGCGCGGCGTGCCATCGGGGTTGAAGAACACCGCCACGGCGTTGGCGTCGAGCCGCAGGCTGGCCGCGTTGCCGCTGATGGCGCTGCCCATGCGGGCGGGGATGGTGAAGCCGCCGGACGCCAGGCGCACGCCCTCGTCGAACAGGCCGCTCCAGGCCAGCCGGCCATAGTCGCGGTGGGCCATGTCCAGCATGCGCATCACGCCGGGCACGCCGATGGAGCGCCCGCTGCGGCGCGCGTTGGGCACTGGGGCCGGGGACGCGGCGCTGGACTGGTCCTGCCGTACCAGGTAATGGCCGGTGGCGGCGGCGGGCGCCGTCTCGCGGCCGTCGTAGGCGACGACCTTGCGGCTGGCCGCGTCGTAGTACATCAGGAAGGCGCTACCGGCGATGGTGCTCGACTGCGGCTCCACCAGGCCCAGCACGGCCTGCACGGCCACCGCGGCATCCACCGCGGTGCCGCCGGCCTTGAGCACGTCGCAGCCGGCCTTGGTGGCCAGCGGCGTGTTGGCGACCACCATGTAGCTGTTCGAGTACTTGGCCTTGTTGCCCAGGCGGTAGCCGGAAGCGGGTTCAGGTGCTGCCGGGTCACCCGAGGCGCCGGAGCCGACCACCACAGCCGAGCCGGTGCTGGAGAGCACAGAGCAGCTTTGCGCGTTGCTGTCCACAATCGCCGGCGCCATGCCGGAGCCCCCGCCGCCGCAGCCATAGAGAGCCGCCGCCAAGGCCAGGGGCGTAATCGCCCAAAGCCACGTTTTCTTTGCCATACATCGAGTCCTGTTGTGTGTGGTGATGATCTACCCGGCCCGTACCGGCCGCCCCGGCATTCAAGCAAAGATCATGCCTCTGAAGACACATACACGGGGCGTACACCTGTCGCTGCCGGGACGGCACGGAACGCACACCCCATGCGCCCGCATAGCTGAAGGCGTGCAGCGATCGTTGGCGACGCGTCAGGCCGCCTGCGCGAGCAGCACGACGATGGCCTGCGACCCCTGCTGGACCACGCAGCCCGTGCGCTGCAGCAGTGCGCCAAACGCCTCAGAGGCCAGGTAGGCGGCCTCCACCGGGCGCTGGTTGCCGATGGCGTCGCCAGGCACCGCGCCCGATGCCGGGTGGCACATGAGCAGACCGCCATGCGGCACCTGGGGCAGCCACGCGGCCATCTGCGCGCCGTAGTCGGCCTCGGTGGCCGCGTCGAAGCCATAGACCCCGCCAAAGCCCTGGTTCATCGCCACGCCGGCGCGGCGCAGCCGGCGCGTGGCCGTCCAGCCGCCCAGCAGCGCGATCACGGCGGCCTTGGGGCTGCGCCACAGGCGGCCGGCGGGCGCGGTGGAGCGCACCCAGGGCCGCTCGTGCGGCGCGTAGCGGGACTGCAACTCGGCCAGCAGCGCATCGCGCAGGCCGGGCAGCTGATGGACGTGCTGATGGCCGTCGATGAAGTCCGGAGGCGTGCCCAGGGCGCGCTCGAAGGCATCGAGCTGCCCGCACCACGCGGCGCGCAGCGCACCGGCGGCCGGCCGGCGCAGATACGCCTGGCGGATCACCGCGCCCAGCGCCTGCGCGGGATGGGCGCCACCATGGGCTTCGGTCAGATTGAAGTGCAGGCCCACGGCCAGCTGGGGGCGCAGGGCAGTCAGGCGCGCGGCAGCGGCCGGCCAGCGCGGCGAAGTTGCCATGCAGCTGGTGGCCGAGAGGCGCCCCGCCCGCGCCAGACGCTCGACCGCCTCATCCACCAACGGGTGCAGCCCGTAATCGTCGGCGCAGAGAACGATCGAACGCAACCGGTCTCGTGCCTGCGCATCTGACTGCGCTGCCATCATGTGTGACGGTCTCCGCCGCGCAGCGGGCTATGGTCTTCGTCGCGGGCGACGAGGTACTTGGGCCGGCGCTTGACCTCGTCGTAGATGCGGCCGATGTACTCGCCCAGGATGCCAATGGACATGAGCTGTACGCCCGAGAACAGCATGATGCTCACCGCCAGCGTGGGCCAGCCGTCCAGCTCGCTGCCGAAGGCCAGGGTAGCGACGGCGATCCACAGGCCATAGGCCAGGGCCACCACCGAGATGGCACCTCCCAGCAGGCTCCACATGCGCAGCGGCAGCGTGGTGAATGAAGTGAGCCCCAGCATGGCGAGCGAGCCCAGCTGCCGCAGCCGGAAACTGGACACCCCCGCCGCCCGCTCCAGCGGCACGAAGGGCAGTGCAGCGGTCTTGAAGCCGACCCAGGCATAAAGCCCCTTCATGAAGAGGTTGCGCTCGGTCAGCGACCGGAGCG
This sequence comes from Acidovorax sp., assembly GCA_041987645.1. Classification (GTDB taxonomy): domain Bacteria; phylum Pseudomonadota; class Gammaproteobacteria; order Burkholderiales; family Burkholderiaceae_C; genus Paracidovorax. The sequence continues at coordinate 5,420 of JBHIWE010000174.1, read as the reverse complement.
CATCGACCACGCGGCGGTCCAGCCAGCGGAAGTCGCCTGCATGCGGAGGCACCTTGACGGAGTTGCCCAGGTTCATCAGCCGGTAGAAGACGTTGGTGCCCACGCGCTTGACGCCGCTCTCTGCGCAGCGGTCGGCGATCACACCATAGATCATCTCGTAGCCCGACTGCCAGAGCGCGTGCATCTCGGGCAGCAGGTCCAGCGGGTGCTGGAAGTCGGCATCGATCAGCAGCACGGCGTTGCCGCGGGCGTGGTCGATGCCGGCCGAGAGCGCGGCCTCCTTGCCGAAGTTGCGCGACAGGGCGATGTAGCGCACCGGCAGCTCGGCGGCCAGCGCCAGCGCGACCTCATGCGTGGCGTCGCGGCTGCCATCGTTGACCACGATGATCTCGAAGTCGGGCGTGAGCGCCGCGACCGACTGCGCCAGGGCGCGCACGAAGCGGTCCAGGTTGAGCGCCTCGTTGTGCGCGGGCACGACGCAGCTCAGCCGCAGCGGCGCGCGCGGCAGCGGAGCCCGGGGCGCGTGCGGGGCGAACTCGGCATAGAACTGGGGTTCGGCAGCGGGCGGGAAGGACATGGGCAGGCGGGCGTTATGGGGTCAGGTCGATGGATCGGTGTGCAGAGGATTCAACGGTATCGGGGATCAGGTCAGGGGCGCGCAGGCCGCCGGCACGTAGGTGCGCCAGTGCATGGCCATCGGCGCGCCAGCGCGCTTTTCGGGCCAGTCCACGATCCACACACCCTGCTGCACTCGCATGCCGGCGTCGGCGCCCAGGCGCTCCACCCAGGGCGGCGGCACGTCGCTGCCCAAGCCCACCCATAGCGTACCGTGCGCAGCCAGGCGCTGCGGCGTGATCCAGGGTGAATAACGCTCGTCGCCCGCGATGAAGACCGAAGGCCGCTGGGGCAGTTGCGCCGCCAGCAGTCCCACCAGCCAGTAGTCGCCCGACACCGAATCGATCACGCAGCGCGACTGCGCCTGCCAGGTGGCTGCCGCCTGCTGCGCCATCGCGGCCTGGGGCCAGTCCATGCGCGAGGGGCGCTGGCGCCACTGGGCCCCGTAGGCCAGGAAGGCGAAGGTCACCAGCGACACGATCACCAGCCACACCGCCAGCCCGCGCAGCAGATACGTCTGCATGGCGCGCAGCCCGGCCGAAGGCAGACACGCAGCCACCAGCAGCCCGCTGAAAACCCACATGGGCACGCCCCACATGTCGCGCACGCGCAGGCCCATGGCCAGGCCCAGCCCGGCCACCAGAAACGCTGGACCCACCGACAGTGCCAACAGATAGGCCGGCATGGATGTGTGCAAGCGCCAGCGCGCATCCGCCGAGTCGGCTGCAGCCAGAGTGCTGCGCCGACCCCGGGTGCAGAGCACCGCCACCAGCACGATCAGCGCGAGCGGCACATGGTTAAGCGCCTGCACGAGCAGAAAGTTGAGCGCGTCCGCCCGGCTGACCTCGCCGTCGGTCGCCGCGCGGCTGCTGGCATAGGCCATGGGCATCCAGTCGGTGAACTGCAGCCAGCGCAGGTGTGGCCAGAAGATGAGCGCCATCAGCGCTGCAGCGAGCCACGGGCCCGGGCGTAGCATCTGGCGGCGCGCCGGCGTGGCCAGCAGGTAGATCGCCAGCGTGACCAGCAGCGCGCCCACCGAATACTTGGTGATGAGCCCCAGGCCGCCCGCCACGCCCACCAGCGCCCAATGGCGCAGCCGCCCGTCCTTCTGCAGCGCGGCCGTGACGCCGTAGCCCACGGCGGCCCAGAACGGCATCTGCGCGATGTTGTGGTTGAACTCCAGGGCCGGGCGGGTGTAGTAGACCACCCCCATGGTCAGCAGCGTGCCGATGAAGGCCCGCTCGCGCGACATCAGCCGGCAACCCGTGCGCCATACGATCCAGAGCGTGGCAACGATGAAGAGCTGGCTCAGCAGGAACGGGCCGGCGTGGCCGAAGGCACGATAGGCCAGCTCCAGCAGCACCGGCGCCAGCGGCGGGTGCTTGTAGTAGCCCCACTGCCACTCATGGCCCCACGACAGGCTCTCGGCCACGTCCAGCGGCATGCTGGAGCTGAGCAGCGGCGGCAGCAGCGACCAGGCCAGCACATAGACGAGGGCGAAAAGCGCGACGGCGCGCAAGGGTGCGAAACGCTGCGGCGCGCGGGGCGTCGAGGAGTGGGCTGGCATGGGGTGGGGAGATGCAGCTGCGCGCTGCGAGGCGAAGAGGACGCGATTGTAAAATTTGCAACATGCCTGACGGCCGATAGGGCTTGTGCCCACTCCGGTGAGGCGCCTTTCCCAGCACACTCCACCACGCTACACGCAACGCCATGGACGCTACCACCTTCCAGAGCCAGCTCAACCAAGAGGGCTTCGACCACATCGTGCGCGTGGAACGCGAACCCTGCGGCATGTGGGACGACCACAGCCACGAATTCGAGGCCAAGGCGCTGATCGTCTCGGGCGAGATCCGCATCCGCACCGGGGACGGCGCCGAGCGCACCTACCGCGAAGGCGAGGTCTTCCACCTGGGCGCCGGGCAGCCCCACGCCGAGTGGTACGGCCTCGAAGGCGTGGCCTATCTGGTGGGCCGGCGCGTGCCGGCCGCTGGCTGACTTTGCGGCATTCTAGCCACCAGCGCAGGCTGCGCCTGCGGCCTTAGCTATCAAGACGATAGCATCAGACTCTCAGCGCCACGGCCCCTGAAAAGCTCAGGAAGGCCAGCGCGGTCGATACCAGGATGATCCGCGCGATGCGCCCGTTGTGGGCGCCGAAGCGCTCGGCCAGCAGCGACACGTTGCTGGCGCTGGGCAGCGCCGCCGCCAGCACCAGCGCGGTGTGCGCCAGGGGCGAGAGCGCCAGCCCCGCCGCGATGGCCGCCCCGCCGGCCGCCCACACCAGCAGCGGATGCACGAACAGCTTGGCCAGCGCGATGGGCAGGTAGTCGCGCGGCGCCACGCGCTCGCCGGGGTCGTGGCCGGCCAGCATGCGCGAGCGTGCCAGCACCGCGCCGATGGTGAAGAGCGCCACGGGCGAGGCGGCCTGGGCCAGCAGCGCCAGCGTGCCGTCGATGGGCGCGGGCAGCCGCCATTGCGCGGCCGATGCCACCGCCCCCAGCGCGATGGACCAGGGCATGGGATTGGCCAGCATGCCGCGCAGCGCGCGCCGCAGCGCCACCGCCACGCCGTGCGTGCCCGCGCCGTCGAGCCGAGAGAGTGCGATGCACAGCGACGTGGTGAACACCATGTCCACCATCATGGTGAGAATCGCCGGCCCTGCCGCCGCCGGCCCCAGCAGCGCGACCAGCAGCGGCACGCCTATGAAGCCGGTGTTGGGAAAAGCCGCCACCAGCGCACCGAAAGCCGCATCGTTCCAGCCCAGGCGCCGCCGCGTGAGCGCCACCGTGGCCGCCACCAGCGCCACGGCGCAGAGCGCATAGACGCCGGCCGCCGCCGGGTCCAGCAGCTGGCCGATGGGCGTCTGCGCCCCGAAGCGGTAGAGCATGCAGGGCAACGCAAAGAAGAGCACGAAGGCGTTCAGCCCCGGAATGGCGGCCTGTGGCAGCAGCCCCCCGCGCGCGGCCAGGTAGCCACAGAGCACCAGGGCGAAGAAGGGGAAGGTGATGGCGAGGACGGAGAGCACGCGCTGCATTCTCCCCGCCCCGGGCGGGAAGCGCCCGGTCTGTATCATTCGCGCTCCGCCCGGCAGCCCGGCGCTCATTGCGAGGCATGGCCGGGCCGCACCCCGCGCAGCACGCCCGCCCGTCTGCCGCCTGCCTTCCTGTCCGCCACCCGATCTCTCCAACGCCGCCCATGTCCGCAGGACTCAACCTCGCCCAGCTTCAGGCCGTCCACTACACGGAGGGGCCCTGCCTGGTGCTGGCCGGCGCCGGCTCCGGCAAGACCCGCGTCATCACGATGAAGATCGGCCGGCTGATCGAGACGGGCCTGGCGCCCAAACGCATCGCGGCGATCACCTTCACCAACAAGGCCGCCGCCGAAATGCGCGAGCGCGCCCAGCACCTGATCGGCCGCGTGGCCAAGGATGTGATGGTCTGCACCTTCCACGCCCTGGGAGTGCGCATGGTGCGGGAAGACGGCCACGTGCTGGGACTCAAGCCCCAGTTCAGCATTCTCGACTCCGACGACGTGACCGGCATCATCAAGGACGCCGCCGGCGGCACCACCGACCTCGCCACCGCCCGCCAGTGGCAGTGGACCATCAGCGCCTGGAAGAACGCCGGCCTGGACAGCGCCCAGGCCCTGGCCCAGGCCAAGGACGACAACGAGCGCAGCATCGCTCTCATCATGCAGCGCTACGAAGAGCGCCTGACGGCCTATCAGAGCGTGGACTTCGACGACCTGATCGGCATGCCGCTGCGCCTCTTGCGCGACTTCCCCGAGGTGCGCGCCAAGTGGCAGGCAGCGCTGGGCCACGTGCTGGTCGATGAATACCAGGACACCAACGCCACGCAGTACGAATTGCTCAAGCTGCTGGTGGGAGAGCGCGGCCGGTTCACCGCCGTGGGCGACGACGACCAGTCGATCTACGGCTGGCGCGGCGCCACGCTGGACAACCTCAAAAAGCTGCCGGTGGACTACCCTCAGCTCAAGGTCATCAAGCTGGAGCAGAACTACCGCTCCACCAGCGCCATCCTGCGCGCGGCCAACAACGTCATCCAGCCCAACCCCAAGCTGTATCCGAAGACGCTGTTCTCCGAGCTGGGCGAGGGCGAGCCGGTGCGCATCGTCGATGCCGACAACGAGGAGCACGAGGCCGAGCGCGCCGTGGCCCGCATCCAGAGCCTGCGCGCCGCGCTCAACCCGCAGCCGACGTGGAAGAGCTTCGCCATCCTCTACCGTGCCAACCACCAGGCCAAGCCGTTCGAAAAGGCGCTGCGCAAGGCCAACGTGCCCTACAAGGTCTCGGGCGGCACCAGCTTCTTCGACCGCGCCGAGATCAAGGACCTCTGCGCTTGGTTCCGCCTCTGGATCAACAACGACGACGACCCGGCCTTCCTGCGCGCCATCACCACGCCGAAGCGCGGCATCGGCCACACGACACTGGCCAAGCTGGGCGAATTCGCCACGCAGCACAAGGTGAGCATGTTCGGCGCGCTGTTCAACCACATGCTCGAAGCCGTGCTGCCGCGCAAGGCGCACGAAAGCGTGATCGAATTCGGCCGCTACATCAACTACCTCGAATACAAGGCCCGCCAGACGCAGGGCGCCGAGGCCTCGCGCGCCTTCATGACCGACTGGCTCAAGGAGATCGGCTACGAGCAGTACCTCTACGACAGCGAGGAAAGCGAGACCGCCGCCGCGTCGCGCTGGACCAACGTGCTGGAGTTCTGCGACTGGATGAGCCAGCGGGCGGGCGGGCAGATCGAAGACGCCGCCGGCACCGTGATGGCCAAGGAAACCAA
>JBHIWE010000173.1:0-9804 GCA_041987645.1 Acidovorax sp. | reverse complement strand
GCGAACTGGCCCCGCTGAACCGTTCCGGCGACGAAGAAGGCTGCACCTTCAACAATGGCGAAGTCACCACGCCGAAGGGCTTCAAGGAAGCCTACGCCAAGTACGTCGAGCTGGGCTTCGGCGCCCTGTCGGCGGAACCGGAGCACGGCGGCCAGGGCCTGCCGCCCACCATCGGCATCGCGCTCAGCGAAATGATGGGCACCGCCAACTGGTCCTTCGGCATGTACCCGGGCCTGTCGCACGGCGCCATCAACACCGTGGAAGCCCACGGCACGCCGGAACAGAAGGAAACCTACCTGACCAAGCTGGTGTCGGGCGAGTGGACCGGCACCATGTGCCTGACCGAACCGCACGCCGGTTCCGACCTCGGCATCATCCGCACCAAGGCCGAGCCGAACGCCGACGGCTCCTACGCCATCACCGGCACCAAGATCTTCATCTCCGCCGGCGAGCACGACCTGGCCGACAACATCATCCACATCACGCTGGCCCGCCTGCCCGACTGCATCTCCGAGCAGCGCTTGACCAGCCCGGCCCTCATCGTGGTGGGCGAGGTGGCAGCCCAGGCCGATGCGGCCCGGCTCAGCGCGTTGGCCGCACCGCCTGAAGCGCAGGTTATGGCTGGCTGACACCTTGGAATGACCGGTTCTGCGCAGCCGTCCCTCCCAGGGGACAGGTCGCAAAACCGGACATGCGCTCATCCTTCACTCGAGGATGGTGCGCCCGCGCGGATCGCCACACACTGCCGGCCCCTGTCACATGGAGGCCCACATGAAGTTCCCTTCGCCTGCCGCAGCCGCCGCACCCGGTGCTGCCCAGGCCCAGATCACCACACCGGCAAGCCGCCGGGCCGCGGTCGTGCGGCGTGATCTGGCGTTCCTGTTCCCTGCATCCCCCACCTCTCGTTCCCGGCCTGCCGGCGCTCCGGCATGGCGAGCTTTCCCGCATGGAGGATGTGCGCGATGAGCCTCAACTGACCCTGATCCGGCCGCGGCCTGTCCCCTGTGCGTGACAGGCCCGCCAAACCGGACATCGACCCGTCCCACCTCCGTGGATGGCGTGCCGCCGCAGGGTTGCGCACACTGCCGCCATCGCTGACCCGGAGGTCCCATGAACGCACTGTTCCTCGCCCTGCCGCTGGCCCTGCTGAGCGCCACCGCCCAAGCCACCGTGATCAACATCGATGCGAGGGAATTCGGCTTCGCCTTCCCCACCGACCCGGCGCCGGAAGTCGGCCAGCTCATCACCCCCATCACCAACCCGCCAGGCGGGCCGCTGCTGCAGCTGACGCTGGAGCCGGGCACCTACGTGATCCGCAATGCCACCGGCATGTCGGGCGCCGACCCGAACTTCATCGGCTGGAACTACAGCAGCGGCTGGGTGTGGAGCGTGGTGGTGTCCGACGCTGCCACCAACCAGGTGGTGTACTACGCCGACCGCGGTGGCGTGCAGGGCACCCAGGCCTCGATCGCCGCGCAGCCCGATGTCCAGTCCTTTCAGGACACCTTCGTGCTGACCCAGGCCACCACGCTGAACTTCATGATCCGCGACTACTACCTGCCGGACAACGCCGGCGGCGTGGCCGTGGACGTGAGCCTCATTTCCAGCGTCCCCGACGCCCCGACGCCCGCCCTGCTGGCCCTGGGCCTGGCGGCCATGGGCCTGCGACTGCGCGGGCGCGGCCGCCTCAAAGCCTGAAGCTGCTGACGATGCCCGCCAGCCGCACCGCCTGCTCCTTGAGCGACTGCGCGGCCGCGGCAGACTCCTCCACCAGCGCCGCGTTCTGCTGCGTCATCTGATCCAGCTCCGACACGGTGCCGTTGACCTGCGCAATGCCCTGGCTCTGCTCCATGGCGGCGGCGCTGATCTCCCCAATGATGTCGGTCACGCGCTGCACGGAGCCGACGATGTCGGTCATGGTGGCGCCGGCGTCATTGACGAGATGCGTGCCGGCCTCGACCCGCTCCACGCTCGCGCCGATCAGCGCCTTGATCTCGCGTGCCGCCTCGGCCGAGCGCTGGGCCAGCGAGCGCACCTCGCCAGCCACCACGGCGAATCCGCGCCCCTGTTCGCCGGCACGCGCCGCTTCGACGGCTGCGTTCAGCGCCAGGATGTTGGTCTGGAAGGCGATGCCGTCGATGGTGCCGATGATGTCGGCGATCTTGCGGCTGGCGTTGTTGATCTCACCCATGGTGCTGACCACGCGAGACACCACCTCGCCGCCACGGCCGGCGGTCTCGGCGGCGGCACCGGCCAGTTGCTTGGCCGTCATGGCGGCATCGGCGCTCTGGGTGACCGTGCCAGTGAGCTCGGTCATGGAGCTGGCGGCGTGCTGAAGGCTGGAGGCCGTCTGTTCGGTGCGCTGGGACAGGTCCATGTTGCCAGTGGCCACCTCGGCCGACGCGACCTGGATGCTCTCCGCCGACTCTCGGACCTGCCCGACGATGCCGGCCAGCGAGCGTTGCATGGTCGACAACGCCTGCATCATCTCGGCCGACTCGTCGCTGCCCTGCACCTCCAGCGTGCGCGACAGGTCACCGCTGGCCATGTTCTCGGCAAAGCCCTTGGCGCGCAGCAGCGGCTCGATGATGGAGCGCGAGATCTTGAACGCCAGCAGGCCGCCCACCACCACGCACACCCCGAAGGTCACGATGAGGCCGGCGAACAGGCCCGAGACCAGGCCGGTAACCTGCGCGAAGAGATCGTCGCCCCGCTTCTTCAGGTCGGCCTCGATGCCGGCCAGCATGGCCAGCGCCGGGTCGTAGCTGGTGTCAGCGGCCTTCATCTCCTCCTGTGCGCTCTGGGAATCAGGGAAGCTATCGGCCACCAGCTTGTCGGCGACCGGCTTCACGGCCTTGCGGTAGTCGTTGACGAGACCGCGGAACTTGGCGAGGTTGTCCTTGCTCTGGGGCTCGGTGGCCATGGCGCCGAAGTCGTCCATGGCCTTGTCCAGGCCCGCCTGCGCGGCGTCCCAGTCCTTGCGGGCCCGTGCGAGCCCCTCCTTGTTGAAGATGGCCGCCACCAGCGTGGACGTGGCGGTCTTGCTCTGCAACAGATGCGTGCGCGCCGCCATCGAGATGTTGGACGCCGGGATCAGCTTCTGGGTGATGCCACGCAGCGCCTTGTCGGACACATGCAGCCCAAAGCCGCCGATGCCCACGAGCAGGGCCGTCATCAGCAGGATGACGCCAAACGCCAGGCGCAGACGGGTGCGGATCGAAAGACGGCGCAGCATCGGGGGCTCCTCGCAAGAAATGGGGGCCGATCGATTGAAACAGAAACCCGGAACAACCCGATACAAATGCGCTGGTAGGCTCGCGCCATCGTTCACACCTTCGACCCGCCACGGCGCCCACCATGAGCTTTCTGGCCATCGACATCGGCAACACCCGCCTCAAGTGGGCCGTCTATGCGCAGGACGCGCAGCCGGGCAGCGCACCGCTGCAGCACGGCGCGGTGTTCCTGGAGAACATCGACCGCCTGGCCGACGAAGACTGGCAAGGCCTGCCCGCGCCGAGCCGCATCCTGGGCAGCAACGTGGCCGGGGACTCGGTACGCCGTCGGGTGGAAGAACAGATGGAGCAATGGGACCTGACGCCCCGCTGGGTGGTCCCGGGCGCCGAATGCGCCGGTGTTCGCAATGGCTATGACCACCCGTCACGCCTGGGCGCCGACCGCTGGGTGGCGGTCATCGGCGCGCACGCCCATGCCGTGATGCGCGGCTTCACCGGCCCGGTGCTCACCGTCATGGTCGGCACCGCCGTGACCGTGGACGCCCTGGCCAGCGACGGCCTGTTCCTCGGCGGCCTCATCCTGCCCGGCCACGGCATCATGCTGCGCGCCCTGGAAGGCGGCACCGCCGGCCTGCGCGTGCCGACCGGTGAAGTGCGCGACTTCCCCACCAACACCAGCGACGCCCTGACCACCGGCGGCACCTTCGCCATCACCGGCGCCATCGAGCGCATGCACCGCCTGCTCACCAAGCGCGAGGGGCGCGAGCCCCTGCTCTTGATGACGGGCGGCGCGGGGTGGAAGGTCGCGCCGGCGCTGGATTCACCGCATGAGTTGGTGGAGGGGTTGATCTTTGATGGGCTGTTGGCGATCTGTGGGGGATGACTGGACTAGCCGCATCAGAGCCGAGCCGTGCGCTGCAAGTTGCCCGCCTGCATCAAGGCGCGACCGGGAACTGATCTGACCATTCAACCCGCGCCAGTCGTACCAGACGAACGAAATCGCCATTCAGCATCAGTTGCTCGAAGACCATCTCGGCAAGACGCTGGCCCGCCTCGGAGTCCGAAGCGAAATGCACGCCAGCTACTTCCCGATTGAGAGCAATGTCATTGGCGACATCGAACAACTGCTTTCGGAGCTGCGGCAGCATTTCACTCAGCACCAGGGCGTACATGCGTGACTGCGCCGCGTGGCCGCTCGGATAGGAGGGGTGCCCCGGGAACTCTGCATCTGGCTTCGCGAACATGGGATTCAGGTCGGGCAGATAAGCCGATGGCCGTGCGGCATTGAACCGCGTCTTGAAGTAGAAGAGTACGGGCAGCAAATCGTCGTTGGCCGCGTTCAGTACTCGGGCAGTTGCCGGCGTGTCGAGTTTGAAATGCCGCCCGGCCGTCAGAACGGCAAGCAACCCCTCGTGCAGGCCCTGGGCCTGCCCCTTGATGGCTGCAAGACGCATAGGACGCTCTGCCTTGAGCGTTCTGAGTGTCTTGCAATCCTCTCGCAGGCGCGCAGCATCGGGCGCAGCGATGCTGATCTTGTCGAGCCAATTCGGAGGCAGATACTTGGTGTCCTTTGCGAGGTACTGCCGAAACAAGGGAACCCAGTCCTCAGCAGGGAAGCTCTTGATGGCGTCAATGCGATCGTCGTCCTGCATGCTGGCCTCCTAGAAATCACCAACGGCCACGAAGCTGAGCAACGAGATCGCGAGCGCGTCTTCTGCCCATGCTCTGCCTTCGGGTCCGTTTCTCCAGGCCATGGCGTCAGCGCGAGACCCACGCACAGGCCTGAAGCGGAGCGTGATGCCGCCGGAACGCTCGTTCTCGACGCCCCATGCACCCATGAAGGTGGTACCGGCGAGGGTCAGGGTGGGAAGCGATTCCCCCACCAAGAGCTTGATCGGCGTGGTGTCGGTCAGCAGCCCAACGCTGCCCGAAGCTGAACCCGTCGACAGGGAGCCTCCCCCTCCCACCAGGGGCTTGGCCTGTGGGACCTCGCTCTGGCGCCCCACGGCACTCGCATGGACCTGCGCAAGCGCCTGCGCGTCAACAGCCGGCTGCTGTTCAGAAGACAGCCTCCTGATGGGCACCGTGGCAGTCGTAGGCTCCATCAGCAGTTGATGCGTGCCAATCGCGGGAAGCGCATCAGATGACAAAGCCCGAAACACGGCCGTGGAGGTCAACGGTGCGTCCGCAAAGCCGCGCGCCACTTCCTCCTGACCTGCTGTTTCGGATGCATCAGTCAGGTCGCCCGGGTCAGGCGACACCTCGCCACTAGCCGGCGCTGCTTTGACCCAGCAATAGTGATACTTCGCTCGTTCCATCTCGGTGCTCCTCCTAAACTGGTTACCACCGAAGGGACGGACTGATGATGGTGGCGCCCGCAGAATATCCACGAAGGCAAACGAGGCACAACCAGCGACGGGTGAGTACGTTCGCGCTGCTCATCACTATTGCGAGTGTCTTGTCGCTGCGGCGCGACTCTGCTCCTCTGGAACCTCAGGCGCTAATCGCTTTCATGGGTATTGGGGCACCCGAGCGGGATACCAGCTATCAACGCTTCATGACAGCCTTGGATCAGTCACCGCCACAGAAGCGCCAAAGGCTCCGCGTGGTCTTTGTCGAATCTGGCTTGGCAACTCCCCAGACGCGCATCGAGGCCGCGCGTCATGTCGCCAGCCTCAATCCGCGAATCGTCGTGGCGCCCTCGTCGGCGACTGCCAAGATGGCAAAGGAACGCCTGCAAGAAACGCCGATCATTTTCGGCAGCTTCCTCGACCCCGTAAGGTACGGGCTCGTCAGCTCCATGGAATCTCGCCGGGAGCAAATGACCGGGGTTTGGGTTGCTGACACCCTAGACGAGAAGCGGCTGGAGATCCTGCGCGATGCATATCCTTCTGCCAAGCGCATCGCCGTGCTAATTGACCGACCGTGGGGGCAGTACTTCGAGAGTGCGACCAAGCTTCCCGCAGTCGGATCTGCGCTCGGATTGGAGGTCAGCGTGCTGTTTGCGGAAGATGCCAAGGATGCCCGGGCCTTGCTGGAGAAGCCGAGCAGCCGGGAGTTCGATGCATGGTGCCTGCCGCGCACGGGGCTCGCGGGGCTGAACACCTCGCTGATCGTGGAACGGCTGCGGCGCTGGGGCAAGCCGGTCATCATTGCCAACACGCCAGACATGGCGTCCGGTGCGCCGTTGTCGTATGCGCTGGATATGTCGTTCGCCTGGCCCGCAATTGCGGAACTTGTCTACCGAGTCCTCGACGGCGAAGACGCAAGTTCGATCCCAGTACTGAGGCCGCAGCGCGCCGTGTTGGCTGTTCGCCCGGATCCCCCGGAAGGCTTTCCGCCGCCTGCAGCCGCCATTGTTCGACGTGCAGACGTCGTCCTCCGATGAGGCTGCGCCAGTGGCTGCAGCGACGGGCGGGTGGCTACCGCCCGCTCTCTCGCCGTTATGCGCTCGGCGTCTCCAGCGTGACCCTGAGCCTTTTGCTCCTGTCTGGGGCGTCGGAGATGTACTTTGGCTACCGCGAATCCTTGCTGCGTATCGAAGAGGTTCAAGACGCACTCGCTCAGGGTGCGGCCCGCGAGATAGCCGCGTACTTGAGCAGCGTCGAGACGGGTCTGCGCAACGTCGCCCAGATGCCTTGGGGGCGCCCCGGCTTCGATGTCGCTCATCGCCGCGAGGAGTTCTATCGGCTGATGCAGATCGTCCCAGCCGTCACCGAGCTGCAAGTCGTGGACACGTCGGGGCGCGAATTGCTTTTCACCTCGAAGAAAGCGCCAGATCGAGTCAACAGCCAAAAGGTCGTGGAAGAGCCGGAACTCGCCCGCATCGGGCCGGAAGCGGGCATTCGCCACGGGCGAACGTTCTTTGTCGATGGCTATCTGCCGACCTTGCGCATGGCGACCTTCGATGGACAAGACATCATCATCGCCACCGTGGACCTGAGACTTCTTGGCGACGTCGTCACGCGTCTTCGCACAAGCGAGGCGGGCCTAGCGTACATCGTCGATAGCGACGGCCTGCTGATAGCGCACCCTCGAGCGACGAATGCGCTTCGACGCATGGACCTCTCCGACTCAGAACCATTCAAGAAGGCGCGCAGTCGCCCGGTGTCCACGTCGTCATTGTTCCGCGGATTGGCCACGTTCGATTTCGAGGGCCGCCCCGTGATCACGACCGCCGCCGCTGTGCCCGGCACCGGCTGGACTGTCTTCATGGAACAGCCGCGCAGCGAGGCATTGCAACCGGTATGGGCCACTCTCTCGCGCACGTTGACGCTGATGATCACCGGCCTTTTGGCAGCGCTCGTTATCGGCATTGCCTTCGCGCGAAGAATGGCCGCCCCAATCATTGCGCTGCGAAATGCGACGGCCAGCATTGCTGCCGGCAATCTGGACGCACCACTGGCGCTGGAACGCGGCGACGAAATTGGCGCGCTCGCTCGGGACTTCAACGACATGCTGTCCCGCCTGCGCGACCTCTACGCCAGCCTCGAAGCCAAAGTCACCGAACGCACCGCCCAGCTCTCCGAAGCCCGCGACGTGCTCTCAGCCCGTGCCGAGGAGCTGACCCGGCTCAAGGACGAGGCCGACCGGGCCAACGCGGCCAAGACTCGCTTCCTGGCGGCGGCCAGCCATGACCTGCGCCAGCCGATGCATTCGATCAGCCTGCTGCTGGGCGTGCTGCAGGCACGGCTGGACAGCCCGGAGCATCGGGCGCTGGCGGACAAGATCCAGTCGTCCGTCGCCACGATGGAGAACCTGTTCGGCAACCTGTTGGACATCTCCAAGCTGGATGCGGGCGCGGTGCAGGCGCATGTCGAGAACGTCGACCTGGGGTGGCTGTTGCGCCAGGTCGAGCAGGTCTGGGCGCCGCAGGCCGTGGAGAAGGGGCTGAGCTTGCGGGTGCGCCCCTGCCCGCTGCTGGTGAAAGGTGACGCACCACTGCTCGCGCGCATCGTGGGCAACCTGGTGGCCAATGCCATCCGCTACACGCGCCAGGGCGGGGTGCTGGTGGGCTGCCGCCGCCGTGGCAACTCGGTCGAACTGCAGGTCTGGGACAGCGGCCCCGGCATCGAGCCGCGCTACCGCGAGGCGATCTTCGAGGAGTTCTTCCGCATCGATGCGCCGGGTTCCGGCCAGGAAAAGGGTCTGGGCTTGGGCCTGTCCATCGTGCAGCGCAGCGCGCATATCCTCGGCTACGCCCTGCGGGTGGACAGCCGGGTGGGCAAGGGGTCGGTCTTCAGTGTGACGCTCCCGGTGGCGGGCGAGGCCATGGCGCCCCATGGGGGCCCTGCGACGGCCACGCGCCCACCGCTGCTCGCGGGTCGTTTCATCGTGGTGGTGGATGACGACGAGACCAACGCCCAAGCCCTGGTTGATGCACTGCAGGCCCAGCAATGCCATGTGGTGGCCGCAGCCTCTTGCGAGGAGGTACTCGCAGCCCTGCAGCAGCATTTGCGAGAGCCTGACCTCATCGTGACCGACTACCAGCTCGGTGCGGGCCGGGATGGTTTCGAAGTCATCGAACGGCTGCGCCGGCATTACGACGACGACATCGCGGCCCTGATCGTCACGGCCAATACCGAGGCGGCGCTCGCCCCACGCGCCCAGGCCTGCGGCGCACGCCTGCTGCACAAGCCCATCGGGCTTCAGCGGCTGCTGGAGGCCATGCAGGAGTCGCTGCCGTCGCCTGATGGCGCCTGAGCCGGCTGCGGCTCGTCAAAGCGCAGGCCCAGACGGCTGGCCGCCAGCACGGCCTGGGTGCGGGTGGTGACGTTCAGCGCGCGGAGCACCGCGGAGGTGTGCGCCTTGACGGTGCTCAGCGAGAGGTTGAGCTGCCGACCGATCAACTTGGCCGGCTTGCCCTGCAGCAGCAGGTGCAGCACATCAGCCTGGCGCGGCGTGAGGCCCAGGTCGGCGGGGCGCCTGTCCGGCCCTGCCGTCGGCGCGACGGCTGGTGCAGCCACCGCTGGCGAAATGGACCGCCCCGACAGGAAGACGGACGGCGGCAGGTAGATGCCACGGGCGAGGATGAGCCGCAACGCGCCCAGCATCAGCTGCGAGGTCGAACTCTTGGGGATGAATCCCATGGCCCCGGCATCCAGCACGGCCAGCACGGTGTCCTTGTCGTCAGCGGAGGACATCACGACCACGGGCATCTCCGGGTGATCCTGCCTCAGCCGAGCCAACCCCTCCAGCCCGGACAGCCCCGGCAACCCCAGGTCGATCATCACCAGGTCGGCGCTGCCTCGCTCGGCCAGCAGCGCGAAGGCCTCTTCGCAACTGCCAGCCTCCCAGGTCTCCAGGCCCTCCATCAAGGGCTTCAACAGCAGCGCCACGCCCTCGCGGAACAAGGGGTGGTCGTCGATCAACAGAATCTTCATGGCAGTCTCCCCGCGGCATCGATGGTATCGACGCCGGCCTGTCGACGCGGCGGTCATGCCTCGGACCTTTGGCCTGGCCAAAGGTCTCATGCCAAGGTCTGCTGCCGCCAGGACCTTCCGGCAATGGCAAGCCGCGCGCCCGCTCACCAAACTTGTGGACACCGGACAACGCCATCACACCCATCCGG
>JBHIWE010000172.1:0-9836 GCA_041987645.1 Acidovorax sp. | reverse complement strand
GATGGCGGTGGACATGGCTGGGGCGTGGGTTCTGGGCGGGGCCTAGCCCTGGCGAAGGCCATCCACGACCGAGGGCGGCGCATCCGCACCCGGCGGCTGGCCCAGAAAGCGCCCGCCGGCCTGGATGAAGGCCTGCAGCTCGGGCCTCAGTGCGCTGGGCACGGCGATCAGTTCCATGCCCAATACACGGGCCATCTCGGCCAGGGTGGAAAAGCGTGGGTCCAGATCGCCGCCTTCGGTACGCTGCACCGTCATGCGCGAGAGGCCAGCGCGCTCGGCCAGTTGCGCTTGGGTGAGCTGCTGCGCCTTGCGTGCCGCTGCCAGGCTGGAGATCAGCGAGGGTGGGGAGTCTGGATTCATGATCATATTTATACGCTTATTTGTGATAAAGCGCATTTTAAATAGCTAATGCATCAGGCGGGTGGCGGGAGCACGCTGGCTCTCCGCTGCGCGAAGCGCCGCCCCTCCTGGATCAGCCATTCGCCCACCCACTGCATGGCTGTGCCGGGCTGCGGGAGGGTCACGTAGTAATAGGCCGCGTGCGAGACCACGCTGCTGCCGAAAAGCGGCACCAGGCGCCCGGCGATCACATCGTCGAGCACCAGCGCGGCGCGGCCCATGGCGATGCCCCGGCCGGCCAGCGCCGCGCTCAGTGCCAGCTGCGAGAGATTGAATTCGGGTCCGCCGTGCCAGGCCGGCAAGGGTGCGCCGACCTGGCTCAGCCACTGCTGCCACTCTTCATGGGGGCGGGCGCCTTCCCAGGGTGTGCTGTCATGCAGCAGCCAGTCGCCGTGTAGTTGTGCGGGCTCCTGCAGGCCGGGATGGGCCGCCAGAAAGTCAGGGCTTGCAACCGGGATCAGCCATTCGTCAAGAAAGACGGTCGCCTGCAGGTCGGGGTAGCCGCCCAGGTCGAAGCGCACGGCGGCCTCGATGCCGCCCTGCACCATGCGTGTGCGGTCCAGCCGGTGGAATTCTCCGAATACGCGCAGGCCCACCTCGGGATGCTGGCGCAGGAACTCACCCAGGCGCGGCGTTAGCCACTGCATGGCGAAAGAGGGCGAACAGCTGAGGGTGGCGATCGGCGATTCCGCATCGCCTCGCCGCTGCATCTGGCCCAGCGTGCTCTCGATCGCGTCGAAGCTCTCGCGCAGCACCACCGCCAGCCATTTGCCTTCGGGCGTAGGCACCAGGGCACGCGGCGCGCGCAGGAACACGGGCCGGCCGAGCCACTGCTCCAGTTGTTTGACCTGCTGACTGACCGCACTCTGGGTAATGCACAGTTCGGCCGCTGCGCGGGTAAAGCTGCCGTGGCGGGCGGCCGCGTCGAACGCGCGCAGCCAGGCCAGCAGTGAGGGGGAGAGTCGGATGTCCATGGCGGGCAAGTGTCTGCGACGGGCGGGCTGCCAAGTCTTTGCTATGAGTATGACTAATGATGGCGGCCAATATAAATGCTTTGTGTGCAGACGCCTGCCTGCCCAAGAATGCGATCCATGCGCTCTGAATGCCCCGTTCCCGATCTCCTGTTGTCCAGCATCCGCAATGCGGAGCCCGCTTTCTGGGCCAACCCCAGCCGCGCCGCGGATCTGCAGCCCGTGCTAGACGCCGATGGCCAAGGCATTAGCCTGGGTGATACGAAGGCGGCCGCTGGCCGGTTCGCGCGGTGGGCCGGCGCTTTGGCCGAGCTGTTCCCTGAACTGCAGGCCACCGGCGGAGTGAT
Source organism: Acidovorax sp. (assembly GCA_041987645.1). Lineage (GTDB taxonomy): Bacteria > Pseudomonadota > Gammaproteobacteria > Burkholderiales > Burkholderiaceae_C > Paracidovorax. The sequence continues at coordinate 8,119 of JBHIWE010000172.1, read as the reverse complement.
CGAGTCGCCCCTGCTGCCCGCCGAGGCGCTGCGACCGGCGCTGGGGCTGCAGGCGCAGGCCGGTGCGCTCTGGATCAAGGCCGACCATAGCCTGCCGGTAGCGGGCTCCATCAAGGCGCGTGGCGGGCTGCACGAGGTGCTGGAATTCGCCGAGCGCCTGGCGCTGGAGCACGGCCTGGTGGACCCGACCACTCCGCCTGATTCGCAGGTTGAGGCCTGGCGCACCCTGGCCTCTCCGCGTGCCCGGGCACTCTTCGGTCGCTACACGGTGGCGGTCGGCTCCACGGGCAATCTGGGCCTGAGCATCGGGGTGGCCGCGTCGGCGCTGGGCTTCAAGGCGGTGGTGCACATGTCGGCGGACGCCAAGGAATGGAAGAAGGCACGCCTGCGCCAGCGTGGCGTGCAGGTGGTGGAGCATGCAGGCGACTATGAACGCGCCGTGGCCGCGGGCCGCGCCGAGGCCGAAGCCGATCCGTTCTGCCACTTCGTGGATGACGAGCGTTCGCTCTCGCTGCTGCTGGGCTACAGCGCAGCGGCTCTGCATCTGCAGGGCCAGTTGCAGCAAGCGGGCATCGCGGTGGATGCCGAGCATCCGCTCTTCGTGTATCTGCCCTGCGGCGTGGGCGGTGCCCCCGCCGGCATCGCGTTCGGGCTGCGGCAGCTGCTGGGCCCGCACGTGCATTGCTTCTTCGCAGAGCCTGTGCAGTCGCCTTGCTTTCTGGTGCAGATGCTGGCGGGCGAGGGCGCCCACCCCTCCGTCTATGACCACGGCCTGACCAACGCCACCGAGGCCGATGGGCTCGCCGTGCCGCGCGCCTCGCTGCTGGCGGCGGAGCTGATGCAGCCGGTGATTTCGGGCTGCTTCACCGTGCGCGACGACACCTTGTTTCGCCAGTTGGTGCAGGTGCTGGACGCCACGGGTCAGCGCATCGAGCCTTCGGCTGCGGCCGGCTTCAGCGGCCCGGCGTGGCTGGCGGACAGCCCCGCAGGCCGGCAATGGCTGGAGGCCTCGGGCCTGGACATCCGCCTGGAACTGGCCACGCACCTGGTCTGGACCACAGGGGGGCTCTTTGTGCCACCCGCCGAGTACGTTCGCTTCGAACAGCGGGGTAGGGCGCTGCTGGCGCAAGGCCCCGCTGCCTGAGCCGCCGGCCATCTTCCCCTTTTCGCTTCCGCTTCCGTTTTTCGTCAACCGCCTTCTGAGAGAACCGCCATGAACCGCAAGAAGATGATGCTGTCCCTGCTGCTGCCCGCAGCGCTCTGCGCCCTGGGTGCCTCCGCGCCCGGCATCGCTGCCGCGACCGAGGCCTATCCCACCCGGCCGATCACGGTGGTCATTCCGTTCCCGCCGGGCGGCGCCACCGACGTGCTGGGCCGGCTTATCGGCAAGAAGCTGGGCGATGTGCTGGGCCAGAGCGTGGTGATCGACAACCGGGCTGGCGCGGGCACGGTGATCGGCGCGAGCTTTGTGGCCAAGGCTGCACCCGACGGCTACACGCTGTTCATGAGCTCGGGCACCACCTTCACCGTGAACCCCGCCATCCGCGCGCGGCTGCCCTATGACCCGGTCAAGAGCTTCGAGCCCATCGGCATGACCGGACGCACCGGACTGGTGCTGTTGGCCGGCAAGGATGTGCCCGTGCGTGACCTGAAGCAGTTCGTTGCCACGGTCAAGGCCGCACCTGATACCTATTCCTATGGTTCCTTCGGCTCCGGCACGACCTCGCAGTTCGCCGGAGAGATGTTCTTCAACGCCGCCGGCCTGAAGATTCAGCATGTGCCCTACAAAGGCAGCGCACCGGCCATGGTGGACCTGATGGGTGGGCAGATCCCGTTCACGGTCGATACCGTGTCCGCTGCCGTGCCTCAGGTCAAGGAAGGAAAGATCCGCGCGATCGCCGTTACCTCGGCGCGCCGATCGCCCTTGATGCCGCAGGTGCCCACCCTGGCCGAAAGCGGCTACCCGGGCTTGGAGATGGATACCTGGCTCGCCCTGGTGGCTCCCGCGGGCCTGCCGCCTGCCGTGAGGAGCCGTCTTGAACAGGCCCTCGCCACCACGATGGCCGACCCTGGCACGCGCCAGAAGCTGCTGGACAATGGCTTCGAGCCCGTCTTCATGCCCGGCAAGGAGGTCAGTGCGATGATCGAAAAGGAACTGCCCCTGATGCGGGCCATCGCCCAGCGTGCCGGCATCAAGGCCGACTGAGCCCCCCCCACGGCCTAGTACCCACGGCGGCCCGGCCGTCCGCCTCTCTTGATGAAACGACATGACTTCTGACACCCGCCTGGTGGAGCTGTCCGCCAATGAGCTCCGCCACCGCATCGGCCAGCGCGAGATCTCGCCCGTCGAACTGCTCGAAGCCTGCATCGAGCGCATCGACGCGGTGAATCCTTATGTCAACGCCGTCACGGCTACCTGCTACGACCGCGCCCGCGCCGAGGCCCGTGCGGCCGAGCAGGCCGTGCTGCGCGGCGAGCCGCTGGGGTTGCTGCACGGGCTGCCGATGGGGGTGAAGGATCTGGAGGCCACGGCCGGCCTGCTGACCACCTACGGCTCGCAGATCTACCGCGAAAACATCCCTGCCGAGGACAACGTGCTGGTGGCTCGGCTGCGCGCGGCGGGTGCCATCGTCACGGGCAAGACCAACATTCCCGAGATGGGCGCGGGCGCCAATTCGCGCAACACAGTGTGGGGTGCCACGGGCAACCCTTTCAATCCGAACCTGAATGCGGGCGGCTCCTCGGGAGGCTCGGCGGCCGCGCTGGCCTGCGATATGTTGCCGGTCTGCACGGGCTCCGACACTGGCGGCTCGCTGCGCATCCCCGCCGCCAAGTGCGGGGTGGTGGGCTTTCGGCCTTCGCCCGGCGTGGTGCCCAGTTCGCGCAAGCTGCTGGGCTGGACGCCACTCTCCGTCGTTGGACCCATGGGCCGCACGGTGGCCGAAGCCTGCCTGCAACTGGCCGCCTCGGCGGGCCTGTCGGCAGGCGATCCGCTGAGCTATCCGCTGGACCCGATGAGCTTTCTGCATCCTGAGCCGGTGGATCTGGCCGGCCTGCGCGTGGGCTACACGGAGGACTTCGGTGCCTGCGCGGTCGATGCGGGCATCCGCCGCACCTTCCGCGAGAAGGTCGCTGCCATGCGGCACCTGTTCAAGCGCTGTGACCCGATCGACTTCGACCTGGGCGATGTGCATCGCTGCTTCGACGTACTGCGCGCCGAGGCCTTCGTGGCCAGCACGCGCGACGCCTACCAGCGCGATCCGGAGAGCCTGGGCCCCAACACCCGCGCCAATTACGAGATCGGTGCCGCCATGTCGCTGATCGACAGCGCCTGGGCGCAGGCCGAGCAGACGCGCATCCTGGCGCGTTTCCAGCAGGCCTTCCGCGACTTCGACGTGATCCTGGCGCCCACCACGCCGATTTCGCCCTTTCCGTGGACGTCGCTCTTCGCCAGTCATATCGACGGAGAGGCGCAAGTCAACTACTACCGCTGGCTCGGCCTCACCTATGTCACCACGCTCACTACCCACCCCTCGCTCAGCCTGCCGTGCGGGCGTGACGAAGCGGGCATGCCGTTCGGGCTGCAGGTGGTGGGGCCGTTCCGGGGTGATCACTTCACGCTGGGCATAGGGCAATCGCTGGAACAGGCTTTCACTGGCATTCCTGGGCTCCAGAGGCCGCGCCCTGATCTGGAGGCTTTGGTGCACATGCCGGCCGAGCCGGCGCTGACCTCCATCGTGACGCAGGCGCCGCACCCCGAAGATGCGCGTGGCGTGCCGCGCGCGGGAGCGTCGGTGTCGGCCGCTACGGTATCCGCAGTCTGATTGCGGTCTGCTGTGGCCCGGCCCCCCTGGCAGACAGGTGCGGGCAGACCTCGGCGGCAGTCCGTCGTTTCCTGCTCAGGCGTAGGTGTTGACCTGGGTGCCCAAGGGTCCGGAACCGGCTGGCGGCAGCTTGGGTGGGGCGGCTGCGCCCGTGTTCGATCCCGTATCGGCCTGTAGTGAGGCTAACGATTCCAGCAGGCCGGCTTGAAGCAACCCGCCACCAAAGGCCCCCGGTTCGGTCATGCCGGTATAGGCCTGTGACATGCCTCCCTGGGAAACGGAACCCAGCAGTGTGCTGTCCAGCATGCCGGTTTGCAGCAGGCTGGCTTCATTCAGTGCCGCTTCGAGAGCGGGGTCGGCCGTGCCTGGGGTGGCCGGCGGCTGGCTTGCAAGTGTCTGGCTGTCCAGCAATGCCGCCTGGAGGGAGCCGGATAGCACGGAAGCCGGGCCGAGGAGCGCCAACTCGTCGGCCTGCTCAAGATCCTGGATCGGCCGCAACGCGTTCGATCGCGCGGTGCTGCTGGACGCGTCGAACCCTGCGCTGAAGAGGCCGTGAAGGCCGGGGAGGCCGGCGGAAGGGGAAACGTGCATACGAACTCCTTTGGTGTCCGCAGCCTTGCAACGGCCGCTGCCAGTCCCCCTTGGATGCTTTTCAGGCGAAGGCGTTCACTTGCGTGCCCAGACTGCCGGAGGTCGCGAGTGCAGGCTGGGGCGAGGGCAGGGCCTGCAGCAGCGTGGCGGCGGCCGCTTTCTGCGTGTCCATGGCTTTTTTCAGTACGGCAACACCCACGGCATTGGACGTTTGGGCGTTGGTCGCCGCGGTGGCGGCGTTGACGATGGATTGGGAGAGCGAAACGTCCATGGAAGACTCCTGGGAGTGTGTCTGAATCCCGGCGGGCCGCCGGCATGCGAGTGCAGTCCGCTTCTTTATCGGCATATCGGCCCGCGGGTTGAGCCTCTCTGCGTCAATATCTTCAATCCAGTGCGTTGCTGCCATAGGCGCCGCAAGCGGCCAGGTCCGATTCGGACAAGCGCGGCAGTTGGGAGGCGGCCTTGCGCAGCGCGGTGCGCAGGCCTTCTTCCAGCACCGGGTGGTAGAACGGCATGCCGAGCAGTTCAGCCACGGTCAGCTTGCGTTCGATGGCCAGAGCCAAAAGATGGGCCAGGTGCTCGCCGTCGGGCGCACAGAGTTCCGCGCCCAGCAGCCGGCCGTCGGCTTTGTCGGCATAGACGTGCAGCAGGCCATGGTTGCGTTGCGCCACACGGGCACGGCCTTGGTCCTCGAAGTCCACACTGCCGGTCACGAAGTCGCTGCCGGCCGATGCCTCAGACTCCTGTTGGCGCTTGTGCAGAACCGCATGGCGACGGCCGATCACGGCTGCATTGGGCTGGGTGAAAGCGATCGCGAGGCGGGTGCGGCGTTTGAATGGGTGGGGCTCATCCGCCATGGCATTCAGTCCGGCAATGTGGCCTTCATCCGCCGCTTCATGCAGCAGCGAGCGGTCGCCGTCCACGTCGCCCGCCATGAAGACGCGCAGCTCGCCCACCTGCATGGAGCGTGGGTCGATGGGGGGTAGCCCCTTGTCGTTCAGTTCCAGCCCCAGCGTGTCGAGCCCCAAGTGCTCGACGTTGGGGCGGCGGCCCAGAGCGGCTAGCACCTGGTCCACCACCACGGTGGTGCGGCCATTGGTCACCTCGATGCCGCTGGCCACCTCCCGCAACTGGACCTCGGCGCCCTGGTACACGCTGAATTCGTCCTTGAAGCTGTCGAGCAGCGCGTTGTTGATCTCCGGGTCGCTCAGTCCCGCTACGGTGCCCTGCTTGCTGAAGGCCGACACCTCCAGGCCCAGGCGTGCCAGCGCCTGGGCCATCTCGGAGCCGACCGGCCCGAGGCCGATCACCGCGATGCGCGGCCCCAGGCTGGGCTGCTCGAAAAGGGTGTCGGTCGTCAGGATGCGGTCGCCGAACGCGAGCCAAGGCTCAGGCACCACCGGCCGTGAGCCGGTTGCGATGACGATGTTGCGTGTGCTGTGGACGGTGCCGTTCACTTCGACACGCTGCGCGCCCAAAAGGCGCGCCCGGCCCGATATGGCCCGCTCGCCCGCGTCGGTAGAGCGCAGCGTGGCGTCAACGAAGCGGTCGCGCACGGAGCGCACGCGCTGCAACACCGCCGCAAGGTCCGCCGAAAGGCCGTCTGCGCCCCGGATGCCCAGCGTTTCCAGCTTGCGCCGCGCGTGGAAAGCGTTGCCGGCCTCGATCAGCAATTTGGATGGCATGCAGCCCACGCGGGCGCAGGTGGTGCCCCACGGCCCGTCATTGACGAGGAGGTAGCGGTCGGTGCGCTTGCGTACTTCGCGCAGGGCCGCCAGCCCGGCGGAGCCCGAGCCGATGATGATGACGTCGAGGGTGTCGCTCATGAACGCAGTTCTTCCCCAGCGGAAGAGAAGGAGTTGGATGGGGCAGTGTGGCCTGTGCCAGCGCACGGCGGTGTAGGCCGCCAGGCCCTGCGCTTGCGCAGGCAGGCCGTGCCGGCAGCCCGGTGGCTTCAGTCCTGCACCGGGTGCCAGCCAACCCGGCCCTGGCCCAGATCGTTGATGCGCTGCACGAACGCATCCGCCTGCGCGTGGGGCAGGCGCAGGCGCAGCATCACCTGCGAGGCGTGCTCCACCTGCAGCAGCTCGGCGCCCGTCGCTTCGGTCTCTCGTCGCAGCAGCCCTTCCAGTGCGTAGGGCACCTCGCACTGCAGCGTGGCCATGCGCTGGAGGACCACCTTCTCGGCGCCGAGCAGTGCCTGCGCCACGGTATCGGTATAGGCGCGAACCAGGCCGCCCGCTCCGAGCTTCACGCCGCCGAAATAGCGCACCACGGTGGCCAGGACACCCTCGAGATCCTGGTGGCGCAGCACGTCGAGCATGGGCCGGCCTGCGGTGCCGCCGGGCTCGCCGTCATCCACGGCGGCGGACTGTCCGCCCGCCAGTAGCGCCCAGCAGATATGGGCCGCATCGGGGTGCTGCTTCCAGAGCGCATCCACGGCGGCTTGCGCGCTGGCGCGGTCGGCCATGGGCTGCACGCAGCCGATAAAGCGGCTCTTCTTGATGATGATTTCGCTGTATGCGGGGGTGCTCAGGGTCTGGGGCATGGGGCGCAAAGTCTAGGGCCTGTTGCCACTGGCCTGGGGGTTTGCGTGGATCCCGGATGGCTCCGGGTGCGGGCAGCCCGAAGATCAGCGGGATGGCCGCCGCCGCCTTGGCGTTGCGCTGAGCGTGTGTACCGGCTCCTGGCGACGCAGATCCGGATTCGTGTGCGGGGGCAAGGCGAGGCGAAGCCTGTCCGGTCCCAGATCGGCCAGGCGCCTGCTTGAGCCACATCAATGTCCGCAGGAGCCGTCTGCCTAAGATGGCCTGACCGATGGGTGCGTGCAAGCGCCCATCGCTTCCGCAGGCCCCGTGCCTGCCATCCTCTCTCTCAACGAAGGCAACAAGAACATGGCAATTTTCTGGAAACCCCTGGCGCTCGTCGCACTGTGTGCCGCCGCTGTGGCGGGCCCCGCCCGTGCGGCCGACTGCTCCGTCGAGATCGACGGCAACGACGCGATGCAGTTCAGCAAGGCCAGCATCTCGGTGCCCGCCAGCTGCAAGCAGTTCACCGTCAAGCTCAAGCATTCCGGCAAGCTGCCCAAGACCGCCATGGGTCACAACTGGGTGCTGACCAAGGCGTCCGACATGCAGGGCGCTCTGACGGACGGCATCGCGGCGGGCGCGGCGAAAAATTTCGTCAAGGACGGTGATGCACGCGTGATCGCGCACACCAAGCTGGTGGGGGGCGGAGAGAGCGATGCAGTGTCGTTTCCCGTGGCTTCGCTGAAGGCTGGCGAGTCGTATGCGTACTTCTGTTCCTTCCCCGGTCATGCAGCCATCATGAAGGGCACGCTGACGCTGGCGAAATGAAGCAGTGACGCCGCGATGACGACCACAGCGGCGGGCCGGCGTGGCCGTGGCACCACGGCAGGATGGCGTTGAGCAGGAGAGGGGCGACGGCCTACACCGGTGCGGCAGGAAGCCTTCTAGGCTCGGGCTTGCACCGTCTGCACTGCATCACCCCGCGACGCCCGTGCGCCGCTACAGGAAGCCCGCCATGTTGTCCTTCAATCTGCCGTTCGCCTTGACCCGCCTGTTCTCTGCCCCGTCGTTCGTGGGGGAGTCGCCGGCCACCGCTGCGCTGATGCCAGTGCGGGCGGCAGAGGCGGGGCCTGCCGCTGCGACGCTGCTGTCGGCCTACGACGAGCCGCCGGCCGA
>JBHIWE010000171.1:0-9880 GCA_041987645.1 Acidovorax sp. | reverse complement strand
CACTCGGCGTTGGACTGGTCCACGCCAGCCGAATTCGCCCGCCGCAGCCGCCTGCAGGCGGCTGCGGCGATGTCAGAGGAGCCGGAAAGTTCTACTTCCGAGCGGTACTGAAACGGGGACAGGGTCAGGAGCCGGAAAGTTCTACTTCCGAGCGGTACTGAAACGGGGACAGGGTCAGCAGCCGCGCCCCGCTTGCAGTTTCCACGCTGCGGTAGCCGCGGTCGGCCAGTGCGATGTTGGGTGCCTCGCCGGTCAGGATCTCGACCTGTTCGAGCTGGCTGTCCACTGTGTGGCCGTCGTACGGGTTGCCGGGCATGGAGCGCATGCCCACCACCAAGCCCTCCTTGGCCGTGACGGCCACGGAGACCTTCACGCCGAACTCGTAGGGCGTCCTGGCCTTGCCCTTGGCCAGGCATTCCACCGCCGGCGCGTGCAGGGCGTAGAGCTTGTTCTTGCTGTCGCGCTGCTGTCCGCATTACGTTCCGTGCTGTCCGCCAGCATCAGGCAAAGCTATCGATTGGCCTTGCTCCTCAAACTGACCATCCTCAAGAGAGTATTCATGTCAAAACCAGATTTCACGGACGACGCCATGATGGGCAAACTGCCCGAGATCATTTCATGGCTCGAGAGCCTCGGAGTGCCAGCGAGAAATTCGCGCTACGCGCGGTACGAGAAGCACATCGACCAATTCTTCGAAACCAGCCCCGATGAGCGCCCTGACGGCGGTGACCAGTCCGCCTGGGAGCTGATCCTCTTGCATTCGACCCGCACCGTGATGCCATCGCGTCGCGCCACGACGTCCGTTTTCTCGTCAAAGTCGATGGCGTAGCCCGCCAGACGGAACCGCGCTGCGACGAGCAGTTCGAACAAAAAGTTCCGTGAGGCACCAGCGTCTTTGAGCTCCGGCACCTCCTGGCCTTTGACGACCTTGTGCAGCTTGTCAACAAAGCCGGCGTGAGTCACTGCTGCAAAGCACTTGTGCACAGCGTAGATGTCGAAGCACTCCCGGTAGGCGAGGGTCCCCGGCCCAGACTACACCTGATCCGCTTCCATGGAGTCCTGACCCCGAACGCGAAGCTGCGGCTTCTGGTGGTGCCGCAGGCCCCGGGTGCAAGAGCATGTCAGCGCAGCCGCAGCGGCGGCCGAGTGCGCGCCAACTCCTCGTCGGCATCGGGCTCGGCCAGCCAGGTCTGGCCCACGTCATCGATCAGCACGCCTCGGCGCGTGAGCATCTTCATTAGACGGGCAATGATCGCTTGCAGCAGTGCATGCACCTCGTCATCGGTGGGCAAGCCGGCTTCGACAAACTACGGCCGTTCACCCTTCCTGCGAAGCGCTCCACTAGCGCCAGCTGCGCAGCTTGGTCGATGGGGGTTTTGGCCGGCACGTCCTTGTACGGGGCTAGATCAGCAGGTCAAGTGCCCCCGAAGCCGCGTCGCTTGCAGTTTCGTGATGCTGGAGGATGTCGATCGCGACGTGAGCAGCTTCCACAACGACGCCGCCGACAACGGCACCACATCCGGCCGCCGCAAGAGTGCTACCGAAGCCAAAACCAGACGGGTCTTTCTGGATCTCCTGGCGATGCTTGTCTGCGAGGCTCTGGGGCTTCAAGGTGGCAGCCCGATACTTCAGATAGGCGGCAATGAAGCCGAGAACCGCGGCGAGCGCGCCAAGAGCGTGGATGAACGTATCAGTCATTGAGAGCTCCTCGAGTAACTCTGACTTCGTCCGCGAGACGCCTAGCATGCGCCTCAAGCTGCTGATAGGCGATGGTGTCGCATTGAACGACTCCAAGTTTGCCCGACGTCTGAGAGATCCTGGATTTCAGGTACCCAATGCCCAGGACGTTCAGGACGACCAACATCCAGTAGCCGACAACTGCCAAGACGACGACTGCAGCGGAGATGACGGCGACCTCAGTCATGCGCGCCCCTCTGGAAGGCCAGGGACACCAAGTCTCTAGCTATAGAGTCATCGTTGATGGCGCGCTTGCGTGCTTCGACAAGGGCGTTCTCCGCCTCAATGAGTTCTTGCTTTAGCTCCGAGAGCCGCAGGGATAGTCCTTTGCGCTCCTGCCACGTGGATCTGAGTGCGTCAAACACCGCTGCCTCGTACTAAACCATCTTGGGTTCAATCTGAAGAGCGCGCCACCACGTCGTCGCAGCCTGCCTCAGGTTGGCAATCACCTTTTCGCGCCAAGCTCCGCCAGCGTTGGGGCCGTTTGCGACCATCGTTTCTGCGAAGACGGCCGCGCGATAGGCCTGATAGCCAGCCTCTGACTGATCGCGCTCTGCGGCGTTCACGTTGCCCTCGTAGACGAGCAGCTTCCTGAACTCCTCGTCGAGCCTGCTTGCCTCGCGATTCAACGCATCCGCATCGTCACTGCTGACGCACGCGCGATACGCGTTGCGCAGCAACATCGCTGCGCTCAGCACCACCAAGCCGTCCGCCACAAAGTCAGCCACCGAGAGTCCAGCGAGCGGGGCGTGAGCCGCGAGCACGTCAGCCCCCTCAATGGGGATGCTGGCGATGACCTCCCCTACTGTTTGGTGCAGCACCGGGACCGAAATGACGTCCGCCTGGTCAAGGTACTCGATACCCTTCAAGACCAAGGCGGTTGTGCTCATGGCAAGCACCGCGGTATCACCGCGGAACTCAAACCGAACGAAGCTGGCCAGCACCTTGCTACGCAACGCTGCAAACTTCTTCGCCGCCGCCTGGGGATCGAAGTGATCCCCATGCATGGGCATGTTGAAGTGCGCAAGCGCCGTTTCGAGGCGTGGGTGGAGCCACATCAGTGCCGCAGAGCGCTGGCGACCCAGGTTGTGGGCCGCCTCCGCCGTCGCCGTCATCTGGGCGTGCACTCGCCGGCCGGCCTCCGCAGCGATCCTGGCGGCTTCATTGCGGCGCTGTTCTGACTTCCTTCGGAAGAAGCGGCTCACTGCGCCAAGGGCGCTCAAGCTTGCTGCAATGATCGTGAAAGGCTCCATCGACTCATCCTCATCAGGAAGGCAGTGGGCTCGAGGTTATCCGGTTGCTTGCCGCACTGCACAATCCAGAAAGGGGATTGGCAAACAGCCCCTCAATAGAGACACTCATAAGCTTGAGCCGATTGGGACGCACTGGAGGCGCTCATTCAAAGCAATGGGAGAGGGTGAGGTGATACCTAACCAGTCGCCGGAACCGACTCGCGTCGGCTGGCCGCCGCGAGTCGGCTCAGTTTCAACGTTGAGCGTCCGCTTCGCAGCAGGCTGATCGCCGACACCAAGGGCTGCAACGGGTCGAACTGAGACGGTCGAGGGGTCCGGCAGCTGTCGCTCGGCCAGTCCGAATCCAGATGCCGGCGGCAAATCGCTGCTTCCAGGTGTAAAGCCAACGGTCAGGCTGCATCACGTCGAATGCCAGCTTTTGGCGACAGGCGTCACCGGGCTGCCATCGACGAACGACTGAGATCAGCCTGAAGCTGCCGTCGCCCGGCCGGCGGCAGCTTTGCAGCGGGCGCTGCCATTCGCTCCTTGCATTCGAACGGCAGCGCAAAGCGAGCAAGCTGCCGTCCACTCATTGGTACTCTTTCCGCAATCAACGACTGCTGTTCAGCCGGAACGGGCCGCCCAAGCAGCGCTCGCGGAGCGTTTTTGAGGGGCTTCTACCAGGCGCTCGATGCACAAGCGCTTCGGCTCGTTCCGCAATGCGCCGACCGGTATGCCATGTCAAGCTTAGGTTCGATGGATCGAGTCCTATGGCACTTGACAGCTGCGGCTCAACAACTAAGGTAGAGCTGGTTCAGCAAGCGAAGCGTTTGCCGCCGCCCTGGTGCCGCGCCAGTCACGTCCTCACGGCAACGCCAACAGAGGCGGCCTCGCGGCGATGAAGCGACGCCGTCGTTCGCGGAATTCCATCGAGGCCGCCCCACGTGAATGCCAGCATGGCCAGGCAAGCCAAGAGGCCTGGCAGGGCGAACGCCAGGAAGTTCGCGCTGAGCGGTACGCCCATGCCCACGAGCGCCCCACCCAGCACCGGCCCGACGATCGCACCGTTGCGTCCGACCCCGGACGCCCACCCCAGACCGGTGGAGCGAATGGCCAGCCCATAGAACTGCGCGCCACAGGCATACAGGAGGATCTGTGAGCCGATGGTCGTGGCGCCCGCCACGGCGATCAGGCTGTACAGCACCCAGCTCGGGCTGTTGAAACCGAGCAGGCCGATCGACACCGCCGACAGCGCGAAGAACACCGCCAGAACTCGCGGCAGATTGAAGCGGTCACCCAGCCAGCCGCCGCCCACCGCGCCGAAGATCGCGCCGAAGTTGAGCACAAGAAGGAAGCTCAGCGATGAGCCGAGCCCGTAGCCCGCCTTGGTCATCAGCTTGGGCAGCCAGGAGTTCAGCGCGTAGACCATCAGCAGGCAGCAGAAGAACGAGGCCCACAGCATGATCGTGCGCAACGCACGGCCGTCGCGGAAGAGTTCGAGCAGCGGCGCACCGGCCGCCTTGAGGGCCGGCATCGTCAGCTGCTGGCCCGGCTGCGGGCGGTAGGCCGGCTCGACGCGACGTAACACCGCTTGGGCTTCGTCCAGCCGGTTCTGACGGATCAGGAAGCCCACCGACTCCGGCAGGAAGCTCATGATCAGCGGCAGCAGCAGCAGGGGCACGCCCGCCACGAAGAACACCGATTGCCAGCCATAGCTCGGCAGCAGCACGATGCCCAGGCCCGCCGACAGCATGCCGCCCACCGAGTAGCCGCTAAACATGATGGCCACCAGCGTGCTGCGGATCTTGCGCGGCGCGTACTCGCTCATCAGCGCCACCACGTTGGGCATCACGCCCCCGATGCCGAGGCCCGCGATGAAGCGACAAAGACCGAACTCCGTCGGGTTGCGCGCCAGACCGTTGAGCACCGTGAATCCGCTGAACAGCACGACACAGATCGTGATCGCCTTCTTGCGACCGATCTTGTCTGATAGCGGCCCGAACACCAGCGCGCCGACCATCATGCCGAAGAGGGCATAGCTGCCCAGCGCGCCAGCCTGCAGCGGCGTGAGCGCCCATTCCTTCATCAGCACCGGCAGTACCACGCCGTAGATGACGAGGTCGTAGCCGTCGAAGATGATGATGAGGGCGCACCAGAACAGCACCATCCAGTGGAAGCGGTTGAAGCGGGCGTCGTCGATGAGTCTCGACGCGTCGATGTCTCGGGTCATGGGCTTGTCTCCGTGGTTGTCGTGAAAGGCGATGCGCCCGGGTCTCAGCCCAGGTCGCCACCGCCCACCGGCAGCGTGACGCCGGTGATGTAGGCCGCCTCGTCTGAGGCGAGGAACAGGATGGCGCCGACCTGCTCGTCGATCGTTCCGTAGCGCTTCATCAGCGAGGAACCGATGGTCTGGTCGACGATCTGCTGGTACCAGGCCTTCTCCTGCTCGCTCTGCGGCGCGGTGTTGCGCGGGATGCGGCGGGGTGGCGCCTCGGTGCCACCTGGAGCAGTCGCATTGACGCGCACGCCGCGCTGCGCCGTCTCGAAGGCCAGGCAGGCCGTCAGTGCGTTGACGCCGCCCTTGGCCGCGCCGTAGGGCACGCGGTTGACGCCGCGCGTCGCGATCGACGACACATTGACGATGGCGCCCCGCCCTTGCTCCAGCATGGCCGGCAGTGCGGCGCGGCAGCACCATAGCGTGGGAAAGAGCGAGCGGCGCACTTCGGCCTCGATTTCATGCTCACCGTAATGCTCGAAGGGCTTCGCCCAGATCGTGCCGCCGACGTTGTTGACCAGCACGTCGATGCGGCCGAAACGCTCCAGCGTGGCAGCCATGAAAGCATTGCAGTCGGCGAACTTCTCCAGGTCGGCGGTCAGGGTCAGCACGCGCCCGCCCGCACCGGGCAGCGCACGCAGTTCATGCACGAGCTCGGACCGGTCTATGGCCGCCACCTGGGCGCCCTCCTCCAGCAACCGCTCGACGACGCGGCGGCCGATGCCTCGGGCGGCGCCGGTGACGACGGCCGTGCGGTCGGTGAAACGTTGTTGCAGGTTCATATCGATGGCCTCAGTGATCTGTGTTTCGGGCCGAGCGCCGGGCCGCCCCAAGCCGGCCCGCGATGGCGATGTGCCGGCGGCTCGATGCCGCTGGCATCGCCGTCCCCTCGGGGGCTGAGGCCGGACACAGGGCGCCCAGTGGGCGGCCTGTGCCTGCCGAAGCTCTCCGGCCACTGGCCGGAGAGCGGTCCCGACTGGAGCGGCCAGCGTGCAGCGGCGCCGAACCAGGCGAGGGGCTCATGCACTGGCGGCGAACTTCTCGTAGAAGAAGTTGGCGGGTTGAAGGCCGCGTTCGCGGATGGCCTGGCCCACCGCTTCCACCATCGGTGGCGGGCCGCAGAGGTAGACGTCCACCTCGCCGTCATGCAGGTGCGCGGGCTCCAGGTGCTGGGTGACGAAACCCTTCTTTGGCCAGGCGCTGCTTTCGCTGGCGACACAGGCGGTGAAGGTGAACTGCGGGATGCGTGCGGCGAAGGCCTCGAGCTTGTCCATCTCCACCAGGTCGGCATCGTTCGTCACGCCGTAGATCAGGTGGACGGGATGCGACGTGCCCTGCTCGGCGACCTTCTCCAGCATGGCCGTGAAGGGCGCCAGGCCTGTGCCGCCGGCCAGCAGCAGCAGCGGGCGCTTGATGTCGCGCAGGTAGAAGCTGCCCAGCGGCCCGGTCAACGTCATCGCGTCGCCCGCCTTCGCGAGCTGCGTCAGGAAGCTGCTCATGAGCCCGCCTGGCACGTTGCGGATCAGGAAGGAGACCTCGCCGTCGCGCGGCAGCGAGCTGAACGAGTAGGCGCGGGTGGCCGTGCTCCCCGGCACCTGCAGATTCACGTACTGCCCCGGCAGGAAGGCCAGCTTGTTCAGCGCCTCGCCGCGCAGCGACAGCGAGATGGTGCTGGGCGACAGCTGCTCGACCCGGCTGATGGCGGCCTCGAAGCGCGCCTGCTGCGTGCGGCAGACGCTGGAGGACGCCGGCACGCGCACCACGCAGTCGCTCTGCGCCCGCATCTGGCAGGTCAGCACGAAGCCTTGCTTGGCTTCCGAGTCGCTGAGCGCGTCGTCGATGTACTCGCCCATCTCGTAGCGCCCCGACTCGGCGAAGCACTTGCACGTGCCGCAGGCGCCGTCACGGCAGTCCAGCGGCAGGTTCACGCCCTGCCGGTAGGCGGCATCGGCGACGGTCTCGGTGGCCTTGGCGTCGATGAAACGGGTGACCCCGTCCTCGAACTGCAGTGCGATCTGGTGGGTCATGTCTGCGCTCCGGTTCAGACGTGATAGACGTCCACGACGTGGTGGATGTAATCGTTCTTCAGCACGATGTGCTTGCGCTTGATGCTCGGCGCGGGACCCGTCGTGTCCAGCGTGTAGTGCGAGGTGCCGAAGTAGCTGTCCGTGGTCTTGTAGCGGTAGCTCAGCGTGTGCCAGTTGAAGCGCAGCTGCACCTCGCCGTCGGTCTGCGACAGGATCTCGATGTTGTGCAGGTTGTGGCCCGTGCGGGGCTCCGGCATGCTGGCCGCGGAGCGCTCGGTCTTGATGCGGAAGACGCGGTCCTCCAGCCCGGCGCGGCTCGGGTAGTAGATCAGCGAGATCTCGCGCTGCGGGTCGGTGGTGAGCTGGTCGTCGTCATCCCAGGACGGCATCCAGAACTCGGCGTCGGGGTGGTAGCAGGCCAGCCAGTCGTCCCATTGGCGGTCGTCCAGCAGGCGGGCTTCGCGGTACAGGAAAGCCTGCACCTGCTCCAAGGTCAGGGTGCTCATGCGGGTCTCCTTCAGGCGCCGTGCTGGCAGCTGTCGCCGTGGGCGTGCAGGTGTTCGGGGTCATGGCCGCAGGCAGCGGGCGCAGCCTGGGCGGTCTTCTTGACGGCCGCTAGCAGGCTCTGCTGCCAGTAGCGGTGCTGCTCGGTGTAGAGGCCTTCGTCCTCGGTCTTCACTCCGCTGAGCACGGGCTTGAGGCCGATCTCCTGGGCGGCCGGGTCGGCACCCTGCACCCAGTGCGTGGCGCCGCGGCACATGTCGTTCCAGGGCAGCGCTATGCCCGCGTAGCCCTGCTGGCAGGCGCGGAACTCCTCCAGGTCGTCCGGCGTGGCCATGCCGGTGGCATTGAAGAAGTCCTCGTACTGGCGGATGCGCCGCGCGCGGGCCTCAGCCGGCTCGCCCTTGGGTGCAATGCAGTAGATCGTCACCTCGGTCTTGTCGACCGCGAGGGGCCGCAGCACGCGGATCTGCGAGCTGAACTGGTCCATCAGGTAGACGTTGGGGTAAAGGCACAGGTTGCGCGAGTGGTTGATCATCCAGTCGGCCGTGGCCTGGCCACAGCGCGCCACCAACTCGGCGCGCTGCTTGAACGCGGGCCGGTCCTCGGGGTTGGCCCAGCGCGTCCACAGCAGCATGTGGCCGTGCTTGAAGCTGTAGAAGCCGCCGCCCTGCTTGGCCCAGCTGCCGGCGTCCATCGCCTTGATGTTGTCGCCCGCGGCGCTCTGCTTGCGGTGGTTGGTGGTGGCCGCGTAGTTCCAGTGCACCGAGCTGACGTGGTAGCCGTCGGCGCCGTTCTCGGCCTGCAACTTCCAGTTGCCGTCGAAGGTGTAGGTGCTCGACCCGCGCAACACCTCCAGCCCCTCGGGCGACTGGTCCACGATCATGTCGATGATCTTGGTGGACTCCCCCAGGAACTCGGTCAGCGGCAGCACGTCGGGGTTCAGGCTGCCGAACAGGAAGCCGCGGTAGCTCTCGAAGCGCGCGACCTTCTTCAGGTCATGGCAGCCGTCCTTGTTGAACGACTCGGGGTAGCCCGCCTCGTTCGCGTCCTTCACCTTCAGCAGCTTGCCGCTGTTGTTGAACGTCCAGCCGTGGAAGGTGCAGGTGAAGTTGGCCTTGTTGCCCTTCTTGTGCCGGCACAGCGTGGCACCACGGTGGGAGCAGGCGTTGATGATGGCGTTCAGCTCACCGGCCTTGTTGCGCGTGATGACGATGGGCTGGCGGCCGATCTGGGTCGTCAGGTAGTCGTTCACGTTCGGGATCTGGCTCTCGTGCGCGAGGTAGATCCAGTTGCCTTCGAAGATGTGCTGCATCTCCAGGTCGAACAACTCTTCGTCGGTGAACGCTGCGCGGTGCAGCTTGTAGACGTGGCGGGTCGTGTCCTCGACCAGCATGCCGGCCAGGCGCTGCTCGAGATCCGCGGGGGCGGTGGCGTGGGTCATGGGCGTCTCCGGGTGGTGCGCGCAGGGCTCCGCTCGCCCTCACCGGACCTGCCGGTGGGCGGGAGCTGCAGCGTTCGTGGGTGGCGTGCCGCGTCAGGCCGCGTTATGCCGCGGCGCGCGGGCGGGCGAAGTCGGTGGCAGGCGCCTTCACTTCGTCGGTCAGCAGGTCGAAGTCGAAGCTGATTTCATGGAAGGGCTTGTCCACGCCAAGCGCCTGCATGGCAGCCGGCTCGGCATTGGTGCGCACCGGCGGCACCAGGCCCTCGCGGGTGCCGAAGGCGAAGTCGTCCCAGAGGTGCGGGTCGGACTCGATGTTGATCTGCGTCGTGAGCTTGCGGTGGCCCGGAGCGCTCACGAAGAAGTGAATGTGTGCGGGGCGATGGCCGTGGCGGCCGAGCAGGTTGAGCAGCTGCTCGGTCGAGCCGCCCGGGGGCACGCTGTAGCCCAGCGGCATGATGCTGCGGAACTTGTATCGGCCCTGAGCATCGGTGACGATGGTGCGGCGCAGGTTGAAGGCGCTCTGCGTCGTGTCGAAGTAGGAGTAGTGGCCGAGGTGGTTGGCATGCCAGGCCTCGACCTTGGCGCCGGCCAGCGGCTTGCCGTCGGCACCGCGCACGACGCCCGACATGACCACCACCTCGCCCGGCTGCGTGCCGTCGTCCAG
>JBHIWE010000170.1:0-9896 GCA_041987645.1 Acidovorax sp. | reverse complement strand
TGTCAGGCGACACGACAAACTGACCCCCTGACGACACGAGGAATTGACCCCCTTCGTGGAAGGAGGTCGAAGTGGAAGACGTTATCGAACACTCTCTCGGGTCCGAACGGACCGAAGGGAGGCAGGCGATGCAGACGCCTGAGGATGTTCAGACGATGCTCAAACTGGCATCGCTGGGCTGGGGAGCGAAACGCATCAGCCGGGAGTTGGGCTGCAGCCGAAACACGGTGCGCAGTTATCTGCGCCAAGGGGCCTGGCAGCCGTATCAATCGCCGCGTCGGCCGGGTCGGCTAGCGGCGCATCAGGACTGGCTGGCCGATCGGTTCCGTCAGCATCGGGGCAACTGCGATGTGGTGCGCCAGCAACTGCAGCGCGAACATGGCATCACGGTGAGCCTGCGCACGGTCGAACGTGCCGTGGCGCACCTGCGCCGCGAAGTGCTTGCCCAGACAGCGGCGACCGTGCGCTTCGAGACCCCGCCGGGTCAGCAGTTGCAGATCGACTTTGGCACCCTGCGCGTGCCGGTGGGCGAGGAACAGACCAAGATTCATCTGTTCGTGGCGACCCTGGGCTACTCGCGCCGAACCTACGTGGCGATGTTCCTGCACGAGCGTCAGTCAGCCTGGTTGCAGGGTTTGGAAGATGCTTTCCGGCACTTCGGCGGCATGACCCGCGAGGTCCTGATCGACAACGCCCGCGCACTCGTGACCGAGCATGACGCGCAGACGCGCGAGGTGGCATTCAACGATCGATTCCACGCCTTCTGCCGCTACTGGGGCGTGACGCCCCGGGCCTGCGCGCCGTACCGTGCCAGAACAAAGGGCAAGGACGAGCGTGGAGTGGGCTACGTCAAGCGCAACGCGATCGCCGGGCACCGCTTCGCGTCACTCGAAGAACTCGAGGCGCATCTGGCGCGCTGGATGCGCGAGGTGGCAGACGTGCGGATACATGGCACCACCGCCGAGCCACCCATCGACCGCTTCGAGCGTGACGAACGAAGCGCACTCACGCCGCTGGCGTCCAAGGCGCCGTTTCTGCAGGTACGCGAACTCAGCCGCCGGGTGCACACCGACGCCTGCATCGAACTGGACACCAACCGCTACAGCGTGCCGTGGAAGCTGATCGGCGAGACGGTCACCGTGGTAGTGGCCGAGCGCCAGGTACGGGTGCTGTACGCCGCGGAGGAAGTGGCGAGTCACGCCCAGAACCCGGGCCGACGCACCCACGTCATCGAGCGCAGCCACCTCGTGGGCATCGTCGGTGCTCATCTGGTCGGGGTGAGCTGGCTGGGTAGAAAGAGTGCCGAGGAGGTGCTGCCACCGGCGCCACCGGCTGAACTGCTGCGACCGCTGGCCGAGTATGAGGCAGCGCTTGGAGGGGGCTGGTGATGGCGACCGCGAGGAAGACCAAGCCAAGCGACGCGCTGAGCGACCTGGAACCGATGCTGACGAGGCTCCAGCTCACGGCCATCCGCGATCAGCTCGACACCTTGCTGGATCAGGCCGCACGGGCAGAGCTCAACCTGCGCGAGGCGCTGGCGATGCTGTGCGCGGCCGAGGTGGCGCGCAAGGACGAGCGGCGCATCCAGATGGGGATGTCGATCGCCAAGTTCCCGTGCGTGCGCACCCTGGAGAGCTTCGAGTACGACGCGCAACCGTCCGTCGACGCCAAGCAGATCCGCGAGCTGGCGATGTCGCGCTGGGTGGCCAACGGTGACAGCGTGCTGCTGCTCGGGCCACCCGGCGTGGGCAAGACGCATCTGGCGGTGGCCCTTGGCCGAGAGGCCATCGTGCGCGGCTACTCAACGCTGTTCGTGCCGGCAACGAGCCTGGTGACGCAGTT
Organism: Acidovorax sp.; assembly: GCA_041987645.1. Taxonomy (GTDB): domain Bacteria; phylum Pseudomonadota; class Gammaproteobacteria; order Burkholderiales; family Burkholderiaceae_C; genus Paracidovorax. The sequence continues at coordinate 8,054 of JBHIWE010000170.1, read as the reverse complement.
GGCCAGAGCCCACGCGGAGGGACGCCTGGAGGAGAAGCTGATCCACTTCACCAAGCCCAAACTGCTGGTGGTCGACGAGCTGGGCTACCTGCCGTTCGAGGCGAATGCTGCACACCTGTTCTTCCAACTCGTGAGCCGGCGCTACGAGCGTGGTTCGATGTTGGTGACGAGCAATCGATCCGTGGCCGAGTGGGGCGGCGTGTTCGGTGACGCTGTGGTGGCCACCGCCATCCTCGATCGGCTGCTCCACCACAGCCATGTCATCACGATCCGCGGCGACAGCTACCGGCTCAGAGCAAAACGCCGCGCTGGCCTGGTTAACCAGGCCAGCGCGAACACCGCAACCCAAACCGATTGATCAACAACCGGGGGTCAATTCCTGATGTCGTCAGGGGGTCAGTTTCTGATGTCGTTTGACACGTCTAGAAAACCCGGGGCGATTCACACCCCAGCCCTCGGCAGTCCTTTGAGCAAAAATGCTGTATGGCAAAAACGCGCAGCGAAATCATGGGGGCCGTGCCGAGACGAGATACCCTACCGGAGGTGATCGTCCGGCGGCTGTTACATCATCTCGGACTGCGTTTTCGCCTGCATCGTAAAGACCTGCCTGGCACCCCCGATGTCGTTCTCCCCAAATATCGGACGGTGCTGTTCATCCATGGCTGCTTCTGGCATCGGCATCCAGAGTGCCAATTCAGCACTACCCCGAGAACGAACACGGCGTTCTGGGAGGCGAAATTCGCGGCGAACGTGGAGAGGGACGCGCGTAAGACGCGGGAGCTTGAGGCCTTGGGTTGGCGCGTTCTCGTGGTCTGGGGCTGCGAGATACGGGACTTGGATCGTTTGGCTGCCAGGCTAAAGGGTGAATTCCACGTTACCCGTACCGACGTACGTGACGCTTCAGGCTCTCGCCGATCACTTCGCCAAGCCTGACCGGCACGGCGTTGCCGATCATCCGACCGATCGGCTTGAATTCGATTCGGCTGTCGGGAGGCGCAAAGCGGTAGTCTCGCGGAAACGACTGGAGAATCGCTGCCTCTCGTAAGGAAATTGCGCGATCCTGGTCCGGATGACCGAACCTGCCGTTACCGAATCCGTAGCACAAAGTGGTCATCGTCGGGGCGGGCTCGTCCCACGACATCCGCCCATAAACGCTGGGATAGGTGTTACCGCTCGACTTGCGATGGCATGCCGCTCGGAGTTGTTCGGGCCATTCCTTCCAGCTTCCCCCTGGTCTGGAGTGTTTGATCCGGGCCAGGTTCGTCTCGTTCAGCGATGCTGAGCGATGAAGAGGGTCGGTGGGGCAAGCTTGGCCTGCCTCGATACGCGGGAGCGCGGCAATCGCCTCAGCGACGGTAACGGGCTTACCTTGGTGCGTTGGGGGAATCAACTCGATCGGGCCAAGACGCGACGCCAGTAAGACATGCCTGCGCCGTTGCTGTGGCAAACCATAGTCGATGCAAGCAACCGGATTTGCCCAAATGGCGTATCCCGCACTCTTCAACTCTTCGACGAAGTCACCATACACCTCGTGTCGGGTGACATCCGGCACGTTTTCCATCGTCACGAGTTCGGGGCGAACCTCAGAGATCAGCCGGGCGAACTGGTAGAGCAGCGGCCACTTGCGGTCGTCGCGGGTGTCACGCCCCTGGTTGTATGTCGAGAATGGCTGGCATGGGGCGCAGCCCGCCAGCAACTTGACTGCACCGTTGGAATACCACTGTTTCAGTTGAATGCCGCTTACGCGAGCGACGTCGGCAGCGACGAAAGAAGCGCCAATGTTGTACTCGAAAGCGTACCTGCAGGCTTCCTCGAGATCGTAGCCCGCACGCACCCGTACGCCCGCTCTCTTGAGCCCAGCGCTCAAACCACCCGCCCCGCAGAAAAGATCTACCGCCTCAATCATCGTCCCCCCTTTGGTCGCATTCTACCTGCCACTGCGGTCAAGATCGAGGAGGTAGCGAACCCTCAACTATGTTGTCTTCATGCAACTCCGATCAAGATAGAATCGAGCTCGAACCCGACAGCTCCGCCGGTGCTGTGTCGTGCTCCGATCGCGTGCTCGGACGTGACACAGCTCTTGAGAACGAAGACATAAAACATGCAGACTACGGACAGATTTGCAGCATCGAAGGCGGTCTTTACTCGAACCCCGCCAGAACCTGGACAACTGGTCGAAGTCCGCCGGCGGCAGTGGGTCGTAGCCGAAGTCGCTGCTTCAAAGCTCTCCGGAGGCGTTCGTGTCGAGCACTGTGTAACGCTCTCCTCTCTCGATGAAGATGGCCTGGGTGACGAGTTGGAGGTCATCTGGGAGATCGAACCCGGCGCACAAGTCATCGAGCGTGCGGGCCTGCCTTCCATTACCGGGCAAGACGACTCTGACACGCTCGAAGCCTTCCTCGATGCAGTGCGATGGGGTGCCGCCACCAATGCCGATAGGGGTTTCCTGCAGGCACCGTTCCGGAGCGGCGTCAGCATCGAGGACTTTCAGCTCGACCCTCTGGTTCGCGCCATCGACATGGCACGCGTCAATCTGCTCATCGCCGACGACGTCGGCTTGGGCAAGACCATCGAGGCCGGACTGGTCATCCAGGAGATGCTGCTCCGGCACCGCGCTCGTACCGTATTGATCATCTGTCCCGCCTCGCTCCAGGAGAAATGGCGTGTCGAGATGCTCGAGAAATTCGGCCTCGACTTCCGCGTGGTCGACACCGCCTACATCAAGCAGCTGCGGCGCGAACGCGGCATCCACGCCAACCCGTGGGCATCTCATCCACGCCTGATCGCCTCGATGGACTGGGTCAAGAGTGGCGAGGGGCTGCGCGCCATGCGCGATGTCCTGCCGCCCCATGCCGGCCATCCACGCAAGTTCGATCTACTGGTCGTAGACGAAGCGCACAACATCGCCCCCGCCGCCGGGGCCCACTACGCCATCGAGAGTCAGCGGACCCGCTTCATCCGCGCGATCAGCCCGCATTTCCAGCATCGCCTGTTCCTGACGGCGACGCCGCACAACGGATACACCGAGTCGTTCACCTCACTGCTGGAGTTGCTGGACGACCAACGCTTCGCCCGCAACATCCTCCCCGACGAGAAGCAGTTGAGTCAGGTAATGATCCGTCGCCTGAAGAGCGATCTCGTCGATGCTGACGGCAAACCCCTGTATGCGCAGCGCAAGCTAAAGGCGCTGACGGTTCCGTACACGGATGAGGAACGGGAGATCCATCAGAAGCTGAACGATTACTGTGCCAGTCGCGAGAAAGACGCGGAGAAGACCGGAAGCACGTTCAGCACCTCATTCGTCAACCAGCTGCTCAGGAAGCGCCTGTTCTCGTCGCCCGCCGCATTCGCTTCCACGCTCGAAAAGCACGTCGCCTCGCTGTCGAATGGAGCCAAGCCCAAGGGTCGAGATGCCATGGCCGAGCGCATCCTGCGCAAAGCCATCCTGAAAGCAGACGAGGATTACGCCAACGACCAGGAAGTCGAGAATGCTCAATTGGAGGCCGTCGAGGAGGCATCCCGCCGTTCCCAACCTCTGACGCAAGAGCAACAACGGATGCTGACCGACTTGAGGCAATGGGCGCAGCGCGCCAAGAACCAGACCGATTCCAAGGCCAGAGCCGTCCTCGATTGGCTCTCGGAAAACCTCAGGCCCGGCGGGCAGTGGAACGACCGCCGGGTGATCCTGTTCACCGAATACCGTACCACCCACCAGTGGATGCACGAGATCCTCGCCAGCCATGGTTTCGGCGGCGAGCGCCTCGGCCTGCTCCATGGCGGCCTCACTCAGGATGAGCGTGAGCCCATCAAAGCGGCCTTCCAGGCATCTCCCAAGGATTCCCCCGTTCGCATCCTGCTCGCCACCGATGCGGCCTCCGAAGGTATCGACCTGCAGAACCACTGTAACTGCCTCATCCACCTGGAGATTCCCTACAACCCCAACGTGATGGAGCAGCGTAACGGGCGTATCGACCGTCACGGGCAACGCGAGAAAGAGGTGCTGATCTGGCACCCCGTCGACGGCGGTGACAAAAGCCATGCCTCGGTCGGTGGCCACGGTGACGACATCCTGCGTGCGCTGCGCAAACTGGAGTCGATGCGCGCCGACATGGGCAGCGTCAATCCGGTCATTGCACCACAGATGTCCGGGCTCATCGAAGGCTCGCTGAAGGATCTGGACACACGCCTTGCGGAGGCCAAGATTGCCAAGGCCAGGCGCTTCGTGCGCGCCGAACGCGAGCTGAAAGAGCGCGTCGCCAGGCTCCATGAACGACTCCTCTCCACCCAGCAGGATTTCCACCTCACGTCCGATCACATCCAGATGGCGGTGAAGACCGGCCTCGCGCTGGCGGGTCGCCCCCCATTGGAGCCCGTCGCCCTCCCAGATGCACCCGAAGGCAGGGTATTCAGGATGCCCCCCCTCTCGGGATCATGGGCGCGCTGTCTGGAGCGGTTGCGTCACCCGCATACCCAACAGATACGCCCCATCACCTTCGACCACGCCGTGGCCAAGGGGCGAGACGACGTCGTGCTGGTCCACCTGAACCATCGCCTGGTGCAGATGTGTCTGCGCCTGCTGCGTGCCGAAGTCTGGGCTCGTGACGACGTGAAGAAACTCCATCGTGTCACCGTGCGCACATTGCCGGATGGCAGCATCGAAGGCCCGGCCGTAGTCGTCGTCTCGCGGCTGGTCATCACCGGTGGCAATCACCATCGCCTTCACGAGGAACTGACCGTCTCGGGCGGCTATCTGCGCGATCAGGCCTTCCGCCGCGAAGAAGGTGTCACGCGTGTCCAGCAGTGGCTGGACGAGGCGCGGCCCATCACGGCGAACGATTCGCTGTTCGATGCCCTTCGGGTGCGCTTCGATCGCGCTCAGCCCGCCATCCTGCAGGCAGTCGACGCCCGCTCGAAGGAGCGACTCAAGTTTCTGGCCAACACCTTGCAGGCCCGAAAGCAACGAGAGATCGACGACATCGGCACCGTGCTCGATGACTTGGAAAAGGCGATCCAGAGTGAGCTGAAGAAGGATCAGCAGCCAGAACAACTCTCGCTCTTCACCGAGGACGAGCGCACTCAGCTCAGGCGTGACACTGCGGCCCTCGAGGCGCGTCTGGCGCGCATCCCAGTCGAGCGCGCCGAGGAAGTCGCAGCCATCGAAAGCCGCTACGCGAAGCTCGACGACCGCACCTTCCCGGTCGCGGTGATCTTTCTCGTGCCGGAATCCGCTGCAAAAGGAGGTGCAGCATGAGCGCCAACCATTCACACCACGACTGGCTGGCGCTCATCGAGATCTCCGGCCCGTTCCTCGCCGTTCCTGTTCTCACCGAGGTCTACCCTCAAGGTCTTGATGAACTCGACGGCATCAAACGAAAGCGACTGCGCCAAGCCTACGAGGAATGGCGCGAGGCGCTGGAGACCGACGACCCACACCTCGACGAACTTCACGCCGCCTGGATCGACGAGGTGCTGGCGCGCGGCCTGGAACTCGACGAGGACGGCAAAGGCGACGTCTTGAAGCGCGCCGACTGGTGCGCGGCCAACCTGAGTGCAAGCCTGCCCGAGCATGGCGTGACGCTGGCCCCGGATCTCGCCGTGATCGACGAGCAACGGGCCAATAAGCCCCTGATGCTCATCCACAGCTACGGCCAGGACGCAGACCTCGATGCCACCCTGAAGCTGGACGGATGGGCCGCCACCCCGGCCGACCGCATGGTCCAACTCTGCCGCGCCATTGGGTGCCGCCTCGGGCTGGTGACCAATGGCGAGCGCTGGATGCTGGTCGACGCCCCAGTGGGCGCCGTTACCACCTTCGCGAGCTGGTACGCCCGTATCTGGAGCCAGGAACCCAGCACCCTGCAGGCCTTCGTGCATCTGCTGGGCATTCGGCGCTTCTTCGTCGATGAGGTCGAGCAACTGCCGGCATTGTTCGACCGCTCGCTGAAGTATCAGGACGAGGTCACCGACGCCCTCGGCGAGCAGGTGCGGCGCGCCGTCGAAGTGCTTATCCAGGCGCTCGACAAGGCCGACCAGGACCGCGACCGCGAGTTGTTGCGTGACGTGAAGGAGCCGGAACTCTACGAAGCCGCGCTGACGGTGATGATGCGGCTGGTCTTCCTGCTCTCCGCAGAGGAGCGTGGCTTGCTGCTGCTCGGCGACGAACGCTACGAGGCCAACTACGCGCTGTCGACGCTGCGCATGCAGTTGCGCACGGAATCCGAGGAGATCCTCGAACGCCGCTGGGATGCCTGGTCGCGTCTGCTGGCGATCTTCCGCGCCGTATTCGGCGGCATCGAACACGAGAACCTGCGCCTACCCGCACTGGGCGGCTCGCTGTTCGATCCGGATCGATTTCCCTTCCTCGAGGGCCGTGCCAAGGGATCGGATTGGCGTACCGACATCGCCAAACCACTGCCGATCGACAACCGCACCGTGCTGCTGTTGCTCGAGGCCATCCAGCAGTTCCAGGGGCGAACGCTGTCCTACCGGGCGCTGGACGTCGAGCAGATCGGCTACGTCTACGAGGGCCTGCTGGAGCGTACCGTCAAGCGCACCGCCGAGGTCACACTGGAGCTGGACGGCACCAAGAGTGCCAAAGCGCCCTGGGTCAAGTTGGCCGAGCTGGAGTCCGCCCGGCTGGACGGTGCCGAACGTCTGGCCGAACTGCTCCAGGAGCGCTCCGGCAGTTCCGCCAGCCGCGTGCGCAACGATCTGGCCAAGCCCGTCGACGACGCGTTGGCCGACCGTCTGCTGGCTGCCTGCCATGGGGACACCAACCTCCGCAATCGCATCAAGCCCTTTGCCCATCTGGTACGCACCGACCCGTGGGGCTATCCGCTGGTCTATCCCGCCGGGGCGTTCATCGTCACCACCGGTTCCGACCGGCGCGAGACCGGCACCCACTACACGCCGAAATCGCTCACCGAGGCAATCGTCACCGAGACCCTGACGCCGATCGCCTATGTGGGGCCAGCCGAAGGCACCCCGCGTGAGCAGTGGCGGCTCAAATCCCCCGCCGAACTGCTCGACCACAAGATCTGTGACCCGGCCATGGGCTCGGGCGCCTTCCTGGTGCAAGCCTGCCGCTGGCTGGCCGATCGCTTGGTCGAGGCATGGGCACAGGCCGAGGGTAGCGGCAAGACGGTGAGTGTGGATGGCGAGGTGCTGGATACGCCGGGCACCAAAGAGCCTCTGCCTCGCGACACCGAGGCCCGTACCATCATCGCCCGCCGTCTCATCGCCGAGCGCTGTCTGTATGGCGTGGACTTGAACCCGCTGGCGGTCGAACTCGCCAAGCTCTCCATATGGCTGGTGACGCTGGCCAAGGGACGGCCCTTCGGCTTCCTCGACCACAACCTGCGCTGCGGCGACAGCCTGCTCGGCATCCATCGGCTGGATCAGCTCACCGAACTCACCATGACGCCGACCGGAAAAGGCCAGCAGCGCCTGTTCGGGCAGAACATCGAGCGGGCGGTTCGTGAAGCGATCGAGCTGCGGCAGCGACTGCGCCAGATGCCGATTCGCGACATTCACGACGTCGAGGCCATGGCACGCCTGGATGCCGATGCACGCCAGAAGCTCGAAGTGCCTGAGCGCATCGCGGATACGTTCATTGGGGAGGTGTTCGCAGCGGGCGGTAGTGGCTCGGGGCTGGAGAACGCCTTGGCATCGCTGGCCGTCCAGGCCGGACAGGTCATCGACGGCGACCGGGACGTACTCGCCTCAATGTGCCGGAGGTCGATTGACGCGCTCTCGACCGATCTGCCTGCTGACAAGCTCGCGCGGCGGCCATTTCACTGGCCCTTGGAGTTTCCGGAAGTCTTTACCAGGGACTTGGCTGGATTTGATGCCATTATGGGCAATCCTCCATTCTTGGGCGGCAAGCAAATTAGCCCTGCTCTTGGTGATCAATACAACGGATATCTGAAGGTAAGCACCGCGCGGTCAAAAGGAGCCGCCGATCTCTGCGCATATTTCTTTCGGCGAGCATTCGATTTGTCAGGCAGGCCGGGAGCAATTGGATTGCTGGCAACGAACACTATTGCACAAGCAGA
>JBHIWE010000169.1:0-9943 GCA_041987645.1 Acidovorax sp. | reverse complement strand
TGCTGCTGAACACCGCCGTGGCCCTGGCCACCGACCCCGTCGCCATGGCCGGCGCATTTGCAGACGCCGTGGCCGCAGGCCGCGCCGCGCGCAAGGCCGGCGCCATGGCTGCGCAGGACACCGCCCAGCCCAGCACGCCCGTGCTCGGCACCCCCTTCTGGCACCACGACCATGGCTGAACCACACAGCGCCTCCGCCACGGTGCAGGGCATGGCCGACGCCATCGTGCGGCACCACGGCGCCGCCTATGAATCCTTCCCCCCGCAGCCTGCCCCCCTGGCCGCCGAAGACAGCGACCCGGTGTACCGCGCCGCGCTGCAGGCCTGCAGCCAGCTAGGCTTCATCGCGCACGACGCCGCGACGCTGGCCTGCGCCTGGGCCGCGCAGACGCGCCGGCTGGGTCGCTTCGACGCTACGCGCTGGCCCGTCGAGCCGGCCGACTTCGGCCTGCAGCCCCGCCCGCACGCGGCGCCCTTCGCCTCCTGCCCACAGAACCTGGGCCTCTATGCCGTACTGCCCGATGCGCAATGGGTGGGCCGCATGGCCCGCGCGGGCGTGCCCACGGTACAGCTGCGCTACAAGTCGGATGACGCCGATGCCATCCGCCGCGAAGTGCAGGCCGCCGTGCAGGCAGTGCGCGGCACCTCGGCCCTGCTCTTCATCAACGACCACTGGCAGGAAGCCATCGCCGCCGGCGCCTACGGCGTCCACCTGGGCCAGGAAGACCTGGACGCGCTGCAGCCCGCCCAGCTGCAGGCCATCCGCGATGCCGGTCTGCGCCTGGGCGTCAGCACCCACGGCTATGCCGAGATGGTGCGCGCCGATGCGGCCAGCCCGAGCTATGTGGCCATGGGCGCGGTGTTTCCCACCACGCTCAAGAAGATGGCCACCGTGCCGCAAGGCGTTTCGCGCCTGACCGCCTATGCGCAGCTGATGCGCGACTACCCGCAAGTCGCCATCGGCGGGATTGGGCTGCCGCAATTCGCCGAGGTGCTGGCGACCGGCGTGGGCTCTATCGCCGTGGTGAGAGCCCTGGTGAATGCGCCCGACCCGGAGGCTGCCGCAGCCGAGCTCATGCAGGCGATGCGCGACCAACGCCCAACGCGGGCGCCCACCCGCTGACTGCGCCGGGGAACGCCGCAGGATCCGTTTTTCCTCTCCACACCCCATCCATTCCCTCATTCCGTCATTGCACCAGTCCATGAATGCGGGGCCGCACGGCACAAGGGGCCCTGCCGGGCCCCTTGGATTTGGAAATCAACCCCAGCGTTAGCCGGCGCGGTCGGTCTTGCCCGGCCCCTTCGGGTCGAGTTCGAACTGCAAATCGAACGGGTCATCCAGCGGGCTGTGCAATGTCTTCGGATCGACAGCAGGAGGCGGCGTGCGTTCAGCCGCAGGCGCTGCCGCTGGCGCTGGCATGAAAGCCGACAGATCGAGATCCAGCCCCAGGTCCTGGGCCTGAGGCACAGGCGCCGGAGCCTGGGCAGCAGCAGCGGCGGAAGGTCCGCGAGGCTCCAGCGACAGGCCGTCGGTCAGGGCATCGAAATGGATGTCCGGCAGCGTTTGAATGCCAACGGCCGCCAGAGAAAACGGATCCGATGCGTCATCGGCAGCACCTGTGTAGGGCGCAGCAACCGCGGGTGCAGCGAAGGTTGCCGCCTCGACCGCAGAAGCACCAGCCTGTGGCGTGGTGCGCGTGCGTGGCGGGGGCAGGCCACGCTGGCCGGCGGGGGTCGTCTGCGCGATGGCCAGCAGCAGCAGCAGGTCTTCGTAGGCGGCTAGATCGAAAGGCTCGGGACAGGTTGGGTCGTCACTGCGCACCACGCAGGTCTGGATCAATCCCACGACGTCATCGGTCGACCAGATGGCCTCGATCTGCGCGAGCGCTTGCGGGTACTCCATCAACGTGCGGCCCTGCCGATGGAAAGCACTGAATCCCGGCACGCGGGCATTGAAGAGCGCCTGGAAACGCTCGCTCAACTGGTTGAAAGCCTCGGCGCGGCTGAGCGTGTGGAAAAGGCGAAGCAGTTCGAGATAGGCCGTCGGCGACGAATCACCATGCGTGGCGATATACGTCTCCAGCACGCCGATGGCCTGGTCATGCTCGCCCACGGATACGAAGAACTCAGCCTGCTGCTGCACATCGAAAAGCTCTTCGGGATGAACTTCGCCGATGTGGTGCGCCGGACGGGCTGCCGGCGCAGGGGCCAACGCAGGAGACACCGTGGCAGCTGCTGCCGCGGTCGCCGCCGCAGCTGTGGCACCGGCCGGACGAATGGTCGGTGTCGGCATGCGTGGCGACTTGCTCGGGGTCCACTGATCGTCGGGATGCGGCTCGACCGACAGCGACTCCGCCCCCTCGCTGCCAGCGAGGACGGCACTGCCACCTGCGTAGCCGCTGGCCTGCACGGAATGCTCCCATGCGCTCACCGCTGCACGGCGCGCCCGGATCCAGAGCCAGTAGGCCAGTGCCAGTGCCGCGAGCAGCAGCGCGATCAGGCTATAGACGATGATCGCCGGAAAGCTGTTGGACTCCACCGTTTCCAGACGCTGGCGCAGACCGGCTGCTGCGGCGCGCTCCGCGTTGACTTGGGCGCGCTGGCTTGCGGCGGCAGCCTCCAGTTGGGTGATGCGGCCGGCGGCCTGCTGCACCTCCTCAGGCGGCGTGTTCAGCGCGCGCCAAAGGGCGGCGGCTTCGGCGCGCTGCGCATCGGTGGTGGTGGCCGACGGCTCGGGCAGTTCCTGCGCCGTGCGCAGCGTGACCGGGGAATCGATCCACGCTCCTACCGAATCGAGCGGCTCCATGACCAGGCGCGGACGGGCAGGCGCTGCTGCGGGCGCAGCGGAAGACCCGCCCCGCGGTGATGCGGAGGCACGCCGCTCGACCTGCGCGGCAGCGCGGGAGGACGGCGTGGCAGCGGGCTCGCGGCGCTTGGGCGTGGCTGCGGACGAAGCCACGCCGGATGCAGCCCGGCCCGTAACCGCTCCACCGGCCAGGGTCCCGGAACCCTGAGCGCCGCTCGGCGCAAGACGCGTGAGGTCGAGCGGCAGACTTCCGCTTGCAGATGCGGACGCAGCCGCCGCAGCCGCAGATTCGGGCAGTTCGGCGAGGAAGGTGTATTGCCGCGTGATAGCGCCGGAGCAGCCGCCCGTCAACGTCACGGTGAGCACTGGCTCGTCGGCAGTGATGAACGCCCGCACCCGCACCTGCGAAGCGCCCTGGCTTTGCACAGGCGTGACCTGCACCTTGGACTCAGACACAGGCGTCGAACCCGATACCACTTTGGCGCTGATGCAAGACGAGGCCACGTCGCTGCCCGGGTCGGGGGTGACGTTGAACGTGAGATCGACCGGAGTACCCAGTACCACCGCCCCACGGCTGCTGCCCAGCGACAGGGCTGCCGCGCTGGAGGCACCTGCGGCCAGGCTGATTCCCACGATTGCGTTACTTATTTTCACAATGGTTTCTTTTTTTCTCTCTTCAGTCTCGCGCATGGACCCCTCCCGGAAGGGGTCGCCATAATGCGCCCCATGATCAAGCCATTCAGTACAGTCGGTATCGTAGGCGCTGGAGCGATGGGGCAAGGCATTGCTCAAATCGCCGCGCAGGCCGGCATCCAGGTTTCGTTGTTCGACAACCGCCAGCAGGCGGCAGGCCATGCCATCCAGACCATTGTCCAGCAGTGGCAACGGATGGCCGACAAAGGGCGCATCGAGCCCGCCCAGCTCGCGCAGTGGCGCGAACGGCTGTCGGTTGCCGACACTCTGGATGCCTTCAGGGGTTGTGAGCTGGTGGTGGAGGCCATCGTTGAGCAGCGGGATGCAAAACGCGATTTATTTCTTCAATTGGAAACCATTGTTGCAGCAGATGCGCTCTTGGCAAGCAATACATCATCGCTTTCCATCACGGCGCTGGCTGAGGGCTTGACAAATCCTGAGCGATTTGCCGGTTTCCATTTCTTCAATCCAGTGCCTCTCATGAAGGTGGTGGAAGTGATCGGCGGCCTGAAGACCGCGCGGAACACCTGCACACGCCTGTCTGAGCTGGCCCGCCAGATGGGTCATGCGCCCGTGACCGCGCAGGACACGCCAGGCTTCATCGTCAACCACGCAGGCCGGGGCTTTGGCACCGAGGCGCTGCGCATCGTGGGTGAAGGCGTGGCCGATTTCGCCACGGTGGACCGCATCCTGCGCGACCAGGTCGGCTTCCGGCTCGGGCCTTTCGAGCTGATGGACCTGACTGCGCTCGACGTGTCGCACCCGGTGATGGAATCGATCTACCACCAATACTACGAAGAGCCGCGCTTTCGCCCGAGCGTGATCACCGCGCAGCGCCTGGCTGCCGGCATGCTGGGGCGCAAGACCGGCGAAGGTTTCTACCGCTATGTGGAGGGCGTCGCGCAGGTGCCGGCGGAGCAGCCTGTGCCGCAGGTGGAGGAGATCCCCCCGGTCTGGGTATCGCCCCGCGCATCGCGCCGCGCCGAGCTCTACCAGCTGCTCAAGAACCTGGGGGCGCGCATCGAGACCGGGACCTCGCCCTCGCCCGCCGCCATCACCCTCGTCGCGCCTCTGGGCTTCGACGTGACCACGGTGGCCGTGGTCGAGCGCCTGGACCCGGCGCGCACCATCGGCATCGACATGCTGGTGGACGACGCCGCTACGAAACGCCGCGTGCTGGCCACCAACCCCGCTACGCGCCGCGACATCCGCGATGCCGCCCACGCCCTGTTCGCGCGCGACGGCAAGGCGGTGAGCGTGATCCGCGACAGCGGCGGCTTTGTCACCCAGCGCGTGGTGGCCACCATCATCAACATCGCCAGCGACATCTGCCAGCAAGGCATCTGCACGCCCAAGGACCTGGAAACTGCCGTCACGCTGGGTCTGGGCTATCCGCTCGGGCCACTGGCCATGGGCGACCGCTGGGGCCCGACCAACATCCTGGAAGTGCTCTTCAACATGCAGACCGTCTATGGCGACACGCGCTACCGGCCCAGCCCCTGGCTGCGCCGCCGCGGCGCCATCGGCCTGAGCCTGACGCACGTCGAAGAAGACTGACCCACCGAACGCGCCATCCACGCCCGCCCCATGCCCGCAGAACTCCTCAGCACCAGTCAGGATCAGACCCTGATCCTCACCCTGCGCAACCCCGAGGCGCGCAATGCCTTCGACCCCGCCATCTATGCCGCCGGCATTGAGGCCTTGAGCGTGGCCGAGCGCAGCGATGACGTGCGCAGCGTCATCATCACAGGCGCGGACGGCATCTTCAGTGCGGGCGGCAACCTCCAGCGGCTACAGGCGCGCAGGCAGGAAGGCGCCGAGGCCCAGGCGCAAGGTGTGGAGGGCCTGCACAGCTGGATCGAGACCATCCGCACCTACCCCAAGCCGGTGATCGCGGCCGTCGAAGGCGCGGCAGCGGGGGCGGGTTTTTCGCTGGCGCTGGCCTGCGATTTCATCGTTGCGGCGCGCAACGCGGCTTTCGTGATGTCGTATTGCCGCATCGGCCTCTCGCCCGACGGCGGCGCGTCGTGGAGCCTTGCCCGAGCCCTGCCCCGCCAGCTGGCGGCCGAATGGCTGATGTGCGGCGACCGCGTGGAGGCCGAGCGGCTGCATGCGCTGGGCCTGGTCAACCGCCTGGCGGAACCCGGCCGCGCCCTCGCCGACGCGCTGGCGTTGGCCGCCACACTGAACCAGCGCGCGCCCAACGCACTCGCAAGCATCAAGGAACTGCTGGGCGACGCCGCCGGGCAGACGCTGGACGCGCATCTGGGCGCAGAGCGGGACCACTTCGTGCGCAACCTGCAGCACGCGAATGCCGGCGAAGGCATCGCAGCCTTCCTAGAAAAGCGCGCGCCTCGCTATCAATAGCGTAGCTACCTGCGCTTGACTTGCGGGCGCCTGCAGGCTTTTTAATTCCTACCCCCAGCTTCCGAACGGGTTTCGCTGGGGCGGGCGCGGCTGCGCACGCCCCAGCGAGGCATGGGCCATCGCGCCTTGCCGCACGCAGGCCTGCATCCCTTCCAGACCCCTTGACACGCAGGCGACAAAGGGCGGCGGAGCGGGCCGGTCCCCCACGCGACAATGGTCCGCATCCCAGTCACGCAAACGACAGAACATGGACGACCCCATTCTTACCATCGAAGAACGAGAGGCGATCAACACTGGTCGCTGGTTTTCATCCCTATCCCCATCGCTACGGCACGACATTCTTCGATGCGCCTACGTCAAACGCTTCAAGGACGGCGGACTGATCGCCGCACGCGGAGACCCACCCGAAGAGTGGATCGCCTGCGCCAAGGGGGCCGTGCGCGTCAGCTCCACCTCCATCTCGGGCAAGCAGATCACGCTGACCTACGTGGAGCCAGGCATCTGGTTCGGCGACGTGGCGATCTTCGACGGGGACCGGCGCACGCACGATGCCTATGCGCACGGGGACACCACCATCCTTTGCGTGGCCAAGGCCGACTTCCGCAAGATCCTCGGTCTGCACACCGAACTGTACGAAGCCATGCTGCGCCTGCACGCGCGGCGCATCCGCCAGCTTTTCGGGTTGGTGGAAGACCTCAACACCCTGCCGCTGCGTTCGCGGCTGGCCAAGCAGTTGCTGCACCTGGTGCGCAGCTACGGAATCCCCAGCCTCTCGCATGGCGACGAGATCCGCATCGGCCTGCAGCTCGCACAGGAAGAACTGGCCCAGCTGCTGGGCGCCTCGCGCCAGCGCGTGAACCAGGAACTCAAGGCCATGGAGCGCGAGGACATCATCCGCATCGAACCGGGCGGCCTGGTGGTGCGCGACCGCGACGCGCTGATGCGCATCGCCGACTCCGATAGCTGACGCCCTCCTCCACCCCGACCGCACCGCCCGATCCATGAGCAACTTCGACCATTTCGTCGGCACCCGCCCCGTTTCCGATCAGCACGCCTTCGACGTCCAGGCGCTCACGGCCTGGCTCGCTGCGCACCTGGACGGCTTCGCCGGCCCGCTGACGGTGGAAATGTTCAAGGGGGGCCAATCCAACCCCACCTACAAGCTCATCACACCCACGCAGAGCTACGTGATGCGCGCCAAGCCGGGGCCGGTCGCCAAGCTGCTGCCCTCGGCCCACGCCATCGAGCGTGAGTTTGCGGTGATGAGCGGCCTGGCTGGCACCGACGTGCCCGTGCCGCGCATGCTGGCGCTGTGCGAGGACGAGGCGGTGATCGGCCGCGCCTTCTACGTGATGGAGTTCATGCAGGGCCGCGTGCTTTGGGATCAGTCCCTGCCCGGCATGCAGCCGGCCGAGCGCGCCGCGATCTACGACGAGATGAACCGCGTCATCGCCGCGCTGCACACCGTGCCCTTCGCCGAACGGGGCCTGGCGGGCTACGGCAAGCCGGGCAACTATTTCGAGCGGCAGATCGGCCGGTGGAGCCGCCAGTACCAGGCCTCCATCACCCAGCCCATCGCCGAGATGGACCGGCTGATGGAATGGTTGCCGGCGCACATGCCCGCGAGCGCTCGCGATGAACGGCGCGTGTCCATCGTCCATGGCGACTTCCGGCTGGACAACCTGATGTTCCACGCCACCGAGCCACGCGTGATCGCCGTGCTGGACTGGGAGCTGTCCACCCTGGGCCATCCGCTGGCCGACTTCAGCTACCACTGCATGGCCTGGCACATCCCGCCGGGCATGTTCCGCGGCATCGGCGGGCTGGACCTGGCCAGCCTCGGCATCCCGAGCGAGGATGACTACATCCGTCGCTACTGCCAGCGCACGGCCCAAGCCACGCCCGAAGAGCTGCGCGAAGGCTGGAACTTCTACATGGCCTACAACCTGTTCCGTCTTGCCGCCATCCTGCAGGGCATCGCCAAGCGGGTGGAGGACGGCACGGCCTCCAGCGCCCAGGCCCGCGCCTCGGGCGAAGGCGCCCGGCCGCTGGCCGAAATGGCCTGGCGCTTCGCACAGCAGCAGTAACAGCAGCCCTGCAGCAGCCCAGGCCCCTCACTGACGAACAGCGCCGCCGCGCACTGCACCCGATTTCACACGGAGACCCCATGGACTTTGACTACTCCCCCAAGACCAAGGACCTGCAGGCACGGCTGCTCGCCTTCATGGACGAGCACATCTACCCGGCCGAGGCAACCTACGCGGCGGAACTTGCGGCCAACACCGCCGCGGGCCGGCGCTGGACGGCGCTCAAGACCATCGAAGACTTGAAGCCCAAGGCGCGCGCCGCCGGGCTCTGGAACCTCTTTCTCCCCGTGGACAGCGCCGCCGCGTCGGGCTATGAAGGCGCGGGGCTCACCAACCAGGAATACGCGCCGCTCGCGGAAATCATGGGACGCGTGCCCTGGGCCAGCGAGGTGTTCAACTGCTCCGCGCCCGACACCGGCAACATGGAGACCATCGCCCGCTACGGCAGCGAGGAGAACAAGGCGCGCTGGCTCAAGCCGCTGCTCGAAGGCCAGATCCGCTCGGCCTTCGCCATGACCGAGCCCGAGGTCGCCTCCAGCGACGCCACCAACATCGAAACGCGCATCGAGCGCCAGGGCGACGAATACGTCATCAACGGCCGCAAGTGGTGGATCTCCGGCGCGGCCGACCCGCGCTGCGCCGTCTTCATCACCATGGGCAAGACCGACCCCGAGGCCGCCCGCCATTCGCAGCAAAGCATGGTGCTGGTGCCCGCCGACACCCCCGGCATCACCGTGCTGCGGCCGCTGAACGTGTTCGGCTACGACGACGCGCCCCACGGCCATGTGGAGATGACCTTCGAGAACGTGCGTGTGCCGGTCTCCAACATCCTGCTGGGCGAAGGCCGGGGTTTCGAGATCGCCCAGGGCCGCCTCGGGCCCGGGCGCATCCACCACTGCATGCGCCTGATCGGCCTAGCCGAGCGCGCGCTGGAACTGATGTGCCGGCGCGCCTCGTCACGCACGGCCTTCGGCAAGCGGGTGGCGCAGCAGACCGTCACGCAGGAGCGCATTGCCGAAGCGCGATGCAAGATCGACATGGCCCGCCTGCTCACGCTGAAGGCGGCCTGGCTGATGGACATGGCCGGCAACAAGGTCGCCCGCACCGAGATCGCCATGATCAAGGTGGTGGCGCCCAGCATGGCCTGCCAGGTGATCGACTGGGCCATGCAGGTGCACGGCGGCGGCGGCATGTGCGACGACTTCCCGCTGGCCTATGCCTATGCGAACGCGCGCACGCTGCGCTTTGCCGACGGACCCGACGAAGTCCACCGCAACGCCATCGCCAAGTGGGAGCTCGGCAAGTACGGCAGCTACGGCGCCGACGCCGGCGTGCCCATCACGCGCGGAAGCTGACCACGGGAGCGGCCGACGGCGCCCGTCTGGCGCCGCATCTGCTCGGTCGTATCGGGCGAACTGCCGGGGATCTCCGCGCCCCCTTCGGCGGCGGCGCGCTCTGCGCACTCCGTTCCTCAGGTTCATTCCCGGATCGGGAGCTCTTTTGCGCGGGCAGGCACTGACGGCGGCACCGCTCGAATCCGCCGCCCGAGAGCGGAAGTCCTTTCTGGTTCCAGATGACGCCCGGTTCTTGACGCCGCCACGGGGCGCCGCGGCCGATCAGGCGCCTGACGGAGAAGCCGGGTGAGCCGCAACCCGGGAGACTGCCGCAGCAATCCGGTCCAGCATCGCACCGTCCGTCCGAGCAATATTGAGACGGACATGCGAGTCGCTCCTGTCGCTGACGAAAATGCTTTCGTTGGCAACCAACATGCCCTCCGCAGCCAATGTCTGCCACACGGCACGGCCATCGACGCCTTCGCCCAGCGACACCCACAGGTACATGCCCGCCCCGGTCTCGGCGGCCTCCCAGCCGTGGGCCCGCACCTTCGCCAGCAATGCCTTGCCTCTCGCGAGCAGCTTTTTCTGCAGCCGCTCGCAATGCTGCTCGTATCCACCTTCGGTTAGCAGGTGATGCACGACCTGGTCCGTGAG
>JBHIWE010000168.1:0-10016 GCA_041987645.1 Acidovorax sp. | reverse complement strand
CGCACGAAGCGATCGAACAGCCGTGGCAACAGCTCCGCGGGGATGCCGACCCCTGGATTGCGCACAGCCATGCGCACCTGGTCGCCGTGCGCGCCAATATCGACGTGAATGGCGCCGCCATCCGCGGCGTACCGGGTGGCGTTGCCGACCAGGTTCACCAGGGCCCGGCGTATCAGCGTCGGGTTGGCGACCGCTCTTGCGTCGCCTTCGATCAGCAGCCGAAGGTTCTGCTGCTCCAGCAGCGGCTCGAAGTACTCCGCCACATGTTCAGCCTCCGCGCGAAGGTCCATGGCGCACAGTTGCTCCGCCAGCTCACCTTTGTCCGCTCGCGCCAGGAACTGCATGTTGGTGACAAGACCCACCAGCTCCCGCAACACCTCCAGATTCACTTGCAGCGTCTCTCGCAGTTCTGAGGCCGGGCGCTCGCGGTGCAGCGCTACCTCAGCACCCTGGATCATGGTCGCCAAAGGCGTGCGCAGCTCGTGGGCGACATCGGCACTGAAGCCCTCCAGCTGTTCGTAAGCCGCCTCGACCCGGTCGAGCGCGCGGTTGAAGGCGTGGACCAGCGTCTGAAGCTCAGTGGTTTCGACCGGGGACAGCCTCGCTGACAGCGATTGCGGGTTGAGCGCGGCCGCTTCCCGCGAGAGGCGCTGTACCGGCCGTAACGAACGCCACGCGATCGCCCCCGCCAACAGCACCGTCAACGCGACGCCTGCGCTGCATACCGTGGCCAAGCGAGCCCCATAGCGCCTCAGCAGCGCCTGTTGAGGGCGGGTGTCCACAGCGACGATCAGCTCGCGCGCGCTGAGCACCGCATCCGGCTGCAACAGCACGAGGCGGCCTTCCATGACGAGGCCATCCTCGCGAACCACCTCCATCAGGCCCGGGCGGCGATGGGTCGCGGGCCTCACGAGCGGCCGTTTCTGGCCGCCGTAGAGCAGGCGGCCGTCCGTGGACAGCAGCCAGATGCGGATCTGTCCGTCGCCGATCAACACGTCGTTGAGGTGATGCGTGAACGACTCCAGGTCCTGCGGCTGCTGCACTTCTTCCAGCAGGTGTCGCACGATGTCGACCTTGCCCTCCAGGTCTTGCGCTCGGGCATTGCCGATCTCTTCTTCCAGACCCTGATGCAGCAGTAAGGCGACGCTGGCAAACACGGCGATTGCGAGTGCAGCAAGGGCCAGGGTCAGTCGCAGCGCCATGGAGCGCGGTAGCAAATGGTTGCCGGGTGCGGACCCGCTCACTCACGCACCTCGAGCACATAGCCGACGCCACGCACCGTGTGCAGCAAGGGTGTTTCGAAGCCTTCGTCGAGCTTCGCGCGAAGTCGCCGGACCGCCACATCAATGACATTGGTCTCGCTGTCGAAATGCAGGTCCCACACCTGCTCAGCCAGCACGGTGCGGGACAACACCTCGCCGTGACGACGCATCAACAGCGTCAGCAGACCAAACTCCTTCGGCGTGAGGTCAAGGCGCTTGCCCGCGCGCGTGACCTTGCGGCGGGCCAGATCTACCTCCAGATCACCAAGGCGCATCAGCGTCGAGGCCTGCGCCGAGACCGACGACCCGCGGCGCAACAACGCCTCGACCCGGGCCAGCAGTTCAGAGAACGCGAACGGCTTGACCAGATAGTCGTCGGCACCGCCTTTGAGACCCTGGACGCGGTCCTCCACCTTGTCGCGGGCAGTGAGCATCAGCACAGGCGTCTGCTTTTGCGCACGCAAGTCGCGCAGGACGCCGAAGCCGTCGATCCCAGGCAGCATCACGTCCAGCAGCACGAGGTCGTACTCGCCCTCCAGCGCCATGTGTCGGCCATCAATGCCGTCATGGGTGACATCGACCACATAGCCGTTTTCTGACAGTCCTTTTCGGAGGTACTCCGCCAAGCGGACCTCATCTTCGATCACCAGGATTCGCATGGCGCCAAGTGTGCCGCAGGGTCACAAGTCGGTGTAGGTTTTGAACATTACAGAACTGTCATGTTCAAGTGGGCTTGATGTTCCTCCGGCCTCACTAAAGTGGTTTCCGTGTGCTCCGACGCTGGCTGCGAAGGGGGATGCTCCCCCGGACTGCCCTGTTGTATGAAGGAAAAGCCGCCATGAAACTCCGCATCATTTCCCTGGCCGTCGCGCTGTCCAGCGCTTTCGCTGCATTGCCATGGTCCGCGATGGCCGCCAACGACACGCCGGCGGCCAGCGCCCCGGCAGGCGCTGCCTACGCCGTTGGCGAGGTCAAGAAGATCGATGTCAGCCAAGGCAAGATCACGCTCAAGCACGGTCCGATCGACAACCTCGGCATGCCTGGCATGACGATGGTGTTTCGCGCCGACCCGGCAGTGCTCGGGAGCGTGAAGGTCGGTGACCAAGTCAAGTTCAAGGCCGACAAGGTCGACGGCTCGATCAAGGTCACCGAGCTGTCGAAAGCACCCTAACGCGCTTCGCCACTGCGCCACCTGCGCATCGCCAAGTCACCTCCCGACACGCGCCAGCAACCCCAACCCAGAGTAACGACTGATGAAGCTCCGCACTTTCACCGCCATGGTCACCCTTTGCGCGGCCAGCAGCATGGCCTTCGCCGGTGGCACCCACGCCGGCGGCCACGGGCATGACAAAGGTGGCGACAACGCCATCGGCGTGCCAGGCAAACCCGCCCTGGTCACGCGCACCGTGGATGTGGACATGACCGATGGCATGCGCTTCAACCCGGCCAGCATCGAGGTGAAGCAAGGCGAGACTGTCCGCTTCCGAATCAAGAACTCCGGCAAGCTCAAGCACGAGTTCGTGCTCGGCACTGACAAGGAACTCAAAGAGCACTACCAGCAGATGCTCAAGTTCCCGGAGATGGAGCATGAGGACCCGAACATGATCACGCTGGCTGGCGGCAAGACCGGCGAGGTGGTCTGGCAGTTCACGAAGGCCGGCAAGGTTGACTTCGCCTGCTTGCAGCCCGGCCACTACGACGCTGGCATGAAGGGCGCGGTCACCGTCGCCAAAGGCAGCGGCAAACCCGCCGCCAAGAGCGTAAAGGCGGCCGACGGCCACGACCACAAGCACTGATGGCGGGCATCAAGATGAATCGCCGCCGCATCCTCAAATCCAGTCTGGGCATCGCCGTGGCGTTGTCATTGCCAGCGCTCGCGAGTGCCAAGCCTGCCAAAGTCGAGGTCTGGAAGTCGCCTGACTGCGGCTGCTGCAAGACCTGGCTCAAGCACCTGGAGGCCCAGGGCATCGGCGTTGGAACGATCCACGACATCGGCAACGCTGGCGCGCGGCAGGCCTTGGGCATCCCCGTCAAGCTCGGCTCATGCCACACGGCAAAGATCGAAGGCTATGCCATCGAAGGGCATGTGCCTGCGCGCGAGATCAAGCGCTTGCTCAAGGAGAAGCCCACGGCCATCGGCTTGGCCGTGCCAGGCATGCCCCTGGGCAGCCCCGGCATGGATGGCCCCGACTTCGACAACCAGACGCAGCCCTACGACGTGCTGCTCGTGCTCAAGGACGGCAGCACGCGCGTGTACCAGTCCTACTTTCGTTGAGCCTCTGTGACGGAATCCTCTTGAACGCCCAGACCCTTCGTTTGCGCCCTGTTCGTGACTCAGATTCAGCCCGCGCAGTGATTGCAGAGTCGTTCGGTCTGGCAAGTACGTTTGTAGATATGACCTGAGCGTCTGCACCATCTGCCGGCTTCCCGCCTCATGCCGCGCCCGACGCGCTGGCAGGGGGCGGTTCCGGTTGACGCGGGCGTTTTGTGCGGGTTTCGCCGGGATCGTGCCTTGCCGCCTGTGCGACGCGGAATCCCCCGCGTTCAAGGAGCATCCCATGGCTCATCAACTGCATGCAACCTGCATCGCAGCATGCGACCAATGCGCTGTCGCGTGTCACCACTGTTCAACTGCATGCCTTCAAGAGCAGGACGTCAAGATGATGGCGCGCTGCATCGCGCTCGACATGGACTGTGCGGCCATCTGCCAGCTGGCTTCAGCGGCGATGGCGCGGGACAGCGAACACGTTCAGGCGATCTGCGCACTGTGCGCTGACATCTGCGACGCGTGCGCCGACGAGTGCGGCAAGCACTCGATGGACCATTGCCAGTCCTGCGCCGAAGCTTGCCGTCGTTGTGCACAAGAGTGCCGTCGCATGGCGCAGTCCCCGCGGGCGACGTCTACGCGGTGGACCAGCGAGCACGGGCATTGACGTGCTGAACTTGCCACCCGCCTTGGCGCCTTTCACGCAATGTGCATGGCTGACGCTCTGGTCGCTGACCTCCGTCCAAGCGGAGACCTTTTAGTGATGCGGCGTTCATCCAGCGAGCATTCGGTTTTCAACATCCCACCGAAGGGACGCATGGTTCTTCCCCGCCACATCGGCTTCATCCCCGACGGCAACCGTCGCTGGGCAACAGGCAGGACACTCCCCAAAGAGGCCGGCTACGCGCACGGCATCGCGCCGGGCCTGGGCTTGTTCGAGCAGTGTCAGCAACTCGGCGTGGAAGAAGTTTCCGTGTACGGCTTCACCCAGGACAACACCCGCCGGCCCACTGTGCAGACCGAGCATTTCCGATCTGCCTGCGTTGCGTTCGCACTGGAAGTCGCTCGCCGCGGCGCTGCGCTGCTAGTGGTCGGTGATGACCGTTCGCCGGTGTTCCCGCCCGAGCTCAAGCCCTTCAGGCAACGATGCAGCGGCGGCATCAAGGTCAACTTCCTCGTCAACTACGGCTGGGAGTGGGATCTCGACGGGCTGCGCACCGGCCAACTGCAATCCGATCAGGTCTCCAGGATGGAACTGATCGTCCGGTGGGGCGGTGGTCGCCGGCTGAGCGGCTTCCTGCCGGTGCAGTCGGTCTATGCGGACATCTATGTCGTCGATGAGCTGTGGCCGGATTTCCAGCCGTCTCATCTCGACGATGCGCTTGCGTGGTTCCAGCGGCAGGACCGCACGCTGGGCGGCTGAGTCTGGTCGCTCCTCAAGACCCTGCTGCCGGAGGGGTTAGCGCAGAGACTGCTGGACCTTGCCACGGGGGGAAGCTTCGAAGTGGCGCCACTGGATGCCAGGAACGTTTTTGTAGGAGATGGACATGGTTGCTTTTGAAGTGAAGGACATGACGTGTGGCCACTGCGTCAGCATGATCACGAAGGCCGTCAAGTTCTTGGACGGTGACGCGCAGGTCGCCATCGACCTGGCGAGCAAGCGGGTTCAGATTGAATCTCGCGCCGCCGACGAGGCGGAACTCAAGACCGCCATCGAAGAGGCGGGCTACACCCCAACGCCCGTTGCTGCAGTTGCAGCCGAGCCGCCGCAGAAGGCAGCCGGCAGCTGCTGCGGGTGCAGCCGCTGAGACCCGCCACGCTGGCGTATTGCAGTTCGAACGGAGCGACCCCATGGATCCATACCGCCACGATCACGCCAGCCATGACAAGCAGCCGGCGGAGCCCGCTGGAGCGCGGGAGTACAGCTGCCCCATGCACCCGGAGGTCCGTCAAGACACGCCCGGTGACTGTCCCAAGTCCGGCATGCACCTGGCAGCCGTTGGCGGCGACGTGCCGGAGTCGCAGCACACTCACTCGCACCACCACCACGGGCATGGCACGTCTGCTCACGCGGTGCATGGATCTGCTCACGCACCCCAGCAGCGTGACCCGCTGGACGCCAGAACGCCGCCAGCAAACCTGCGACCGACGGCGGCCGTAGCGGCAAGCAACAGCCAAGTGAACAGCCCGGCCGCGGTCTATACCTGCCCAATGCACCCGGAGATCCGCCAGGACCATCCGGGCAACTGCCCCAAGTGCGGCATGACCCTGGAGCCACTGATCCCCAAGGCGACGGCGGATGACGACAACCCTGAACTGCGCGACTTCTCGCGCCGCTTCTGGTGGACTTTGCCGCTGACGGTCGTCATCACGACGGTCGCGATGGCCGGCCATCGCCTGGGCTGGATGGCACCGGCCACACAAAGCTGGGTTGAACTGCTGCTGTCCTTGCCGGTCGTCCTGTGGGCGGGCTGGCCATTCTTCGTGAGGTGCGCGCAGTCGATGCTGCATCGCAGTCCCAACATGTGGACGCTCATCGGCATCGGCACGGGTGCTGCGTTCGTCTACAGCGTGGTGGCGACCATTGCGCCGCAGCTGTTCCCGACCAGCTTCGTGGCGCATGGCCGCGTCGGTGTCTATTACGAGGCGGCGGCGGTCATCATCTCCCTGACCCTGTTGGGTCAGATGCTGGAGTTGCGGGCCCGTTCACAGACCTCGGCAGCCATCAAGTCGTTGCTGAACCTCGCACCAAAGACGGCGCGCCGGATCGAACCTGACGGCTCCGAAGCCGACGTGCCGCTGACGCATGTCCATGTAGGCGACCATCTCCGCATCCGCCCGGGCGAGAAGGTGCCGGTGGACGGCGTGGTCATCGAAGGCACCAGTGCCATCGATGAGGCGATGCTCACGGGTGAGCCGGTGCCGGTCACCAAGCGACCGGGCGACAAGGTCATCGGCGCCACCATCAACACCTCCGGCTCGCTGGTGATGCGCTCCGAGCGCGTGGGCTCGCAGACCATGCTGTCGCAGATCGTCCAGATGGTCTCCCAGGCCCAGCGCTCCAAGGCACCCATGCAACGCATGGCGGACCAGGTGGCCGGCTGGTTCGTGCTTGTCGTCGTCGGCATCGCCCTCGCGTCGTTGTTCGGCTGGGGACTGTTTGGTGGCGACCAGGGGTGGCAGTTCGGCATGATCAACGCCGTGTCGGTTCTCATCATTGCCTGTCCTTGCGCGCTCGGGCTGGCCACGCCGATGTCGATCATGGTGGCCACGGGCAAGGCGGCCACGCAGGGCATCCTGTTTCGGGACGCCTCCGCCATCGAGCACTTCCGGCGTGTCGACACGATGATCGTGGACAAGACGGGCACGTTGACGGAAGGCAAGCCGGCGTTTGACCGCGCCGTTCCGGTTCCTGGGCAGTCCGAAGACGAAGTGGTGCGCCTCGCCGCCAGCCTGGACCAGGGCAGCGAGCATCCGCTGGCTCAGGCGATCGTCGCGGCGGCACACGGCCGCAAGCTGACTCTGTCGACGGCCGTCGACTTCGAGTCGTCGACCGGCATCGGTGTGCGCGGCCAGGTCGACGGTCGGCGGATCGCTTTGGGGAACACCGCCTTGATGGAGCAGGACAGCGTGGATGTGACCGCGCTGAGCGGGACGGCGGAGGCGCTGCGCCAGCAGGGTAGCAGCGTCATGTTCCTGGCCGGCGATGGCCAATTGCTCGGCTTGCTGGCGGTGTCGGACCCGATCAAGCAGAGCACGCCGGAAGCGGTGCAGAGCTTGCATGACACCGGGATGCGGGTGGTGATGGCCACGGGCGACGGCCTGACCACGGCCCGGTCGGTGGCCCAGCAGCTCGGCATCGACGACGTACACGGCGAAGTCAAACCTGCCGACAAGCTGGCGCTGGTCGAGCGCCTGCAGCGCGAGGGCAAAGTGGTCGGCATGGCCGGCGACGGTATCAACGATGCGCCGGCGCTGGCCAAGGCCGATGTAGGCGTCGCGATGGGAACGGGCACCGACGTGGCCATGAACAGCGCGCAGGTCACCCTTGTCAAGGGCGACCTGCGCGGCATCGCCCGGGCGCGAGAAATCTCTCAGTCGACGGTGGCCAACATGCGGCAGAACCTGCTGTTTGCCTTTGTCTACAACGGCCTGGGCGTACCTCTCGCCGCCGGTCTGCTGTACCCGTTCACTGGCTGGCTGCTGTCGCCAATGATTGCGGCCCTGGCCATGAGCCTCTCTTCGGTGAGCGTCGTGGCGAATTCGCTGCGATTGCGGGCAACGACTTGATGCCGCTTCCTCCGCGCGGTTGAGCCTTCCGCTGGGACCTCGTCCCCTTTACTGGCAGGTCACAACCGTCTTGAAACCAGCAACAGGAGTTCGACATGGATCATCAAGGTCAACACCCGGCCCAGGCCGGCAAGCACGGCACCGCTCACGACAGTTCGTCGGCACGCGCCTATTGGATGTTCGCGCTCAACCTTGCGCTGAGCCTGATCCCGATGTACCTCGCCATGTTCACCATGATCGACGGCTGGGGTGACTACCGGAACAACGTGAACATGCTCTACATGGCGCTGACGATGCTCGCCCCGATGGGGGTGATCATGCTGGCGACGATGGGCAAGATGTATGTCAACAAGCCGCTGAACCTTGCGCTCTATGCCGGCCTGACGGTCCTGTTCCTTGCCTCGCTGTTGGCAACGCGCCGCCAGGCGCTGGTCGACGACCGCCAGTTCATCGACTCGATGATTCCCCACCATTCCGGTGCGATCCTCATGTGCCGAGAGGCAAAGCTCGCCGACCCGGAGCTTCTGAGGCTCTGCGGAGAGATCGTCAAAGCGCAACGTGCAGAGATTGAGCAGATGGAAGTGATCGCCGCACGCTTGCGAGCTCAGAAGTGAACGCGTCCTGACGACAGATGGGAATCCGCGCTCCAATCTGACACGACCGTAGTCTGCGGGGCTCGCAGCGGTCATGCGCCGCTTCACAGGCTCCCATCCAAGGCAGACGTCCCCGGGGTCTCGCAACGGCAGCACAGCCGTTTGCTCGAAAAGTGCATGGCACCTTCAAGGCGCGCGCGACGACATCAAGGTGACTTGGGCGGACGCATACCAACGCGCCGTCGAGCTGCTTGGATGCGTCCGATCCGGTCAATAGTGGCGATCTCTGGCGCTGCACGTTTTCCGCGGAACGTGGCAGATGCCTAGCTGGAGAACCGACGACAGCCGCGTGCGCTGCGCCTTGTCTAGAGCTTCTCAGTTGGTCGACCACCCGGTGGCTCTCGCCGTTCCTCGCCCTGTACGACAAACGATGCCTTGGACTCCAGGGGGTCCTTCGCCAGGTGCTCGGCAGCCTTCGCGCGGACTGCCCGAAAGTGACCCTCATCAAGCGGGCCGCCGTCAGGCTCGTATCGGGTCGGCAGGAGAGTTGCGCGCTAACTGATTGGCGCGTTGGTTATCTTCGCGGGGCGACGCAAATGACGAAAACGTAATGGCCCCGTTGGGCTGCCGTCCCAGCGCGATTCCTACAGTGAGATCCATGACGTCCGGAAACGGCGTTTGGGCCGTAGCCGCCGGCTACGGCGCTGATTTAGCTTTAAGGAGTACATCATGTCGCGCATCAATCTTTCCACCGCTATCGTTGCCGCAGTCCTTGCGATCACAACTGCGCCTACTTTCGCGAGCAACGGCTTCACGCCGGCCAACAACGATTCCGGCGGCGAGTACCACGCCATGCCCGGCGGCAAGACACGAGCCGAGGTCATCGCGGAACTCGAAGCGGCCCGACGGGATGGCACCCTTGCGAGGATGAGCCGCAACCAGTCTTACGAGCTGGGCTATGACATGCCGACGAAGTCGGTTGGCACGAAGCGGGCGAAGGAAGCCTCCAATGGCAACATTTCGGGCAGCGGCGAACTCGTTTTCGAAGCTCCGGCAGCGGGTGCACGCACCCGGGCAGAAGTGATCGAGGAATTGCGTCGCGCGCGCGAGGACGGGTCGCTGCGCCGCATGAATACGAATCGCGGGTATTAATCGAGCGACTCAGGTTAGCGGTCGCCGATGTTCAAGTCTCGTTGCGCATTGGTTTGTGCTGGCGTCAGGCGTCTACAGCTATCGCGAGGACGGCGCGGGTCTGCGAAGAGATCGGGGCGACCGGCTAGAGCGCAGAACCAGCCGAGGTAGCTGACAGAAGGCCGTGCGGGTGGCAACGGCCAAGACGTTGGCCGCCTAGAGCCCGCTGAGGTCCTGGCGCAGCACGCAGGCTTGGCGCTTGCGGTCGCAAGCATATTGAATGTCCTTGCAGCCTCGGCACTTGTAGCGCTGCAACCGGCTGGCTTGACCATTGTGAACGTTGGCAATGCGACCGTAAGCGTCCGGCCATCCCGTCTTGACGCCGTATTCAGTCGGAGTCCAGCACTTGGATGATGGGGCAGCCCCCTGTCGATGAGCCCCTTTGGCATTTGCGCAGCAGCCCCGCCAGTGCGC
>JBHIWE010000167.1:0-10038 GCA_041987645.1 Acidovorax sp. | reverse complement strand
TCGCGTTCCGATGGGAACATCGTGCGAGCTGCCGAGATGCTCGGCGTCAGCCGCCCGACGCTGTACGACCTCATGAGCAAGCTGCAAATCAAATGACACCAAAGTCAGGGAAGAACCACGTGATATTCAGCCAAAGCGCATGGGTGCTGGCGGCTCTGGGCCTGTCGCTGGGCCTGGCGGGCTGTTCCGGCGAGTCGCAGGGCAACCTGCTGGAGTCGGCTCGCAAGCACATCGAGAAGAAGGACACCAAGGGCGCGGTGATCGAGCTCAAGAACCTTCTCCAGAAGAACCCGGATGACGCCGAAGGGCGTTACCTGCTGGGCAAGCTGATGCTCGACGCGGGCGAAGACGCGGCCGCGAGCGTGGAGTTGCAGAAGGCGCAGGATCTCGGCTTCGACCCCGACCGCGTAGCCCCGCTGCTGGCGCGGATCGCGCTGAGCAAAGGCGACGCCCAGAAGGTGGTCAGCACATACGCCGGCAAGACTCTCAAGCTGCCTGAGGCGCAGGCGGATCTGCAGGTCACCCTGGCCAAGGCCTACATCACCCTGAAGAAGCCGGTCGAGGCTGATGCAGCCGTCAAGGCGGCGCTGTCCGTCTCGCCCAACCACCTCGGCGCGCGTCTGTTGGAAGTCCGTCGACTTGCCGGGCAGAAGGATGTGTCGGGCGCGCTGGCGTTGCTGGACAAGGTCATCGAGTCGGCGCCGGCCGACTCCGAAGCACGGCAGCTGCGTGGAGAACTCCTGCTGGTGACCGGTCAGGAAGACGCGGCCATGGCGGCGTTCCGCGAGGCCATCGATCGCAATCCGAACAACGGGGCGGCTCACACCTCGCTGATCTGGCTTTTGATGGGGCGCAAAGACCTGGCGGCCGTCGAGGCGCAGTTGCAGGTCCTGCGCAAGGTGGCGCCGCAATCGCTGGAGACGATTTTCTTCACGGCTTCTCTGGCCTTCGAGAAGGGGGACGTGAAAACAGCCTACGAAACGGTTCAGCCGCTGGTGCGAAACCTGCCTGATGACCCGATGGTGCTGCAACTCGCCGGTGCCATCGAGTTGAGCAAGGGGCAGTTGATGCAGGCGCAGACGCATCTGGCTCGCGCGCTCCAGGTGGCGCCCGACCGGCCCCGGACGCGGCTGTTGCTGGGTCAGGTCTACGTGAAGTCTGGCGAGCCGACCAAGGCGATCAAGGCGTTGCAACCCTTGGTGGAGGCGGCGGCCCCACCGCGAGAAGCCTTGGTGCTGATGGCTCAGGCGTATCGGGTGGGTGGAGAGTCGGCCAAGTCGGAGCAACTCTTCAAGCAGGCGGCAGCCCTTGACGAGAAGGATGCACGCAGCCGCACGGCGTTGGCTCTGGCCCAGATGGCCAAAGGCCAGACGGAGCAGGGCTTTGAAGCGCTGCGCACCATCTCCTCGTCGGACCCCGGCGTGGCTGCGGATCTGGCGCTGATCAATGGCCATCTGCGCCGTCAGGAATACGACGGCGCCTTCAAGGCCATCGAGCAGTTGGAGCGCAAGCAACCGAAGTCGCCTCTTGGACCCTACCTGCGCGGCCGTGCCGAGTTGCAGCGCAGCAAGGCCAAGGAGGCGAGGGCGGCTTTTGAGAATGCCCTGCGCCTTGACCCAACGCATTTTCCGTCTATTGCAACGCTGGCGTCGCTGGACGTTGGCGATGACAAGTTCGATCAGGCGCGGCAGCGGCTGGAGGCGTTCGTCAAGGCGCGGCCAGGTGATCCTCAGGGCGCGCTTCTGCTTTCGAGCCTGCGTGCCAAGTCGGGTGCTGGCCCGGCGGAAGTGCAGGATGCCCTGGTTCAAGCGATCAAGGCGAACCCGTCAGAGGTGGTGCCCCGGGTGGCGCTGATCAATTCGATGCTGGAGCGCAAGGATTTCAAGGGCGGGATCGCCGCCGCGCAAGAGGGACTGAACTTGCTGCCTGACAACCCCGAGTTGTTGGACGCGCTGGGTCGCGCGCAGTTCCTGTCGGGAGACCAGAATCAGGCCATCACGACGTTCACCCGTCTCGCGTCTCTGCAGCCGGCATCGGCGCAGCCCTACCTGCGCCTCGCCGATGTACATCGCGTTCGCAAGGATCTGCCCGCCGCACGCGCCGCGCTACGAAAGGCGCTGGATATCAAGCCGGATTCCGTCGAGGCGAGGCAGGGGTTGATGGCGCTCGAGTTGGGTGTCGGCAACCGCAAGGAGGCGTTGGCCGCTGCTCGTGCCTTGCAGCGCCAGCCCGCCAACATGGCAGCAGGCTTCGCCCTGGAAGGTGATCTTGAATGGAGCGGCAAGAACTGGGCTGCCGCTGCCGGTGCGTACCGCCAATCGTTGGCCAAGCAGCCATCGGTTGACGTGGCCATCAAGCTGCACAGTGCCTTGCTTCGCGCTGGGCAGGCGGATGCGGCTGCCAAGCTCGAGTCTCAGTGGACGAGTGCCCCGTTTGTGTTCTACCTTGGTGACCTGGCGCTCAAGAAGGGGCAGTACGAACTGGCCCGCCAGCGCTTCACGACCGTGGTTCAAGCCAAGCCTGACAACGCTGCGGCGCTGAACAACCTGGCCTGGCTGCTGAACCGGGAGAACAAGCCTGGTGCTCTGGAAATGGCCCAGAAGGCGGTCAAGTTGGCTCCCCAGGAGCCGGCGTTTCTCGACACCCTGGCCGAGATCCATGCCAGCAAGCGGGATTTCGCAAAGGCTTTGCAAATACAGCTCTCCGCGGTTGACGCAGCACCCGACGTTCCGCTCTACCGCCTGCATCTGGCGAGCTACTATCTGAGCAGCAACGACAAGGCCAAGGCGCGCGTTGAACTCGATCGTCTGGCGGCTCTGGGAGACAAGTTCTCCGGCCAGGCGGAAGTGAAGGCGCTGCAGGCGCGGCTTTGACCCGTAACGGCATGGTGCCGAACGGCACATTCACGCGGTAACTCACGATGGCTCAGGTCCGCCGTTCCAGCTTGCAAAAGCGCATGCGAGGCGTGCTGCGCACCGCATTCGGCATGCTGCCGCCCGCCGTGCGCTTCCCGGTGCTGCGCTACATGATCGATTGCGATCCGGCGCCTGATGCCCGGCTCGAACTCAAGATCGCCGAGACCAAGGAAGAGCTCGAAGCGTGCTTTCGGCTGCTGCACGACGCCTATGTCGGCAGCGGCTTCATGAAGCCCCACCCCTCGGGCATGCGCATCACGCAGTACCACGCGCTGCCCACCACCACGACGCTGTGCGCCAAGTACGAGGGGCGCGTCGTTGGCACGATGTCGATGATCCGCGAAGGTGTCTTTGGCTTCCCGCTGCAGGCCATCTTCGACCTGGACCCGTTGCGCAGCGAGGGCGGCAAGATCGCCGAGATTTCGGCACTGGCCGTGCATCCGGACTTCCGCAAGACGGGCGGCTGGATCCTGTTCCCGCTCATGAAGTTCATGTATCAGTACTGCACCAAGTACTTCGATACGCGCCACCTCGTCATCGCCGTCAACCCGGACAAGATCCAGCTCTACGAGGCCCTGCTCTTCTTCCGCCGCATGCAGCAGAAGACCATCGAGGGCTATGACTTTGCCAACGGCGCGCCGGCCGTGGTGGCCTCGCTCGACCTGCGCAAGGCGCCGCACATCTTCCGTGAGGCGTACAAGGGCCGCTCGCTGCGCAAGAACCTCTACAAGTATTTCGTCGAGCTGAAGCTGCCCAACATCCGCCTGCCGCAGCGGCGCTATCACACGACGAACGACCCGGTCATGACGCCGGAGCTGCTCGACTACTTCTTCAACCAGCAAAGCGACCTGTTTGCCAGCCTGGAAGATCGCAAGAAGTCCCTGCTGTGGTCGATCTACACGATGGCGGAGTACCGGCCGGTGCTACCCC
This sequence comes from Acidovorax sp., assembly GCA_041987645.1. Taxonomy (GTDB): domain Bacteria; phylum Pseudomonadota; class Gammaproteobacteria; order Burkholderiales; family Burkholderiaceae_C; genus Paracidovorax. The sequence continues at coordinate 6,193 of JBHIWE010000167.1, read as the reverse complement.
TGTTGGAGCTTGATCCAGTGGGGCCGGTGCATGTGCGTCAGCACCAGCGCTTCTCGCTGCGCTGCCCGGGTGTGGTGACCTTCCCCACGCCCAGTGGGCCTCGTCCATTCATCCTCAATGTGATCGAGGTGTCGCTGTCGGGCTTCCAGGCCGAATGCAAGCTCGACGTGGAGGTCGGCCAGGAAGGCGAGGCCCTGATTGAGCTGGGCGAGAACGAGAAGACCACGCTCAAGGTCTCGGCCGTGCGCAAGATGGAAAGCGAAGGCGGTGTCTTCGTCGGCTTCAAGCTCGCCGAGCCGGACCGTGTCTGGCGGGAGTGTGTGGCGGCGCTGGAAGTCGGCCACACGTCCTACGACCTCATGATTTGAGGCCAGGGCGCGCTGGTGGGCGTCGGCGCTTGTCGGAATTGTTTACAGCTTGTGGCGCTGATCCGGCTTGAATTTCCTAAGTCCTTGTTTTTAAAGCAGTTGAGCGAGTTGGCATGGTCTCTGCTTATGTGGTGTGCGGCGAATCACTAGCGCCTTGTTCACCAACAGGAGATTCCAAATGATGTTTTCCAAGCAACTGAAGCTGGCTGTTGTGGCCCTGGCGTTCGGTGCTGCTGGCGCTCACGCAGCGACGGTTGGCCTGCCGGTCACGATCCAGGAAAGCGCCGGCGGCGGCTTCCCCAACCAATTCGTGGCTGACCAGCTCAGCGGCCAGTACGACGAAGTCGTGACGTTCCAGGATGCGAGCCACTTCTCCACCGCCGCGATCTTCAACGCCGGTCAGTGGTTCCGCAACGGCAATGCCCTGTCGACGCAGCTGAACGCCGTCTACCCCCCGCTGTTCCCGGCCTACGGCTACGGCATCTACGCCAAGTTCATCGGTTCCGGCACTTACACGACGGACGGCACGACGACGACGTTCAAGGCCACCTACAACGCCATTGAGCTCTACCTGGACCAAAACCAGGACACCGACTGGAACGTCGGCGGTTCGGCTAGCGCTGTGCCGTCGTTTGGTGACCTCGTGCTGGCAAGCGGCGCAGCCTCGCTGACCGACGACCTGCTGCTGGGTACGGCTTCGCTGACGCTCGCTGCGGACGGCAATTCGAGCGGCTCCGGCCTGGCGAACGGTAACTTCGAGATCCTGTTCGGTGACTTCCAGCTGAAGAGCCCGGACGGTGAGGCTTACTTCATCGCCCCGCGTCCCTTCCACATCAAGCTGGACCTGAACGGTAACTTCCAGTCGTTCATTCCGGTGTCGGGCCAGAGCATCCAACTGCTCAACAACTCCGCCAACGCCTTCTTCGTGCCGGTGCCGGAACCGGGCGCCCTGGCCCTGGTTGGCGCTGCCTTCCTGGCCGTCGGTGTGGCCAGCAAGCGTCGCAAGTCGGCCTGAGATTCGGCAATAAGCCGCGCTGCTCTGGCAGCATGAAAGCGCCCCGCTTGCGGGGCGCTTTTTTATTGGTGCTTGCCGAGGGCGTGGTAGTACCATCCCCGGCAGTTTCTCAACACGATTCAAGAGGCGTCGATGGCAACCATGGGTGAGGGGAAGCGCAAGTCCGCCGACGAAATCGCCGAGGCCTACAAGTCAGAGCCGTGGTGGTATGACGTCCGCGGTTTTTTCATCCTCACTTTTGCCTATAACAGCACCTTGACCGAACAGGTTCGGCTGTTCGGCTCGAATATGGGCGCCAGGCATCTCGATGTGGCCTGCGGAACAGCTACCCTGCTGGACCTGGTGCTGAAATGGCGCCGCTGGAAGAAGCTCCCCAAGGTGGACATCGTCGGGGTGGACTACGCCGAATCCATGCTGGCTGGCGCGATTCGCCGGTTCAGGGGGCAGCCCGGTTTTCGATTCGTCCATGCCGATGCGGCCGAGATGCCGTTCGAGGCGAACGAATTCGACACCGTCAACATCGCCAACGCCATCCACTGCCTGCCGCAGGTCGATGCGGCGCTCAAGGAAATGGTGCGGGTGCTCAAGCCGGGCGGTACCTGGGCGGGCAATGTGCTGCTGTACCCAACCCGGCGCGGCATCCTGGCCGCGATTGCCAACCGCATCAACGCCTGGGGTATCCGCAAGGGCATCCTCGTGACGCCTTATGAGCGAGAGGATATTCGTGCCCGTATCGTCGGGGCGGGTCTGCAGATCGTCAGCGAAGAGGTTTCGGGTAATTGCTACAACGTCATCGCCCGCAAGCCCTGATACCGAGGTGACTGTTTGAATTCCGCTTTTGATTACGCCAGTGCCTTCTCGCGCAATATCGGTTGGGTGACCGAGGCTGAGCAGCAGCGACTGCGCGGGGCGCGAATTGCGATCGCCGGGCTCGGAGGTGTCGGTGGGGCGCATCTGTTGACGCTGGCTCGCCTGGGATTGGCTCGGTTCAATATTGCTGACTTCGACCGCTTTGAAGTTCATAACTTCAACCGCCAGGTGGGCGCCATGATGTCCACCCTCGATCAGCCCAAGGCCTCGGTGCTTGCCGACATGGCGCGCGACATCAATCCCGAGGCGGACGTGCGGGTGTTCGGCGATGGTGTCAACGAGGGCAACGTCGACGAGTTCCTGCGTGACGTCGACGTCTATGTCGACGGCATCGATTTCTTCGCCATCAAGGCGCGGCGCCTGCTGTTCAATGCCTGCCATGCGCGTGGCATTCCGGCGCTCACGGCGGCGCCGCTGGGCATGGGCGTGTCGCTGCTGTATTTCAAGCCGGGTGGCATGAGCTTCGAGCAGTACTTCCGGGTCGACGGCAAGAGTGAGGTGGAGCAATACGCGCGTTTCATCGCGGGCTTGTCGCCGGCGATGCTGCAGCGCAGCTATCTCGTAGCGCCCGAGGCGGTCAATTTCCAGGAGCGGCGCGGGCCATCGACCATGATGTCCTGCGACCTGTGCGCCGGCATGATGGGCACCTCCGTCCTCAAGGTGCTGCTCAACCGCGGGCATTTGCGCGCGGCACCGTGGGCCATGCAGTTCGATGCCTATCGCCAGAAATTGCGCTACACGTGGCGGCCGTTCGGCAATGCCAATCCGTTGCAGCAACTGTTGATGGCCTTCATCCGGCCTGCCTTGAAGTTGTAAGCCGGCCCCGCACTGGCGGGGTGTTTGGGCGGGGGTCGTTCAGGGTCGGAAGGAAATCGCCCGAGCCGGGTCTTTTTCACGCGGCAGCTGCCGCGTCATCCCCCTGCCTTGGGGCGCTCCGGCTGTTTTCCGCCAAGGGGGCTGTGGCATGATCACCCGCTTTCAGCTAGGGCTTGGCGGCCCGGGCTGTCGCCATCATTAGAGCAGGGGATTCCATTGAAGCAGCTTCACCGCACTCAAGGTTTTACTGAGACATTGAAGTCCGCCGCGAACGGCTTGTTTCGTCGCACGGCGCGAACCCTGACCCTGACGATGGCAGCCGGTTCGGTGATGCTGTCGGGCTGCAGTGTGCTAGGTGGGGCTTCCTATCCGCCTGCCCCTGTGAACGCCGCAACAGACGAGTACAGCTACATCATCGGTGCTGGCGACAACCTGAGCATCCAGGTCTGGCGCAACCCCGAGCTGTCGATGTCGGTGCCGGTGCGCCCGGACGGCAAGATCGCCGCGCCGCTCGTCGACGAGATGATCGTGCAGGGCAAGACCTCGGTGCAGGTTGCCCGCGACGTCGAGAAGCAGCTCAGCAAGTATGTCCGCGACCCCGTCGTCACCGTCATCGTGACCAATTTCGTGGGCCCCTACAGTGAGCAGATCCGTGTGGTGGGCGAGGCGGCGCGGCCGCAGTTCCTGGCCTACAAGCAAAAGATGACGCTGCTCGACGTGATGATCGCCGTGGGTGGCCTGACCGACTTCGCTTCCGGCAACAGCGCCACCATCCTCCGCACGGCCGAGGGCAACAAGCAGTACTCGGTGCGCCTGAAAGACCTCATCAAGCGCGGCGACGTGTCGGCGAATGTCGACATGCGCCCCGGCGACATCCTCATCATTCCGCAGAGCCTGTTCTGATCTTGCGGGCACGCGAGTTCATGCGTGCCGTGGCTGCTTTGCATTAACAGGGACTGTTCTCGATGGATTTGCTGATTGGTCAGCTTCTGAACATCGTTCGGCGGATGTGGAAGTACCGCTGGGTGGGCCTGGCTGTCGCTTGGGTGGCCGGCGTGGTGGGAGCTGTCGTGGTGTTCGTGCTGCCTGACCGTTACGAGGCCAGCGCGCGCATCTACGTCGACACGCAATCGATCCTGAAGCCGCTGATGTCCGGCCTGGCCGTGCAGCCGAACGTCGAGCAGCAGGTCACGATGCTCAGCCGCACGCTGATCAGCCGGCCCAACGTCGAGAAGCTGGTGCGCATGGCCGACCTGGATCTGAAGAATCAGTCCAAGGCCCAGCAGGAAGCGACCATCGAGACCGTCACGGCCAACCTCTCCATCCAGAGTGTCGGTCGCGACAATCTCTACATCCTCGGCTACCGGGACAGCAACCCCGAGACGGCCAAGCGAGTGGTGCAGGCCCTGGTTTCCATCTTCGTGGAGTCCAGCCTGGGGCAGACGCGCGTCGGCAGTGCGACGGCCACGACCTTCATCAACGAGCAGATCAAGACCTACGAGGCCAAGCTCGAGGAAGCGGAAGGCCGGCTGAAGGAGTTCCGTCTCAAGAACTTGGCCAATATGTCCGGCGACGGCAAGGATGCCGCCGCACGCATCTCGGAATTGAGTGGCCAGCTTGAGCGAGCCCGCCTGGAGTACCGCGAGGCCGTCAACGCCCGCGATGCGGCCAAGGTTCAGTTGGAAGCCGAGAAGGCCCGTGGCGGTGCGCAGACCACGACGCAAAGTCTGTTGCAGGAGTCCACGGCGAGCATCGCCACGCCTGAGCTCGACGCCCGTCTGGCTGACCTGCGACGCAATCTCGATGGGCTGCTGCAGCGCTACACCGAGCAGCACCCCGACATCATCAGCACCCGCAAGCTCATCAAGGACCTGGAAGAGCAGCGCAAGAAGGAGCTGGTCGAGCTGCGCAAGCAGGCGATGAACACGCCCAGTGTCACCATTGGTCAGCAAAGCGGTTCGCCCGCCGTGCAGGAGCTGGTGCGCATTCTGGCCACCACTGAAGTGCAGGTGGCCTCGTTGAAGGCCCGGGTCGACGAATACACGGCTCGCTACGCCCAGGCGCTGTCAGCGCTGAAGACGGCGCCGCAGCTCGAAGCCGAAGCCGCCCAGCTCAACCGCGACTACAACATCCACAAGCGCAACTACGAAGAGCTGGTGCAGCGCCGTGAACAGGCCTCCATCTCGGGCGATCTCGACGTGGCTTCCGGCGTGGCCGACTTCCGCGTGATCGACCCGCCGCGCGCCAACCCGAAGCCCGTGGCGCCGAACCGCCTGCTGCTGCTGGCCGGTGCGATGGCCGCGGCCCTGGGTATCGGTGTGTTCACGACCTTCGCTGCCAGCCAGCTGCGCCCGGTGTTCCACGACGCCAACGACCTGCGCTCTCGCGTCGAGCTGCCCATCCTGGGCGTGGTGACGCGGCTGGTCACGGATGCCGACCGCGCGCGCCAGCGTGTGGACCTGATTCGTTTCTCTGCCGGAGCCGGGGGCTTGCTGGTGATGTTTGCCGTCGCATTGACGGTGTTGGCTGTGCAACTGAGCCGGCAGGTGGTGTGACATGACGAGCCTGATTGAACAAGCCGCCCAGCGCCTGGAGCAACTGCGCCAGGCGGGCGTGGTGCTGCCGGGCGATGAGCAAGGCCAGCCGGCGCCTGACAACGCCATGCCTCCCGTGGCCCCGGCGCCGGCTGTGCAGGCGGCTGCTGCTGCGCCTGTTGCAGCGCCCGCGGTGGGGCTGTCGCTGCAGGAAGACGGCCATCACCCGTCGTCCAAGCGTGTCGAGCTCGACGTGGTGGCCCTGGCCGCCCAGGGTTTCCTGATGCCCCACACGCCGCGTTCGCAGACCGGCGACCAGTACCGCGTCATCAAGCGTCCGCTCATCAAGAACGCCATGGGCAAGGGCGCGGCCACCATCAACCACGCCAACCTGATGATGGTCACGAGTGCGCTGGCCGGCGAGGGCAAGAGCTTCACGTCCATCAACCTGGCACTCAGCATCGCCGCCGAGCTGGACAACACCGTCATGCTGGTCGATGCCGACGTCGCCCGGCCGTCGGTGCTGCGCATGCTCGGTCTGCCGCAGGGCCCGGGGCTTCTGGACGTGCTGGAAGAGCGCGTCGAGATGT
>JBHIWE010000166.1:0-10090 GCA_041987645.1 Acidovorax sp. | reverse complement strand
GAGGGGCGAGGGGCATGAAGAGCCGAAAGGAATTCTTTCATAAGCCCGGCGCAACGCCCACAGGGGTGCCCCGGCCTCCCGGCGCCAACCGGCCGCACTGCAATGCACCCCGCTCCGTCGTACGATCCTGGCCGCCCTTGAGGAGAAGCGCCCCATGACCGCACCGCAGCCCGCCACCCCCGTCGCAGCCACCACCGCAACCACCGCCCCGCCGCTGCTGCGCATCGCCGTGATGGGCGCCGGCGCCGTCGGCTGCTACTTCGGCGCCCTGCTGGCGCGGGCCGGCCATGCGGTCACGCTGATCGGCCGGCAGGCGCACATCGAAGCCATCCGTGCGCACGGCCTGCGGCTGCAGACCGCCGCGCTGAACGAATACGTGCCCATGGCGGCCGACACCGCCCCCGCCGCGGTGCGCGGCGCCGACGTCGTGCTGTTCTGCGTCAAATCCACCGACACCGAAGACGCCGCCCGCCAGATCCGCCCGCATCTCGCGCCCGGCGCCCTGGTGCTCACGCTGCAGAACGGCGTGGACAACGACGAGCGCGTGCGCGCCGTTCTGGGCGATGCGCACGCCGTGGCCGCCGCCGTGGTCTATGTCGCCACCGAAATGGCCGGTCCCGGCCACGTGCGGCACCACGGCCGGGGTGAGCTGGTGATCGCGCCCTCGCCCGCCAGCGCCACCGTTGCGCAGCAGTTCAGCGCGGCCGGCATCGCCACCGAAGTGTCAGGCAACGTGCGCGGCGCGCTCTGGGCCAAGTTGGTCATCAACTGCGCCTACAACGCCCTCTCGGCGCTCTCGCAGCAGCCCTACGGCCGGCTGGTGCAGACAAGCGGCGTGGCCGATGTGATCGAAGACCTGGTGGCCGAATGCCTGGCCGTAGCGGAGGCTGACGGCATCCGCATTCCGGGTGACGTGCGCGCCGCCGTGCGGGGCATCGCAGCGACCATGCCGGGGCAACTGTCGTCCACCGCGCAGGACCTGGCACGGCGCAAGCCCAGCGAGATCGACCATCTCAACGGCTACGTGGTGCAGCGCGGCAAGGCGCTGGGGGTAGCGACGCCGGTGAACCAGGCGCTCTGGGTGCTGGTGAAGCTGGTAGAGGCCGGCAAGCAGGGCTAGCGGGCGGCCGCTGCGCACCAATTGCAGCCATTCACCCACATCGGCAGGCCTATGGCAGTGCTATACATTGCCCGAATCAACACATCACCATCCAGGAGGACCACGTGCCCATCAAAACCGTTCTGAAATCCGCCGTGGCGACGCTGGCGCTGGCGGGCAGCGGATCGCTCTTCGCACAAGGCGTCCCCATCGATGCTGCCGCGTTCGACGCCCTGGTAGCCAAAGGTCCCGTCGCCACGGCCGAAGCCATCGCAGCCAGCCCGTGGGCCACCAAGATCAAGCAGGCGGGCACGCTGCGCCTGGGCGGCACGCAGACCTCGAACCTGTTCTCGCTGCTCAACGAAAAGGACGGCAAGATGCGCGGCTTCGACGCGGGCCTGTCGCAGCTCCTCGCGCGCTACATCCTGGGCGACGGCGCCAAGATCCAGTTCACGCAGGTGAACTCGTCCACGCGAGAACAGGTGCTCATCAACGATCAGGTGGACCTGGTCGTGGCCACCTACTCCATCACGCCCTCCCGCGCCGAGAAGATCTCGTTCGCAGGCCCCTACTACACCTCGCAGGCCGGAGTGCTAGTCAAGGCGAACAACAAGTCCATCCAGTCGTACAACGACCTGGCCGGCAAGAAGGTCGCCACGCAGGCCGGCTCCACGGGTCCGGCGATCCTCGCGCAGTTCGCGCCCAAGAGCACGGTGCAGGAATTCCAGACGCACCAAGAAGCGCTCGATTCGCTGCGCCAGGGCCGCGTTGACGCCTACGTGACCGACTACACCCTGCTGCTCAACACCCTGAGCCTGGGCACCGGCGACGCCAAGCTCGCGGGCACGCCCTTCGGCGCGCAAGACCCCTACGGCATCGGCCTGCGCAAGGGCTCCGACGGCGTGGCCTTCGTCAACGCCTTCCTGAAGAAGATCGAGTCCGACGGCACCTGGGCCAAGCTCTGGACCATCTCCATCGGCCAGCGCACCGGCAGCACGGCCGTGCCGACGCCGCCCGCCCTGCCCTGACCTGACCGAACGGAACGATGGGCGACAACATCTCCAGGCTCCTCGCCGACCATGGGCCTGCCTTCTGGCAGGCCCTTTTGCTGACGTGGAAGCTCACCGCGCTGTCGTTCGTGCCCGGCGTCGTGCTGGGCGTGGCCGTGGCGGCGCTGCGGCTCTTTCCGCTGCCCCCGCTGCGCGGCTTTCTCACGTTCTACGTCGAGGTCTTCCGCAACATCCCCAGCGTGGCGCTGCTGATCTTCATCGTGTTCGCACTGCCCGATCTCGAATTCGTGATCGACTACGAGCCCAGCGTGATCCTCACGCTGGTCCTGGTCTGCTCCGCCTTCACGGCCGACTACCTGCGCGCGGGCATCAACACCATCCCCAGCGGCCAGATCGAGGCCGCGCTCAGCCTGGGCATGCGGCCCGCGCGGATCATCTATTCGGTCGTGCTGCCGCAGGCGCTGCGCTCGGTGGTGCAGCCGATGACCTCGCTGCTCATCGCGCTGATGCTGTCCACCTCGCTCGCATCGCAGGTGCCCATGCCGGGCCGGGAGCTGACCGCGCTCGTCTCCAAGCTCGCCAACGACTCCGCCGCCGGCATGGCCGCATTCGCCGTGGCCGCCGCGATGTATGTGGCGACCGGCCTGCTCATCGCCTGGGCCGGCGCCATGCTGGACAACAAAGTGCGCATACTGCGATGAGCCGATCGCTGGAAGACACCTTGTTCGGCACGCCCAGCCCCCGGGCACGCACCATCACCCAGGTGGTCAGCGTGATCGCAGCGGGCCTGCTGCTCCTGCTGGCCGCCGGCATCGCCTACCGCTTTCATTCCGCCGGGCAACTGGAAGGCCGGCTCTGGCAATTCTTCGCCTGGCCCACGACCTGGGCCTTCCTCGCCAAGGGCCTGCTCGGCACACTGCAGTCAGCGGCGATGGGCGCCGCCATCGCCCTGGCCCTGGGCCTGGTGCTGATGGCCGGGCGCCTGGCGCGGCCCCGCATCCTGCGCTGGCCCAGCATCGCGGCCATCGAATTCCTGCGCGGCACGCCGACGCTGCTGCTCATCTACCTGTGTTTTCTGGTGCTGCCCTCGACCGGCATAAAGCTCAGCACCTACTGGATGCTGACCTTGCCCATCGCCCTGAGCACCGCTGCGGTGGTGGCCGAGGTCTATCGCGCCGGCGTGCTCGCCGTCCCCCGCGGGCAGACCGACGCCGCCCGCAGCCTGGGGCTCACCGAAACCCAGGTCTTCTTCAGCATCGTCTTCCCCCAGGCCCTGCGCTACATCGTCCCGGCCCTGGTCGCGCAACTGGTCATCGTGGTGAAAGACACCACCTTCGGCTATGTCGTGACCTATGGCGAACTGATGCAGAACGCCAAGGTGCTCATCGCGAACTACCACTCGCTGGTGCCGGTGTATCTCGTGGTGGCGGGGCTGTATTGCCTGGTGAATTACGGGATATCGCGGGCGAGCAAATGGCTGGGGCGGCCAGTCTATTGACTGACCACCGGATCGGTTACCGCTGGGCCGAGAGCGGGCGTGCGCATGCAGATAGTTTCATCAGAAAGCAGCGATGCCACGCAGTAGCGCCGTCAGTCCCCTGTACGGCCTGGCTGGGCTCCCTCAGATGAACGGAGAAAAAGCCTGGAACAGACACCCCGCAGCCAGCGGTTGCCAGGATCCTGATGGAACCGCGCATGCCAGTGCTGCCGGACCTGGAAGCCCGGAATGGGGACCGGGCAGTCCAGCACCTGCAGGCCGCCGATGGCCGCCAGGGTTTCGCCGATGTGGCGGGGCAGCGTAGCGATCAGGTCGGTGGTGGAGAGAATCGCCGGCAACCCGAGGAAGCCGGGGAGGCTCAGCGCCAGGCGGCGCTCGACGCCCAGGCGGCGGATGGTGGCGTCGAGCAGCTGGGCCCCCGTGCCGTAAACGATGCCGGCATGCGCCTCGCGGCTGTAGTCGTCCAGGCCGAAGACGCCAGGGCGGATGCGGGGGTGGTCAGGATGCGCCAGGCAAACCCAGTCCTGGTCATAGAGGGCTTGCTGATAGAAGCCCGCATCCAGCGTGGGGATGAAGCCCAGCGCCAGATCCGCGGCGCCCGATTCCAGTTCCGCGCCCATGCCGGCGTGGATGGGCGCTGCCTCCAGCGACACGCCGGGCGCCAGGGCGCGCACCTGCGAGAAGAGGCGCGGCAGCAGAGTGATGTGGCTCGCATCGGTCATGAAGATGCGGAAGCTCCGCGGCATGGTCGCGGGGTCGAATACCGACTGCGATTCGGCGATGCACCGCAGCCCCTGCAGCACGCTGCGCACGGTCGCGATCATGGCCTCCACGCGCGGCGTGGGCAGCATGCCCTGCGGGGTGCGCACGAAGAGCGGATCGCCCAGCTGCGTGCGCAGCCGGGCCAGCCAGATGCTGACCGTGGGCTGGGTCTGGCCCAGCGCTTCGGCGGTGCGCGTAACGCTGCCGGTGCTGTAGAGCAGGTCCATCAACTGCAATTGCCTGCCGTCCAGCAGGGGAAGGTCGGGCATGGGGGCCTCCGGCAGCATCATGTTGAATCGACATGGAGTGTATGTGACCCATGCGATTTACCACATGAAATGCAACGCCAAGAATGGTGCCCATTCACAGGAGATGCATTTGATGAAGATCGCAGTGCTGGGCGCCGGCGCATTGGGTTGCGCTATCGGGGGGGCGCTGGCAGAGGCCGGCAACGACGTGGTGCTCATCAACCGCAACCCGGCCCATGTGGACGCGATCCGCGCCCACGGGCTGCGCATGCGGGGGCCGACCGGCGAGCGCTGCGTCGCGGTGCGCGCCGAGCGGGACTGCGCGGCGCTCGCACCGGCCGAACTGGTCATCGTGCTCGTCAAGTCGTTCCACACGCAGGAGGCGATCCGCGCGGCGACGCCGCTGATCGGCCCCGATACGGTCGTCCTGTCGCTGCAGAACGGGCTGGGGCACGAGGACATCCTGGCCGACGCGGTAGGCCGTGAGCGCGTGGTCGCCGGCAAGACCTATGTGGGCGGCGTGATGCTGGCGCCCGGCCACATCATCAGCGGCACCGAGGGCAAGGAGACGCTGATCGGCGAGCTGGACGGCGGCGACAGCGCGCGCATCCGCCACATCGCCGCCACCTTCGAGGCGGCCGGCCTGCGCACCACGGTCAGCACGAACATCATGGGCACGATCTGGGACAAGCTGCTGATCAACGTGGCCACGGGCGCCGTCAGCAGCATCACGGGCCTGCCCTACGGTCCGCTGTACGCCATTGCCGAGATCGAGACCGCCGCCGTGGCCGCTGTGCAGGAGGCGATGGACGTGGCCCGCGCCAGCGGCGTGCCGCTTTCCTACACCGACCCGAAAGCCCCCTGGGCCAAGGCCGCCGCCGGCCTGCCCGAGGACTTCAAGACCTCGATGCTGCAGAGCCTGGAAAAGGGCTCCATCACCGAGATCGACTTCATCAACGGCGCCGTCGTGCGCTGGGGCCAGCGCTGCGGCGTTCCCACCCCCGTCAATGCCACGCTGGTGGCGTGCGTCAAGGGCATCGAGCGCGCACGCCAGCCCCGCTGAGCGCGCCCCAAGCACCGACCAGGAGACACCCAACATGACCACCACCCCCTTCACCCCGCCCACCCGGGCCTACGTCGAGCACGTCGCTATCCGTGTGCGCGACATCCACTGGCACATCCGCTTCTTCTACGAAGTGCTGGGCATGGACGTGCGCGAGATCGACGGCCCCATCGACGACCCGCGCCAGTACTGGACGCTGGGCGGCCTGCAGCTGATGGCGACGCCCGGTTTCCAGGCGCCGCCCAGCAACGACGCCGGCTGGCTGGCCCACCTGGGCGTGATGGTGGACGACCTGGAGGCCGCCCTGGCCGCCGCCGCGCCCTGGGGCGTGAAGGCGCTGCCGCAGGGCCGCAACTGGCTTCAGCTGCCCGACGGCCTGGCCGTCGAACTGATCCAGGCCGCCCCCGGCAGCGTGGCGCAGGCCCTGGCCGTGAAGCCGCGCGGCTGACAGACAACGACAACCGGAGACACGACAACATGCAACTGACCCCGCCTCCCCTGCACTTCGACACGCCCGAGAAGTACTGGGACGACGCCCGCGAGGGCGACACCTGCACCAGCCCCGAATACGAAGTGACCGAGGCCCGCATCAATGCCTATGCCGAGCTGACCGGCGACTACACGCCGGTCCACATCGACGAGGACTACGCCAAGACCACGCCGTTCGGCACCCGTGTGGCGCACGGCTTGTTCGGTCTCTCGATCGCCGACGGCCTGAAGACGCGCAGCGAATACCGCTTCCTGCCCGGCATGTCGCTGGGCTGGACCTGGGACTTCCTGCTGCCCATCAAGATCAACGACCGGCTGCATGTGCGCTTCACGGTCACCGGGCTGCGCGCATCGAAGAGCCGGCCGGGCTGGGGCATCGTCATCCTGCCCTCCGAACTGGTCAACCAGCACGGCGAGGTCGTGCAGAAGGGCGAACACCGCCTGATGATTCCGCGGAGGCCCGCATGAGCGCGGCCCCGAACAACGCCCAGCCGCTGCCGCTGGCAGGCATCCGCGTCATCGACTATTCGCACTTCCTGGCCGGCCCCTACGTGGGCCGCTGCCTGGCGGGCCTGGGCGCCGAGGTTATCAAGGTCGAGCGCCCGGTCACCGGCGACGCGGGCCGCCACCACGCCTGGTTCGTGGGCGAGGACGACGCGTATTCGGGCTACTTCCTGCAGCTCAACATGGGCAAGCAGGGACTGTCGGTCAACACCAAGGACCCGCGCGGCAAGGCGCTGATGCACAAGCTCGTGGACAGCGCCGACGTCTTCATCGAGAACTACCGCCCTGGTGCGCTGGATAAATTGGGCCTGGGCTATGCCGAGCTGAGCCAGCGCAACCCCGGCCTGGTGTACTGCTCCATCTCCGCCTACGGCCACACGGGCCCCGACGCGCACCGCGCAGGCTTCGGCCTGATCGCGGAGGCCAAGAGCGGCATCATGCAGATGGTGGGCACGCCGGGCGAGGCGCCGCCGCTGCTGCGCATCTCGCTGGGCGACATGTACACCGGCATCCATGCGGTGGCGGCCATCAACGCCGCCCTGCTGGGCCGTGTGAAGAGCGGCCGGGGCCAGCACATCGACATGGCGCTCTACGACACGCTGGTGTCCATGCACGAGTACGCCGTGCAGTGCTACACCCTCTCGGGCGGCAGGGTGCTGCCCGAGCAGACGGGGCACGACATGCCCACCTCCACGCTCTACGGGGTGTTCCGCGCGGGCGATGGCGACCTGGTGATCGCCGCGCAGGTGGACGACGCCTGGAAGCGCTTCGCGGCGATGGTCGAAGCGCATGGCGGACCCGCCGGTTTCGGCGCGGATGCGCGCTTTCACACGTCCACCGGCCGCAACACCCATCGTCTGGAGATCCTGGCCGTGGTCCAGCCCTGGGTCGCGGCGCGGCAGGTGGCCGAGGTGCTGGCGCTGCTGGACGGCATCGACGTGCCCTGCGCCAAGGTGCAGCGGATCGACGAGGTGCTGGCCGACCCGCAGATCCAAGCGCGCGGCATGGTGGTGGAACAGGACCATCCCGTCCTCGGCAAGATCCGCCTGCCCAACCTGCCCTTCAGGTTCTCGGGGTGCGACACCACCATCCGCCAGGTCGCGCCGGACCTGGGCCAGCACAACGCGGAGATCGCCGCGGCGCTGGGCTACAGCACCGAGGAAATCGCCCAGATGCAGGCCGACGGCGTGCTCTACACACAGGAGATGAAGCAATGAGCGACCCCTACGCCGTCATCGGCAACCCCATCGGCCATACCAAGTCGCCGCTGATCCACGGCATGTTCGCCGAGGCGACCGGCCAGGACATCGTCTACACCGCCATCGAAGGCCGTGTGGGCGGCTTCGTCGAAGATGCGGCGGCCTTCCGCGCCGCAGGCGGCCGCGGCATGAACGTCACCGCCCCCTTCAAGATGGACGCCTTCGCCTGGGCCACCGAGCGCTCGGCGCGCGCCAGCCTGGCGGGGGCCGTGAACGCGCTGAAGTTCGAGGGCGAGCGCGTGCTGGCCGAGAACTTCGACGGCGTGGGCCTGACGCGCGACGTGGTGGGCAACCTGGGCTTCGCCCTGCGTGGCCAGCGCGTGCTCATTCTGGGCGCGGGCGGCGCCACGCGCGGCGCGCTGCTGCCTTTCCTGGAGCAGGCGCCCGCCGAGCTGGTCATCGCCAACCGCACGGTCGAGAAGGCCCAGGCGCTGGCGCACGAGCTGCAGGCCCACGGGGCGCTGCGCGGCTGCGGCTATGACGATCTGCAGGGCGAGCGCTTCGACATCGTCTTCAACGCCACCTCGGCCAGCCTGCGCGGCGAACAGCCGCCCGTGCCGGCCACGGTGTTCGCGCCGGAAGGCCTGGCCTACGAGCTGGCCTACGGCAAGGGCCTGACGCCCTTCCTGCGCCTGGCGCAGCAAGCCGGCGTGCAGCGGCTGGCGGACGGCGTGGGCATGCTGGTGGAACAGGCGGCCGAGGCCTTCGACTGGTGGCGCGGCGTGCGGCCCGACACAACCGCCGTCATCGCCAAGCTGACCGTGCCGCTGCGCTGAGCACGGGGCCTCTCAGGGAGACAGAGCCATGAAATTCCTCATGCTGCACGGCATCAACCACAACATGTTCGGCAAGCGCGACCCGAAGCAGTACGGCACGATCACGCTGGAGCAGATCGACGGCCAGTTGCGGGATCTGGCGGGCGAATTGGGCGTGGAGGTGGAAAGCTTCCAGACCAACTACGAAGGCGCGATGTGCGAGCGCATCCACCAGGCCTACTTCGACGGACTCGATGGCGTGATGCTGAACGCCGGGGCCTGGACGCATTACAGCTACGGCATCCGCGACGCGCTCGCCATCCTGACCTGCCCCATCGTCGAGCTGCACATGTCCAACATTCACGCGCGCGAGCCGTTCCGGCACCACTCCGTGTTCGCCGAGATCGTGCAGGGACAGATCGCGGGGTTCGGCGTGGACAGCTACCGGATGGCGCTGCGCACTGCCGTCAGCCACGCCCGCGACCGGGTGGCGTAGAACAATCCCCCAGCCGCCGCCGCAGCCGCGCGATCTCTTCTTCGAGATCGGCGACCAGCGCGGCGAGCTCGGGGTTGGCGTCCATCGTGCGCTCGACGAAGGCCATGCGCCGGGCGCGCACCACGTGGGTGCTGGCGAAGCGCCACTGCACGCGGTCCACGCCGTCGCCCTGCGCGGACAACTCGAGCAGGCCGGACTCCACGCGCTCGATCACCCAGTGCGGCTCCACCGCGCAGGTGTGGGCGAAGTCGTGCAGGCCCAGGGTGTCGTCGTCCAGCAGCACCCCGGTGACGGAGGAAGAGGTTTCACGGCTCATGGCATCAGCTCCGAGGTGTGGGGTTGGCGTCGGCACGCGGATCGAAGGCCAGGTCGCGCGCCATGGCGGCATAGAGTTCGCGGGCGCGCGGCGTGTCGGCCGGCGGCCAGACGATGTCGAGCACCAGATACATGTCGCCCGCGGGGTTGCCGGGAATGCCCCGGCCCTTCAGGCGCAGCTTGCGGCCCGGGCGCGAGCCGGCCGGCACGGTGACCTGCAGCGTGCCGCCCGCGGGCGTGGTCACGTCCACGTCGCCGCCGAGCGCGGCCTCCCACGGGGCCACGCGCAGGGTCTGCGTCACGTCGCGGCCTTCGACCTGCCAGCGCGCATCGGGGTTGAAATGCACTTCGAGGTAGAGGTCGCCCGCGGACATGCCCTCGCCGCCCGGCGCGCCGTAGCCGGCCAGTCGGATCAGCTGGCCCTCCTTCACGCCCTGGGGAATGCGCACCTCCAGCGTGCGCTCGGTGGGCTGCACGCGGCCTTCGCCGTCCAGCTGGGCGCTGCGCAGGTGCATGGCGCGCGTGGCGCCGGCATAGGCGTCGGCCAAATCAATGTCGATGCGGGCATGGTGGTCGCGCCCGCGTGCGGCCT